>NZ_JAABLT010000020.1:0-410061 GCF_009915125.1 Proteus sp. G2673
AAGCGTAGCGATACGTTGAGCTAACCAGTACTAATGAACCGTGAGGCTTAACCTGACAACACCAAAGGTGTTTTGTCTGAGAGACAAAGATTAGTGAAGTAAGCTTGTTTAAGATTGAATATTGCTGGCGACTGACCGAAAGGAAAGAAGCGGGTAATAAAATCGACCAGTTTGTCTGGAACAAACTGGAACAGTGCGGAGCACTGGCCCCAAAGGGGTGAGTCTCAGGAAGAGACGAATAATTAAAGAATTTGAAGAATTCTGCTTGGCGGCCATAGCGCAGCGGTCCCACCTGATCCCATGCCGAACTCAGAAGTGAAACGTTGTAGCGCCGATGGTAGTGTGGGGTCTCCCCATGTGAGAGTAGGGAACTGCCAGGCATTAATTAAGACGAGAAAGCCAACCCAATGGGTTGGCTTTTTTGCGTTTGGGGGTTTTTAAACAGATCAATAAAACAAATCCACATTCAAGGTTTGATATTTTTAATCATTACTCTTGGACTTATAACCCATAATGTTTCGATATTAATATTATATTGCTGACTCATCATATCTTAAAGGAATACAGAATAGTTGTTCTATTATGAATACTATTTTGTGTTACTTTAATTGCTGATAAAGCAATGAACCCGCTACTGCCCCAGCAACATCGTAAGCAAAATCATGCCAGCTCCAACCAGTACCTTCAGGACGACTATCATAAAGCTCTTTTGCTACCCCTAAACTAATCGAAAACGAGAGCCCAATTAATAATCCCTCTCTATGACCATATTTTTGATGATCTGTATACGCATTTGCTCCCGCAGAGGCTGCCATAGAAAATAAGAAATGTTGAGCTTTATCTTTGCCTTGCCAATTATCATTGGCAAAATGAAATGATGTGCACCCATTTAAAGTCATTATTGATAATAAAATAATCAGAGAGCAATATTTGAGCTTTAATTTCATAAAAAATAAAAGCCTTTTCATTGATAAGAGTGTTTTTAATATAGAAGATTATTAAAGATAAAGGTTGATTTGAGAAAACAATATTATTAAACAAAAAAGCCTTGCTGTAATTTAGCAAGGCTTATCGAATGAAGCATTGGTTAAAGTATACGGCTAATTAATCTATCAACACGAATACGTCGTAACCGCTTGATTAATTTTTTCACTTTAAGTGGGTAAAGCTTAATACTTTCTAGCTCTTGGTAGTGTTTTACAATACGTGTTTTTTGGCGAATACAATCTAGCTCTTTATGCCGTTGTTCATGCAATTCATGTTTAGGATCATGAATTAATATCGCATTTTCTAAATCTAATCCCCATGCTCGTGGGTTAAGATTATTACCTGTAATCAATTGCCAATTATCATCAACCCACATACCTTTTAAGTGATAGGTATTATCACCGTCTTTCCAGAGCCTTACTGTTAATTGGTCATTATCAATAAACCGCTGGAAACGCTGGGTAAATTTACGCAGATTGATCTCATAGAGATAAGGTAGGGCTCCAATAATTTTAAACGGCTCTTCAGGTGGAATATAAAAGTCATTTGCCGTTTTATCACCAATAATAATTTCGACTTGTTTGCCATTTCTTAATAAATGGCTGATTTGACGAACAAGGATCGCTGGTAAATTAAAATAAGGTGTGCAAATAACTAATTTTTCTTCTGTAGAAGCCATTAGGTGAGAAATGGTCTTATTTAAGATATTTTTCTTACCTAAACCTACTAAAGGCGTGACGGCTAATTCATGATTAGAAGCATTGGTTTTAATATCATAGCCATCACGCGTGCGTAAATTAAAACGAAATTGACGTATGCAATTTTTTATTTCAGCACAACGAACTCTATCTTTGATATCAAGACGTTGAATAGCTTCAGATTGCAGAAGATCGTCCACAATAAACTGTTTCATTGTGGTTGCTAATTCACTATTTTGAATAATATGATATCGGTCATAGCGATATTTATCTAGCTTATGCAAATACACATTATTAATGCTTGCACCACTATAAATAACCGTATCATCAAAGATAAAGCCTTTAAGGTGTAATACACCTAGCGCTTCACGAGTATTAACAGGTATCCCATAAATAGGGAGCTCTATATCAGGATGCTGTTGTGCAACATGGTAATACCAATCTGCATTTGTCGCATCAGCAGAGACACCAATTCGCCCACGTTGAGCTCTGTGCCAGTCAACAATAACGGTAATGGATAATTCAGGACGTTGTTGTTTTGCGGTGTAAAGCGCATCAAGGATCTCTTCACCGGCCTCATCGTGCTCTAGGTAAAGAGCTGTAATAAAGATCTCTTTTTGGGCTTGAGCAATATATTTCAATAAGGTGCTGCGAAACGCGGATGTTTGATAAAGCGTTTCAACATCAGCAACTGACTGAGCTAATTTAGGCAGTTGTGCAAGGTGTTGTTGATGCTTAGCAAGTTTTAGTTTAGACAACATCACAGTGCTTAATTCTCTTGTTTATGATGGCAGATGGAGCCATCGTCCATGTGGATTTTCTTTAACCGATCTACTGATCATAACATTAGTTATATGGGATGTACGCATAAAATCATCATATATAGCTAATTTATCAAAGGATGCGTGAACAATCACATAAAGAAACTTTCTTTTATGATTATAGCATTAGGCTATTTTTTGATGGTTCAAGCTGCAAATCAAGATTGACTATTCCTTCATCAAATTGTACTTCAACAGAAAACCCTAGTTTTTTTGCTAAACTTATCATGTTGCGATTTTCAGGCATGGTTATTGCGGTTAAACGTTTAATGCCATGTTCTCTAGTATAGTTAATAAGTTTAGTCATAAGTTGATGGCCTAAGGTATTTCCTTTTAAATCAGAACGTACAAGGATAGCAAATTCTGCATGTTGATTATCTGGATCTGCCATTGCGCGGGCAACACCAATGATTTCAGGTTGATCTTCAGGATTTCGGATTGCGACAAAAGCCATTTCTCGATCGTAATCAATTTGCGTCATATTCGCGAGATCGTCATGAGTAAATTCACTTATCTCACTAAAATAACGATAGTAAAGATCTTCTTTTGTCACTTGATTAATAAACGTTTTTAGTAGAGGTTCGTCCTCAGGCAAAATAGGGCGAATAAAACAAGGATTGCTATCTCTTAAATAAAATGTTTCTTCTAATTCATTAGGATAAGGGCGGATAGAGAGCCTTTGGTGAGGATCACCTTGCAGTGGAGCTAACTCCATTGCAACATCTAATAGTGTAAAATCATTACCAGAAGCCAGTAATGGGTGAATATCTAGCCTAACTATTTGTGGACAATCTAAAAGTAGGTGAGAAACCTGTACCAAAAAATGGCTTAAACTTAAGATATTTAGAGGCTGTAAAGCACTTCTTGGCTGTATCTTTCCGCTTTTTATTGCATTAATAACCAGATAGCGAGCAAGCGCCATATTAAGAGGTGGCAAAGCAACTGCGGCTTTCGTTTCTATTTGCCACTCAACTCCCCCTTCACCTAATACAATTAATGGGCCAAAAATCGGATCTTGCTCTATTGCGACTCGTAGTTCTTGAGAGCCTGCTCGATTTGCCATACTTTGCACTAATAAACCCTGAATTTGAGCCTCAGGGTAGAGTTCGGTTACTCGTTCAATAATGGCATGGGCCGCTGATGAAACTTCAGTGCTGTCACGTAGGTAAAGCATGACACCTTGTACTTCAGATTTATGAGGAATATCAGGAGAACGTAATTTTAGTGCAACGGGATAGCCAATTTTTTCCGCTATATTTACAGCTTCTTGTGCATTATGAGCAATCCAAGTAGGAAGTGTATTAAAACCGTAAGCGTCCATAATGGGCTGAACTTGGTGTGTATCTAATCGATATTGCTTATTTTTTAATGCTTCTTCAATGCAACGATGTGCTTGTTGCGTATTCATTTTGACATCTAAAGGTAATGCTGGCGTTTCTTTTAATTGTTTCTGATTTCGACGATATTCCACCATATGCATAAATGCGGTGACGGCACCTTCGGGTGTTCGGTAGGTTGGAATTCCTGCTTCACTAAATAATTTACGCGATTGCTGAGATGAATATTCTCCACCCCAGTTAGTAAAAACGGTGAGCCATTTTCGTCTAGGATGCTGATTAATTGCTGCTATGACGCGTTGTGCTGTTTCAATACTAGGTGCAATAGCACTTGGGGTATGAATAAGTAATAAAGCGTCATGATCATGACTATCTAATAAGCAATTGAGCGTTGCAATATAGCGATCAACGGTTGTATCATCACCTAAGTTTAGTGGGTTACGAATGCTATTTTCTTCTTGAATAACCATTTGTAGTTTTTGCGTTGTTTCATCTGTCAGTTTCGCCAGCTTGCCTGAATGCAAAAATAACTCATCTATCGCCATGGCCGCAGGCGCAGAGCCATTGCTCATAATCATCAATCTTTCGCCTTTTAAAGGCGTCATATAGCTAAGTGTTTCAACGGCAGAAAACATTTCATGGGTATCTTGTACTCGTAATAACCCCGCACGTTGAAAAGCAGCATCATAAGCGACGTCATAACTCGGTGTATCGCCTAATAACAGTTGAGCTTTTTGAGTACGACCGCTTTTTATCACCAAAATCGGTTTGTTACGCGAAGCACTACGAGATGCCGACATAAAACGTCGTGCATCTTTGATATGTTCGAGGTGCAATAAAATAGCGCTGGTTTTACTGTCTCTTGCTAGAAAATCTAATAAATCATCAACTTGGATATTTTGGTTATCACCTAACGCAATAAAATAGGAAAAACCAATATTACGATAATAAGCCCAATCTAAAATCGTATTGGCGACAGCCGCTGATTGAGAAATAAACGCCAACTTTCCTTTTTTAACTGGCAGAGGTGAAAAGCTGGCATTTAAACCTTGCCACGGCGCTAAAAGCCCCAAGCTATTTGGGCCAAGTAAGCGGATATGATATTGCTGGCAAAGTAATTTTATTGGTTGAAATTGTTCAGATTGTGCGGAAAGCACAATAACGGCTTTACAACCTGATTCACCTAATTGTTTTAGTAGCTCAAGGTTGCGGCGATGATGTGTACAAATAATCGCGAGATCAGGGATCTGAGGTAATTTATCAATAGAAGGATAAGTAAAAACACCAGAAACAGAGCCACGAGAGGGATTAATCGGAAATACTGGACCATTAAACCCGCCACTGAGCAGGTTTCTCATCATTGTTGTTCCTGCTCGACCCAATTTTTCAGAGGCACCGATCACTGCAATAGATTTAGGACGTAATAGTGCTTCAAGACCTCGTTGGCTCATATTCACTCCAGCGTTTCATTATCAACTGCTATTCAATGTAGCTGATTTGCTCTTCTTTTGCCTGACTTCGGTCTGGTTTTCCAAGTAAATATTGTTGACGAAAGTAACTAAAATGAGAAAAAAGTTGTTGTGAAGCTTGAATATCGCCGACATTCTCTAAAATAGAAGCCACAACTTCTGCAGTACAATGTTGATCCTCTCTTGCTGCTTGGCGAAGTACATAGTCACATTGGCTGGCTTCGTTTAAAGATAAGATGGGCAGAGCATCAAGATAGGGGCTTTTGCGAAACATTTTTCGTGCTTCACTCCAAGTACCATCAAGAAGGATAAATAAAGGTGGCTTGCTATTTGCAGGGAGTTGGTTGTATACAATACGTTCTTTTGATGCATAGCTTTCAGGGAATACAACATAAGCTTGCCTATCTGGTGTATTGATTAGATCAAGCAAGGCCTGTTCTGGAGTCGTTCGGGACCATAAAAAAGCCTGTGTGTCTGGTAATACATCGGCAATTAATTTCCCCGTATTACTTGGCTTCATCACTTCAGTATCATACATCAATAAACAGAATTGACTTTTTGCTGGTTGATTGACAATCGTATCACAAAGACACTGTTTTTCTGGTAATAAGCAAAAAGTGCAACGTTTTGTACGAAAACCTCGCGCTTTAAAAGGACGAGTTGAAATTGAAAGTCGATATTGACGAAGTCGAGAGACTGCATTGTCACGCATAACAGATTGACCAATACTGATAAAAAAGAATCGAATATTATCATGATACCCAAAGGTCTACTATCAGTTGTTTTTTTTATGAAAGTTAATTTATAGGATGGTAATAGGATTATTATTATTATTTAATAAGTTGTGGTGACATATGAATATAACGCCAATCTCTTTTATAGCGAATCAACAGAGTATTAACGATAATGAAATTCAAAAGCTATTTGATAGCTTTGGTATTAAACTTTGTAATATTAATATTGCTAAAAGTCAAATAGATAAACTCGCTGATTCAATAAGAAATGGAAGTTCAAAAGATTTAGAATATTTAGTCAATATCATGTTTCATGAAAATAAAGAAATAAGCTTATATGCCACTAATCAACTCTATTTAATTTATTCAAAATTAAATAATTCAATAAGAGGTGATATTAAAGAATTTATTAAATCACTCTATGAAATAAAAGTAAGAGACGATAAAGAATATTTCAAAGAGCGACCTTTATTAAGCGCCATGGCTTGTGGGGATGCGATTGCTGGGCAACAGGGAAAAGGGAATAATGTTTTTATCTCAGCGATTGATAATTATTTAAATATAGAATCTACTAAAAGCGTGTTTGCTAATAATGCTGAAAGCGTAAGTAGCAGTAATCGTTATATCTCTGCATCAGAATTACAGTCTTGGGTTTCACTTCAATCCTATCAATGTGATATTGGTCACTATGAAACAATACTTAATAAAATAGAAAAGAATAATAAATCTGATGAGTTAAAAAATCATGTGGTTTTAGTCAACGGTAACCATTGGGTTGCTTTATTTACTTATAAAAATAGCTGTTTTTTATGTGATTCATTATCTTCAAACAAAGAAGATAATGATGAACGTCATAAATTATTATCTAGACTAAAAGAAAAAGGATTTAATACCTTTAATATAGAAGATAACTTACAAAAAAATGTGCCTAATGGCTGTGGTCTTTTTGCGCTTAATTATATTGATAGTTTACAAAATGAATTAAATAACTTAAATAATGGAAAAGAAACTGATTTAACATCCACAATAGAAACGGTATTACACAATACAGGGAAAAATTTTCTTAACCTGAGTGATGAAGAGCAAACTACATTTAATCATGATTTTAGGAAAACATTAATCATGGATACACTTTTTAATTTTTTAAATCTAGTAATGAATAGCTCTCTTACATATTGATATACCGATTGTTTTTTATTGAGAAAAAGTTAAATCTAATTTTATTTTTAAAGTGAGAGTTTTTTGATATAGGTTTATCTCTTACTCTGCGTGATTCTCTCGGTGACAGTTGCTAAACTATCATGTAATCTGCGCCCCTATTGCAGTTGGAGAGACAAATGAACGATTCTTATGAAGGTAAAAACGGCAAAGTAAAAGTGATGTATGTCCGTAGTGAGGACAATGCCGAAAATAAACCTAAAAAACCATCCCGCCGTCCTGAAAATGGTCGTGGTGATAACCGTAACGACAAAAATCGTGATAATAGACGTGGTGATAACAAATTTTCTCGTCGCGATGACCGCGGTGCAGCAGGTAAGCCTTCAGGGCGTGGCGCATCACGTAATGAATCAAAACCTTCTCGCGATAGCGAAGGCGGAAGTTTTTCTCCATGGAAAACGGTTTCTCGCCCTGCTGGTGAAGAGGCAATTAAAGAGCACGATGGCATTACTGGTAAGAGCCAAATCGATCCAGAACAGCTACGTCGCCAGCGTTTAGAAGAAACTCGCATTTATGGTGAAAATGCCTGTCAGGCAATGTTTAAAAATCGTCCTGACGCGATTGTTCGTGCTTGGTTTTTACAAGATGTGACACCACGCTTTCGTGATGCACTAAAATGGATGGCTGCAAATCGTAAAGCCTATCACGTTGTTGAAGAAGAAGAGATGGTCAAAGCCGCCCGTACCGATCACCATGGTGGTGTATGCTTCTTAATTAAAAAACGTGTCGGTCATGATGCAGAAACTTATCTGAAAGATGCACCTGAACATGATTGCGTATTAGCACTTGAAGATGTGGGGAATCCACATAACGTAGGTGCAATTATGCGTAGTTGTGCGCATTTTGGTGTGAAAGGGGTTATTTCTCCTGATTCTGCTGTATTAGAATCTGGTGCGGCTGTTCGTACCGCAGAAGGTGGCGCTGAATATATCCAAGGTATTGATGCTGATAATTTTGCTCAAACTTTAGATAAATTTAAAAAGGCGGGTTATACACTTGTGGCAACATCAAGCCATAAAGGCAGTGTGCCATTATCAAAAGCACAATTACCAGCGAAAATGGTACTTATCTTAGGTCAAGAGAAAGATGGCTTAAGTGAAAGCACTTTAAATCAAGGTGATATGAGCATTTACATCGGTGGTACTGGACACGTTGAAAGCTTAAACGTTTCTGTAGCTTCAGGTGTATTATTAGCAGAATGGTGGCGTCAGCACCAAGGCTAATTGCTTTATAGTGTTAAATAAAAAATGATAAAAAACCGCTTAATCATTGTGATTTAAGCGGTTTTTTTTATGTATAAGATCTACGTGAATTGCGTTATTTTCCTGGAGAGAATGGCGGTTTAGCAAACCAAACCACGATCATCATGATAAGGAAAATACCTGCAGCTAACCAGAAAATCTCATTGGCTGAAATAATTAATCCTTGTTCTGTAATGGTTTTCGCTAAATAGGCCGATGCCTGTTCATTTGAAAGACCAAGATCATTCATTTGCTGGAATGCCATTTGTGAATCAGGATCAAGTGGATTAATTTTTTCTACAAAGGTTTCATGGTGAAGTGATTCTCTTTGTGTCCAAATTGTCGTAGTTAACGATGCACCAATTGCCCCTGCCAATGTTCTTAAGAAATTTGAAAGACTTGACGCAGATGCCATTTTTTCTGGGGGTAATCCAGATAATGTCATTGTTGTTAACGGCATAAAGAAACATGCAACCGCTAAGCCTTGCCAAAATTGAGGCCATGCCACAGTGGCAAAATCCATTCCTGGTTCGAAGGTATAAGCTCGCCAATAAAAACACACAGAAAATATAATAAAGCTGAAGCTGATGATATAGCGTAAATCTACTTTACCACCAAACTTGCCTATAATCGGTGTGATAATTAAAGGCAATAAACCTACCGATGCAGATGCTAATCCAGCCCATGTTGCTGTATAGCCAAAGACTTCTTGTAAAAGTAGTGGCAGTAAAACAATGGTACCAAAATAGATCATATAGGCGAGACTGAGCGTGACACAACCAATGGTAAAGTTTCGGCTCTTAAAGAGTGAAAGGTCTATCACCGGATGGTCGTCTGTTAACTCCCAAGCAATTAAGAAACTAAGTGCAACCACCGCCACAATGGTGAGGACTATAATTTCTGTTGAGTTAAACCAATCAAGCTCTTTACCCTGATCGAGCATGATTTGTAAAGCACCTATACCAATCACAAGTAAAACAAGACCAATGGTATCAATTGGTTTAATTTCGGTTTTTGTTTCTCGCCCAGCTAATGTGTTTGATATACACATAATAATCAACACACCAAATGGGACATTAATAAAGAATATCCATCCCCAGTGATAGTTATCGCTGATATAGCCACCTAAAATAGGTCCTAAAATCGGTGCAACAACTATGGTTACTGACCATAGTGCAAGTGCCATATTTCGTTTTGCTGGTGGATAGTTATTCAATAACAGACTTTGTGATAAAGGAATAAGCGGTCCGGCAACTAAACCTTGAAGCACACGAAAGAAAATCAGCATTTCAAGGCTTTGTGAAATACCACAAAGCCATGAGGTTAACGCAAAAAGTGCCGTTGACCACATAAAGAGTCGAACTTCACCAATACGTTTTGCTAACCAACCTGTAATTGGGATAGAAATAGCATTTGCTACACCAAAAGAGGTAATAACCCAAGTCCCCTGTGAGTTAGAGGCACCTAAGTTTCCTGCAATAGTTGGAATGGCTACGTTAGCGATTGTAGAATCGAGAACTTGCATAAAGGTGGCCAACGCAAGAGCGATGGTCATTAAGGCAAGTTTTCCTCCTTGTAATGGCTCTTTAATCACCTTTACACCTCGCCTTTATTGTCCCGCATTCTGTTCAATAATTTCATTGATCAGTTTATTAATCGCTGACATATCAATAGTTAATGCATCAGTATGATAAGCAGGTACTTGGCGTTCACTGTGTGATAATACTTTTCCATCGAGGTTAATTGTATCAACGGTTACTTCAGAAGAAAGACCAATACGCAGTGGTTTTTCCGCTAACTCTTTTTCATCTAATGAAATACGAACAGGTAAGCGCTGAACAACTTTTATCCAGTTACCACTGGCATTTTGAGCAGGTAATAATGAGAAAGCACTCCCAGTTCCCATATCTAAACCTAATACAGTGCCATGATAAATCACTTTTTTACCATAAAAGTCAGTTGTAATTTTGGCTGGTTGGCCGATACGCATATTAGCGAGCTGAGTTTCTTTAAAATTGGCATCAATCCACATACCTGTTACGGGAACAATAGCCATTAAAGGTTTACCCGGTGCGACTTGTGCACCTACTTGAACGCTACGACGTGAAACATAGCCATCTGTTGGACTTAAAATTTTAGTACGTTCTAAAGCGAGCCATGCATTACGAACATCGGTTGATGCTTGTAAAACGGAAGGTTGCTGTGCAATTGGTGTATTTAAGATAATTGCCTGATTAGCATTATATTGCTCTCTTGCAACTTCTAAAGCAGCCTTTGCAGTGGAAACAGCTTCTCTGGCGTGTTGAAGTTCTTCTTTACCAATCACATTGCGTTCGCCTAAAACTTCACGGCGACGAAGATCATTTTGTAATTTAGTGAGCTCTGTTTCGCGCAAAACGATGTTTGCTTTTAATTGGCGACCGTTGATGATTTGTTGATGCATTTGGCGAACACTATTCGCTAATGCTGTTTTTGCTTTTTCTAATGCCAGTTTTTCATCACTTGAATCTAATAAAACTAAGGGGTCTCCCGCTTTTACAAAATCGGTGTTATCCACATAAACAGTGGTAACAGAACCAGAAATCTGAGGCATTACCATGATTTGATTACCAGTCACATAAGCATTATCTGTCGTTTCATGATGCCTTAGCACCATAAACCAATAAGCTGTGTAAGCTATGCCAGCAACAATAAATAAGATAGTTAGAAACAGTAGAACATTTCGGCGAGTTCGTTTTTTATTGCGAATGGGAGCCTGAGGGGGGGTATTTTCCTCATTAACACTCATTTAGAAGATCTCCATAAAACCAGAAAAACATCATTAGATATGTTTCCAGTATTAAAACTGGAAACATAATTATAAAGTCAATCTTAGAATAATTATTAGCGTGAGGATAAATTATAAATGCTAATGGGTAAGTATGTTTGCCGATTTATGGCTTAAATAGGATTAGATCAATAAAACTATCTATTATGCTACTTATTCACAAGCCTTTTCAGCCAAAGTATCTAATTGTAATAATAGCTTACGCATTAGCGTTTCAAGCTGTCTTTGTTCAGATTGATCTAATACAGACCAGATTTGTTTTAAACACTGATGTTGCGGTGGTAATAAGCTATTTAAAAACTCTTCACCAGCATCAGTTAAATGGAGATGTAAACAACGACGATCATTATGACTTTCACGGCGTTCAATCCAACCTTGTTTTTCAAGCTCATCAGCAATACGAGTTGCATTTGTTCTTGAAGAGCCTAAAGCCGCACTTAATTCTGATGGTTGAATACTACGATTTTCTGTCGTATCTAATATCATTAATGCCATAAATAATGTCTCGTTAATACCCTGAGACTTCAACATATTATTACGGCTTTCAAGAAGTTTGCTTTGAACATGCATAGAAAGTCGAGTTAACAAAATTTCTTGATAAGGAATATCTTTGTTAAGCGATTTCTGTTGTGTAGCGCGAGTGTTTAGTAATTCTTCTGTTGGCGTAAATGAGCTTTCCATTTTTAGACACCTTGTTAGTTTCGAAAATTAGGATAATGCTGTTATCAACATGTTAAATGGTATATTAAACACACAATTTAGCAATTTTTATTATTTATAGTCACTATGTTTTTTTGATTATGTTACCTGATTCATAAATTTTCTGAATGATAACACAAAAAAAAAGATAGGTACTTATCTCTTTGTTATAAGTTAATAAAATCAATTTATCACTTATCTGACAATGAATAGTAGTCTATTTACGAAAAAACGGATCATTTTTTACGATAAAACACGTAATAAATTTATTATCACTACCAATGGTTGTTATGTTTATGATATCGAAATGAAATTATTTATATAGTGCTTTATTGGGAAGATTGATATAATTTTCTTAATAAAGAATAGGATGATGATATACATTAATAGTAATCACGCTGTTAAAACATTCATATTTTATTCTGATTAGAGTAGGATTGAAGAAATAATATAACCCATCCTTGGGTCTGAAAATTATTCAGTGTGGATTATTGGATCATTTTTATAACCTAAAAACCAAACAATAAGACCAATAACACCAATGACTAATCCAGCGATAGAAACGCCTGTCCATCCATATTGATGATAAGCATAGCCCGATAGTAAAGATCCTAATGCACCACCGATAAAATAGCTTGTCATATAAGCGGCAGTTAGGCGGTTTCTAGCATCCGGTAAAATACGATATATGGTACTCTGATTGGTGACATGAACACCTTGAACCGCTAAGTCTAGCAGGACAACGCCAATAATAAAGCTGATGAGCCCAATCCAGTGATAATAAGGTGCAATAACGATAAAACCCCAAGAAAGAAAGAGGATGACTAATCCCACGGTAGTCGTTTTCTTGCCTTTTCCTTTATCAACTAATACACCCGCTTTACCCGCCATCAATGCACCTGCGGCGCCTACAAGACCAAATAAACCAATCACAGCATCTGAGTAATTAAAAGGATCAGAAGCCAATAAAAAAGCCATTGAAGTCCATAATAAACCAAAGTGAGCAAAAATAAGTGCACCAACTAATGAGCGAGTCCTTAACACGGGCGTTGTTGCAAATAATTTGAAAATAGAGCCTAGCAATTGGAAATAATTTAAGTCAGTTTCACTTTTATAAGTGGGTAAACAGCGCCATAAAGTGATCGCTAAAATGGCCAGAAAAATACTTGCCACCCAGAAAATACCCTGCCAATTAGTAAATGATGCCATTAACCCAGATGCAGTTCTCGCCAGTAAGATCCCGAGTAAAAGACCACTCATAATCGTTCCGACGGCTTTTCCTCTTTGATGTGGCGCGGCAAGCGTAGCAGCAAAAGGAACAAGAATTTGAGCCACAACGGAGAACATACCTGAGAGCGCCGTTCCTATTAACATCACCCAAATATTAGATGCCATAGCGGTAATCAATAGACCACTCGCTGAAATTAATGTCATGGTAATAATGAGTGAGCGACGTTCAAAAATATCGCCAAGAGGTACTAATAACATTAACCCTATGGCATAACTGAATTGCGCTGTAGTGACAATAAATCCGGCCAAAGTAGCCGATATGTGGAAATAGTTTGCGATTGAATCAAGCAGAGGTTGTGCGTAGTAGTTACTGGCAACAACCATGCCTGTGGCAACCGCCATAAGTAAAATAAGGCCTTTGCTTAGTGATGTTTGTGGTGCGGTGTTTTCCATAATACTCATAACGAATCATTTGTAAGGTAAATGATAGTAACATGAGTCATTTTTTTGGGAAAAGAATTACTGTGATAGAAATGTTCAATTAATTTGATATAAACCTTTTATATTTAATTGTTATAACATATTGTTTTATATGCTAAATAAGGTTATTAACTGGACATTCTAATAACTAAAAAACGTAAAAAAGAGCATCGTCAAACACCATATCCATTGAACTGAAATACCAATCACGGCAAAAGAAAACAGACGTTTAGTTCCCAACCAGCGGGCTTCCATTGTCTGTTTTTTCGGGCGTTTAGGAAATAATGTAGAGAGACTTTCATCAAAGCTAATATTGTCTTGATAGCGATAAAGAGCTTGAAAAAAATGACTATCAAGCCATAAACGAAAAAGATGATATTGCGTAAATAAAAATAAAAGAGAAGCACCAAAGAATGCTAATTTATTGTGAAAGTGAAGGCTAAAAACAGGCCATGTGTTTATATAAGGTAACAGTGATAACAGCAGTAAATAACGCCAACTTTGGGTTAAAGATACAATGACTTTACCGCTAGTTTTTGTTGTCAGCATCGTTACCTCGTGATCTATTTTGTTGGAAACGTGAATACCACATTTGTAATGCCTCTTGTGTTTCTAAATTTAAAATCACTTGAGGGCGAGTTTGATACACTTGTTTTATTGCGTCTTGCAGAGTATTTACTGTGCCATTATAAACGAGCCATGCAACCGCAATAGTTGCACTGCGTGAATAGCCTAATTTGCAATGAATATAAACAGTACCTGCTTGATTGAGTTGCTCCATTGATAACATTGCTTTGTTAATATCATCTGGAGATAAAGGTAATAAATCAATTTGAGGCTGTGCTAAATAAAGTTTATTTTGACTAAACTTATTTCTTGGCCATTCACAAGTTAAATCAAAAACAGCGTTCGCTTTTAATTTATAAAGAGGGCGTCCACCTAATAAAATACCTTCAGTGACTAAACTCGGTGTTTGGCACTGTTTTAAATAATAACGATAAGTACACCACGCAAAGAAGCGATAAGGTAATAGGATTATCTGTGCAGAAAGAGGGACTTCACCCTGCGCATTTTTTTGAAAAATAGAAGCTCCAGCACCTAAATAGCCTAACGTTACAAAAGTTAATGTGATTGCTGGCCATAGAAAGATCCAAAAGAATCCTTGCAAACCAAAAGATAACAGATAAAACACCATTGCGGATAACGCATAGTTTTTACCAATACGCAAACTATGTTTGCTACCAGTAAAATGCCATTTCCAACGCGAATTTATTGGTAATAAATAGCAAATAAATACGCCGACACCAAAACCCGTAATAATATCAATAAAGTGATGTTGCCACGTTGTTAGTACAGACACAGCAATAAGCAATGACCATAAATTTAAAAGCCATTGCCATGATTTTGGCGTATGAGCACGGAAACGTAACCAAATAATCCACAATAAAATAATATGTAAAGAAGGGGCTTGGTTATAAGGTAAATCGAAACCCTCTAATTGGGTAAATAACCAGCCAGAAACCCCTTCTGTTGTTGGGCGAATAAAGCTAAATTTTAAAGGGAATAATAAAAAACCAGCACAAGCAATAAGCGAGGCAACAATTAAACGTAGCCCATGTATAAATTGTTCTTTTAGCGTTGTACAAATAATCAGTGAAATACCATAGGCAATATTTACACTCCAATAAGGAATGATTGTCCAGGGTAAAAAGGGGATTGCTTTTTCCCACGAATAAACAAAAGAAGGAACATCAGATAAAGTGGAAGTATAAGTGTTAACTTGCATATAAGTTAAATAGAAAAATGGGGCAAGAAATAACAGCCATACAATACCAGCGAGCCAGATACTTTTTCTTGATGATGTTATTTGAGAGTGTTGGTTTCCCCCCATACAAAGATCCCTTTATTTGTTTATGTTTTTTTACAAGGACTTAAAGCTACCGCTATACAGTGACATATAGTGATAGCCCTGTTATTGGTAGTGTATTCTATTAGCGACGTTTTGCTATCGATACACTAAAAATCCCCCAATGATCAATTTGTTGATCTAACTTTTCAAATCCCGCTTCATTGACTAAAGCATCCATTTCACCTTGACTACGGCAACGCATGATCCAAGGTTGTCCGTTTTGGTGACTTGGTAATACGCGCGCAATCATTTCAAGTTGAGGGTGCCAAGGTTGACAGGTATAAATCAATAAGCCACCACTTGGAATGGCTAGCGAAAGTCCTTTTAAAGACTCTTTTAGCAGATGGTTTTCAGGGAATAATTCATAAAGTCCACTGACAATACCCAAAGTGGGTGAAGGCGAAACAGCACTCAAACTTTCTGCATCAAAAGCGTTACCTTCTTCAAAACGCACTTTGTCTTCTAAATGGCGTTCTTTAATGGCAAGTCGGCCTTGTTCAACATTAATCGGGCTATAGTCGCGCATTAAAATTGAATCGACCTTACCATAGTCATTAACCGCATCAAAAATATAACGGCCTTGTCCTGCAGCAATATCCATAATATGTACTGGCATATTATTTTGTGTTAATTGGCGAATAGCGTATCTGATCGTATTTTCAATATTGATTTTACGTTGGCGAATACCTTGCCAACCAATACTGTTTAAATATTGTTTATCAATGATACGACCAAATAAGCCTTTTCCCTGAGGTTGATTACGGTAGACATAATCCAGAGTCGATCCAGAATCAAAACCCTTATCGTAACCCAGAGCAACCCCTTCAGACGCTTTACCTAACGTGCTCATAGAACGGCTAATTAATTTATAATAAAGTTTTTTTGGACAATATTTAGGAAGAGGGGTCTGTAATGCGCGATAAACATCAGCACTATGGCTCCATATATCTTCATTTTGATAATCGTGTTGATAAAGCGGTTGTGCAAACAATGTTTCAATAAAGTGACGCATTTTATTGATGGGGATTGCTCTGTCTTTCTCGCCCAATGTATCGTGGTAAAAACCAGGTAAAACATGCTTTTCTTTAATAGAGGTATTTAAACGTTCATAGAAAAGATGTTGAGGTTTGGCGTGAACTACATGATCATTACCTGAAATAAATAATTGTGTTGGTAAAGTAATCGCACTTGCATCTTCAACCACGCGATCGGCCGTTTTATAAAGTTCTAATAAAATATTGACGGCAATAGGGCGAGTGATTAGCGAGTCTTGATTAAAAGAGTCGATACGACTTTGGTCATGGGTTAAGTATTTGGCTTTCACATATGAATTGACGTAAAAAAGGCCCCGAATTTTTTGCATTAAGGCGAGGCCGGTGCGTGCAAAAGGAACATATAACTTCACTTTAAATGCAGGAGAAGCTAACACCATACCACGGATCTTCGGGGCATAATCGTGTACCCAACCAGTAACTAAAACAGCACCGACACTTTGACCAACAACCAGAATATTCTCCATTGGAATACTATAGTTAGACGAAACGTAATGAACGAATTCGTCTATATCTTTTATTGATGTTCCCATTGATGGACTATAACCGCGAGCACCTTCATTTTTACCATGTCCACGAGCATCCCAAGCAAACATTGAAAAATCAGGAAGATCTAATTCATCAACTAGATGAGAAACACGCCCCGAATGTTCATGACCTCGGTGAAATAAAATAATTGCTTTTGATTCAGTGGTGATTTGAGCAGGCCAATGGCGATAATACAACGGTGTCTTATCGCTGGTGGTAAATTCAGACTCAATCATATTCCTTTGAGTTTGATATTGCGGTTGTTGATTCATAACGATGTATCCTTATCTTTATCTGTCATCGTTGCTTCTTTTAGTGCTCGATGAATACGGTGATAACAAGTCAACAAAAGTAATAAATTAATAATAATAAAAAGATAATGTATGTTTTCTGATAATGTCAGTGAGGGGAATATTCCGATAAAAAGCGCAATAGTACCGAAAATAAAGGCTCTATCACTTTTTCCCATGGGGCCATCATAACGACGAGACGCATGAATAGTTTGGGCAAGAACACCTAAAAACTCAGTCATTATCATTAAAAAAAGTGCCAGCATGATCCACCAGTAGGCCTGTGGAAAAATAAAAGCAAAAGGTAAATAGAGTGCAATGTCTGAAATAACATCGCTAGCTTCGTTTAATATCGCGCCAAGCGCACTTTTTTGCTTATGTTCTCGCGCAAGCATGCCATCAATGGCATTAAGCGCCATCCGAAAAAAGAGGACAAAAGGGAGTAATAAAAATAAACGAGGGGAAGGATGAAGCAAAAGTAGTCCACCAACGGCAATGGATAAGAGTAAGGCAGAAAGTGTAACTTGATTTGCGGTGATCCCTTTTTTAAATAATTGTTTTACATAAGGGCGCAATAGAGATTGAAATTTGGGTTTTAAGTCATAAATTGTCATGACGCATCCTTGTGTTCAAAAGTACGTATACTATCTCAAAATTATTGATTTATTATTAGCTGATTTTTATCTCATTGAATATCTTTATTTCAAATATTTAATTTATTTACGATTTAGCCATAAAACTAATTTCTGAAATTTACCTGATTTAATAATTATTTAGCTCTAAAAATAAAACAAAAATCAAATGCATATAATTGTAATTATCGGATTGTTCTGTATTTGTGTTTATTTTTTATTTTTAGAATGATTAATTTTTCTTTAGAAATGTGTGCGTAATTATAATTAGAGAATTAAAAGAAGGGAATGAAAATAAGGGATATTAAACACTTTATAACAGCTGATGAAGTAGTTTGATTTATTTTTAATGTATTGTTTTAAATGAGATTTAAATATAATAGGGGTATCAATAGTGTAATCAACGAGTTACAGTGGCAAGATGTTTCGAATATTATGAAAATAAAAATGAATAAACCCCATAGATATTATGGGGTTTTATTGTCATTACGAGTTCATACTCAATATATTGAATTAATAACCTTGTGATGCAGAAGTTGCAATCATTGCCATCATGGTTGTGAAGAAGAAAATAAAGAAAAGAACAGCCATAACGATACTAATAATAAAGTAAACAAAGCCAGCTCTGTTCCATGTTTCTTGCACTTTCATAAAGGTTTCAACAGAATCGTAATCACCGCTTTTCCAAGCCCATTCATTTCCTTTAATACCACAGACAAAGATCCAAACTAAGTTAAGTAAAGGAACAAGCGCTAATAATGGAAGATAGGATTTATTACCAAAACCCCAAATAATATTAAACATGAAAGCACCCCAGTTCCAACGTTTAATTTCTTCAGGTACTGGTTTGTTAGTGTAAGACACAGTTTATTCCTTATCTAAAATAATAAATATAAAAATGAGAATGCCAAAATGGCAACTGAAGAAAACGATAATCATAATTGAAGAAATGAGAGAATGAAAGACAGGTATATCTTTGCCATTAATAAAAAGAATTATCTTAATAATGAAATAGTATTAAGATCTTTTTATTTTTATATAAATTAGCTCTGCCTAATTACATGTAATTATAGTTTTTTATAAATAAAAACAGGCCACAATAGTGTGACCTGTTTTGTGATAATCTTAATTTAAGATTATTTATTAATTACTTTGCAGCAGCCTGAGCTTGTTCAATCCAGCCATCAAAGGTTTTTTGATGTGCTTTGATCCAAGCATTAGCATGACGTTCAATATCTGCCTGCGATTTTTGACCATTATGCATACGTAAGTTTTGCGCATTAATATCGGCAACAGACACTTTCATGACTTCAAAGAGTTTTGCCGCTGCAGGGTTTTCTTCAGCCCATTTTTTATTCGCTGCGATATGCATAGTACTTGGTGGGAAACCATAGTTTTTACCATTTGCTAATGTAGTATCGGTTTTATCATCACCCGGTAATGAAGAGAAAGGCACTTGTAACCAAACAACATCTTTACCCGGTTTTAATACATCACTTATCCAGTAAGGCGTCCAAGTGTAATAAAAAATGGGTTTACCTTCTTTATAGCGAGTAATAGTATCTGCCATCATTGCCGCGTAATTACCTTGGTTATGTGTGACAGATTTTTCTAATCCATAGGCTTTTAAGTGGTTGTTAATAGCTTCTTCACAACCCCATCCCGGATTACAACCCGTTAAATCGGCTTTGCCATCACCATCGGCATCAAAGAGTTTGGCAATTTTAGGATCTTTTAATTGCTCAATATTGGTGATGTTATATTTCTCTGCCGTTTTTTTATCAATCAAGTAACCTTGAGCTGCATTAACGACATAATCCCCTTTACGATAAAAGGTATTATCACCTCCTGCTGCTGCATATTGTGAATTATGAAGAGGAACCCAACTGACTGCCATAAAGGTCGCATCACCATTGGCGATAGAGGAGTAAGCAACGTTATAGTCTACTTCTTTAATTGGCTGAACAGTGTAACCTAATTGTTCTAATGCTTTGTTGACGATTAAAGTTTGAAAGGTTTCTTCAGAAATCGTACTTTGCACGGGTTGAACCGAAATCCCTTTTCCAGGTAAATCAGCAGCGGATAACTGGGTGCTTATCAGTGTGGCGGACAATACTGTTGCCCAGAGAACTGGATTACGCATAGTTTTTCCTTCTGTTGTTATGGTAAGAGATAAATAGCGACAGCGAACTGTCGCCTCTATTTCTTATATTGATTGAACGTGATGTTCTTTATTGATTTTTAATTAATAGTAAAATATTTATTACGATGCTTTTTTGCCAAAGAGTCGGCAAATTAAGCCAATAGGCCCTGTCATATACCAGCATCGATTGCCTTTATGACGGCTGTTTTGACCTAAAGATTGCGTTAATCGGTCAAGAATAATTGCGAGAATAACAATACCTGCGCCCCCTACAGCAGCAAGTCCCATATCAAGACGGCCTATACCGCGTAATACCATTTGACCTAATCCACCAACGGCTATCATTGATGCAATAACAACCATTGAAAGCGCTAACATCAGTGTTTGGTTTACACCTGCCATAATCGTTGGCATGGCGAGCGGTAATTGCACTTTAAACAGCATTTGGCGAGGACTTGCACCAAATGATTGTGCTGCTTCAATTAAATCTTCAGGGACTTGTTTGATCCCTAAAATGGTCAATCTCACAATAGGTGGCAAAGCAAAAATAATGGTGACCACAACGCCAGGGACGTTACCAATACCAAATAACATGACGATAGGCACTAAGTAGACAAACGCAGGTGTTGTCTGCATCGCATCCAGTAAAGGCCGGACAATTTTGGATGCTCTATCACTGTTAGCTAGCCATATCCCTAATGGAAGCCCGATAATAAGACAAAACAGTAATGAAGTGAGTACCAATGCAAGGGTAACCATGGCTTCAGACCAAGCACCTATTGCACCAATTAATATTAATGAGATAAAAGAAGCGACACCCATGGCTTTGCCTGAAAGTTGCCATGCAATCAGAGAAAACAGAATAATGGCGATAGGTGCAGGCATTGAGGTTAAGAAATTTTCAAAACCACTTAATACCAAATCAACGGGTACACGAATACCTTGGAAAACTGGGCGAAAGTGCAACACAATCCAGTCAATCGCATCGGTAACCCATGAATCTAATGGGATCAGCGTATTGTGAAACGGATCCATTAGATTGAATGAATCGGGTGCGACATCCGTCGGTGCGGCATCAAGCCAATCACTGCCAGCGGATGATGTATCAATGTCACCACCACCGCCTGCACCCCATGGATCGGCATCTGTTGATGAACTGTCAGTACTACTCCAAGGATCGCTTTCTGTTGTGCTAGTATCTGTTGTTGCCCAAGGATCATCATTGGCATTATTGGTTGCCTCTTGAGCTGTCTCGCTTGTTATGGTTTCTTGGATATCTGTATCCACAGTCGTATTTTTATCTGTTGTATTACTCATTTGGCGTCTCCTTATCCAGTGCTTGTAGTAACATTCCTTTAGAAATTAAGCCGATATAACGGTTTTTTTCATCAATAACAGGAATAGCACAGGGAGATTGTGCAACAGTTGAAATCAGCTCGTTTAACGGTGTATCCCCATTAATGGCACAAGGCTCAGGTAGAATAGCTGACTCAATAGGTTGTTTATTTTTGAGCGCCTCTTCAAGAGACGTAACGGAAACGATGCCAATAAATTTTCTTCCCCGTTCAATGAGATAGCCAAAATTTCTATCTTCATCTTCGAGTACTTTCAAGGCGGAGCGTGGGCCAAAACCTGGGGCAATATGCAGTAAGGTTTCTGGGCGGCGTTTGGCAATATCTTTTGCACTAAATACATGGCTAATATCAACACCACGGAAAAAGGTACGTACATAATCATTCGCTGGATTGTTGAGTATTTCATCCGGCGTGCCCGTTTGAACAACAACGCCACCTTGCATAATAGCAATGCGATCACCAATACGCATGGCTTCATCGAGATCATGAGAAATAAACACAATCGTACGCTGTTTATCGCCTTGTAAGCTCAATAACTCATCTTGCATTTCAGTACGAATTAATGGGTCAAGTGCTGAAAAAGCCTCGTCCATTAACAAGATATCAGGATCATTGGCAAGTGCGCGAGCCAGACCAATACGTTGACGCATCCCACCAGAAAGTTCATCAGGCCAAGAGTTTGCGTAACTGCCTAAATTGACTTGCTCTAAGGCATCCATCGCTTTTTTATAACGTTCGTCTTTGCTTAATCCAGCGAGATCCATGCCAAATGCAGTGTTATCAAGCACGTTCATATGGGGCATTAATGCAAATGATTGAAACACCATACTGATTTTTTTACGGCGTACTTGTCGTAATTCTTTATCAGACATGGTGGCAATATTTTCACCATCAATAAGCACTTCTCCCTTTGTAGGAGAAATCAGACGATTGAGAAGGCGGACTAGGGTGGATTTACCTGAGCCAGATAATCCCATGATGACAAATATTTCGCCTTCTTCAATTGCCAGATTTGCATTTTGAACGCCCACCGTAAGCCCTGTTTTATCAAAAATCTGATCTTTGTTCATACCAGACTCTAATAATTCAAAAGCGCGTTTAGGGTGCTCGCCAAATACCTTGTAGAGATTTTTTACTTCGAGTTTAATTGCCATGCAATATATAGTTTCCTATTTAAATATTGAAAGGAATAAATTAAATATTAATTAATAAGTGTTATTGTTTTTCCTAAATAAAATTTTAGTAAGGGAAATACCCTACCACAATGATTGAGTCTGACAACCCTATGTTAATTATAATTAACTAAATTATTTAGCTGTAATTTCTTTATTTTTTATATGATTAATAATTAAATAAAGTGAAATAAATAAAATTGATTAAAAGATATATTTCTATCTAACTAACTGAAATAACTTTATTTTTATAGATGTTATTATTTTGATTAGGATCTCAATAAAAATGAAAATTTAATCTCAAAATAGAGGATGAAATAGATGAAAATTAAATGAAAAAAAACCAATAATCATTAGTATAATTAATATTTATTCTCTTATGATAAGGTTTATCTACGAAATTTAAGCTGAAATGATTCGAAAAAAATTGATTTTTTGACAATATTGAACGGCAAAAATCAATCGATTAGATTGTTTATTGCTCAAATAAAAATGCACAAAAAAATAATCTATATTTTTCAGTGCATTATGTTTTATATGTGATACATAATCAAATTGAATGTATTTTGTTGTTTCTCTTACTTCCCATTTGACTAATAAATCTTAAAAATCCCAATCATCGTCTTCAGTGTTAATCGTTTTTCCAATAACATAAGATGAACCGGAACCAGAAAAGAAATCGTGATTTTCATTTGCATCTGGTGATAATGAAGAAAGAATCGCAGGACTTACATCGGTTATTTCATCAGGGAATAAAGCTTCATACCCTAAATTCATTAATGCTTTATTTGCATTATAATGAAGGAATTTTTTGACATCTTCTGTCCAACCTACAGTGTCGTAAAGATCTTCTGTATATTTCACTTCATTGTCATATAAATCTAATAATAATGAGAATGCAAAATCTTTAATATCTTGCTTCTCTAATTCGGATTTATTTAATAACTGATTTTGAAATTTATAGCCAATATAATAACCATGAACGGCTTCATCACGAATAATGAGTCGAATTAAATCGGCTGTATTAGTTAATTTTCCTCGGCTTGACCAATACATTGGTAAATAGAATCCTGAATAAAATAAAAAGGATTCTAAAAAGACGCTGGCAATTTTTTTCTTTAAAGGATCTTCATCTTGGTAATAACGCAAAATAATTTCTGCTTTCTTTTGTAAGTAAGGGTTTTCCTCACTCCAACGATATGCTTCATCGACATCAGTTGTTAAGCAGAGTGTAGAAAATATCGAACTGTAAGAGCGAGCATGAACAGCCTCCATAAAACAGATGTTGGATAACACCGCTTCTTCATGTGGCGTCAATGCATCGGGCATCAATGTCGGTGCACCTACTGTATTTTGGATAGTGTCCAATAACGTTAACCCAGTAAAAACACGAATAGTGAGCTGTTTTTCGGCTTGAGTTAATGTACTCCATGAAGGAATGTCATTGGAGAGTGGAATTTTTTCAGGTAACCAAAAATTCATGGTTAAACGGTTCCAAACCTCTAAATCTTTTTCGTCTTCAATACGATTCCAGTTAATCGCATTAACATGACTTAATAAAGGTGATGACATGCTATGTTCTCCTTATTGTAATTATTAAAGTGTACACGAAACACAGCCTTTGATTTCAGTGCCTGCTAATGCGGATTGTCGGATACGAATGTAATACAAGGTTTTAATTCCTTTACGCCAGGCATAGATTTGTGCTTTGTTAATATCCCTTGTTGTGGCTTCATCCGAAAAGAATAATGTCAGTGATAAGCCTTGATCGATATGTTGTGACGCTTCTGCATAGGTATCGATAATCTTTTCTGCACCAATTTCATACGCATCTTGGTAATATTGGCGATTTTCATTAGTCATAAAGGGGGCGGGGTAATAAACCCGTCCAATCTTACCTTCTTTTCTAATTTCTATTGGCGCGGCAATAGGATGAATGCTTGATGTAGAGTGGTTGATATAGGAAATAGATCCTGTCGGCGGTATTGTTTGTAAATTTTGGTTATAGATCCCATGCGTCATAATAGATTGCTTGAGAGTCTGCCAATCTTCTTGTGTTGGAATATGAATATTAGATTGGCTAAATAGCTGGTGGACTTTTTGAGTTTTAGGTAACCACGGTTGTGATACATATTTATTAAAATATTCACCTGTTGCGTACTTTGATTTTTCAAAACCTTTAAAGTACTGTTTTTTCTCAATAGCTAATTGATTTGAGGCGAATAACGCATAATAAGTGACGGTATAAAAATAGATATTGGTGAAATCTAACGCTTCTTCAGAGCCGTAATAAATCCTTTCACGAGCTAAGTAGCCATGTAAATTCATTTGCCCTAAACCAATCGCATGAGAAGCGAGATTACCTTTTTCAATAGAAGGAACAGACTCTATTTTCGTCATTTCAGAGACATTGCTTAATGCTCTAATTGCTGTGCTGACAGTATGGGCAAAGTTAGGCGAGTCCATTGCCATAGCAATATTCATAGAACCTAAGTTACAACTGATGTCATGACCGATATGGCGATAGCTTAAGTCTGGGTGATACTCACTTGCGCTGTTGACTTGTAAAATTTCAGAGCAGAGATTGCTCATGTTTATTCTACCCGCAATAGGATTTGCGCGGTTTACCGCATCTTCAAACATGATATAAGGATAGCCAGACTCAAATTGAATTTCGGCTAATGTTTGGAAAAACTCCCTCGCTTTAATTTTCTTCTTACGAATTTGCGCGTTATTTACCATTTCACTGTATTTTTCACTAATACTGATCTCTGACATAGGTACGCCATAAACACGCTCTACATCATAAGGAGAGAAGAGGTACATATCTTCATTACGTTTCGCTAATTCAAAAGTGATATCAGGAATAACAACCCCTAAAGAGAGGGTTTTTATTCGAACTTTTTCATCTGCATTCTCTCTTTTGGTATCAAGAAAATGGTAAATATCTGGATGATGAGCATGAAGATAAACAGCGCCAGCACCTTGTCTTGCTCCTAACTGATTAGCATAGGAAAAAGCATCTTCAAGCATCTTCATAACGGGAACAACGCCAGAAGATTGATTCTCTATACGCTTAATGGGGGCGCCTGCTTCACGTAAATTAGTGAGCAAAAATGCAACGCCGCCGCCACGTTTAGAAAGCTGTAATGCAGAATTTACCGATCGACCGATAGACTCCATATTATCTTCTATACGTAATAGAAAGCAGGAAACTAATTCACCGCGTTGTTGTTTCCCGCAATTTAAAAAAGTGGGTGTTGCGGGTTGGAAACGACCACTAATGATTTCATCAACAAGATGAATAGCGAGATCAGTATCACCTTGTGCAAGAGTAAGCGCTACCATACAGACGCGATCTTCATAGCGCTCAAGGTAACGCTCACCATCAAAGGTTTTTAAGGTGTAACTGGTATAGTATTTAAAAGCGCCTAAAAAAGATTGAAAGCGAAATTTTTTGCTATAAGCATGTTTGAATAGCTGTTTGATAAAAGCAAATTCATATTGTTCTAATACTTGAGCTTCGTAATAGTGTTGTTGTACTAAAAACTCAAGTTTTTCTTTTAAATCATGAAAAAATACCGTGTTTTGATTTACATGTTGGCGAAAAAAATGATGTGTCGCTAATTTGTCTTTATCAAACTGAATATTACCTTGCTCATCATACAGGTTTAGCATGGCGTTTAAGGCATGGTAATCAAGTTGTTCTATTGATTGTGTCATATTAATTATCTCATGGCGCATTGGTCAGTAAGGCTTGACCAAAATGCGCTTAAACCCGTTTTTACGCGGTTTACATCTTCTGGCGTGCCTAATAATTCAAATCGATACAAAAAAGGGATTTGGCATTTTTGTGCAATGATGTCGCCAGCCAATCCATAAGCTGTACCAAAATTTGTATTTCCAGAAGCAATAACACCGCGTATTAGTTGGCGATTTTCATAAATATTTAAAAACTGAATAACCGCTTTAGGCACCGCACCTTTAGTACTGCCGCCACCGTAAGTAGGGCAAAGCAACACAAATGGCTGTGTTGCAAGCAATGTTTCATCTTCAAAAATTCTGGTCGCTTTTAAGTTGAGCTTTTGTACAAAACGATGACAGTTTTCAGAGCGACTTGAAAAATAGATCAAAGGTGCAGTTTGCATGAAATGCTCCTTTAGAGCGTGATCTGTCTGATCTTATCAGGGCAGAAACCGGACCAATGCTGGTCACCATGAACAACAACGGGAACTTGGCGATATCCCATAGAAACAATGTGAGCGAGGGCTTGCGTATCTTGGGTGAGATCAACAGCAACAAACGGAATGTTTTTCTGTTTTAAGGCGCGCTCTGTGGCACTACATTGAACGCAATTCGGTTTGGTATAGAGGATAACAGACATAAAAATAACCCTTATAAAAATATGGATGCGTCTGTTTTCACATCCATAATGAGAAGTGTTTAAATACTATATATAGAGTTATTTATTTTCAACCACACAATATATGGTGATTTTTATTTTTGATAATGATTATCATTAAAATTAAATAGTTAGTGCATTAATTTTATTTTTAGATCGCTCGATTGATCAATTTTTATTAGATATACGAGTAATTAGATGATTGCTTTATCAATCAGGCATGATTTACTCTTAGTGCTACAGACAAATCAGCAGAGAAAATATTATGTACCAAGATTATCTCGATGCCCCTGTTGGCTTCCCAAAACCTTATATTTCTATTACAGCCAATGAAAAAGGGATCACTAGCCTCTATTTTGTAAATAACAAAGATGTTGCTGTGAATCCAAGCTCCGTAATTAATCAATGTATAAAACAACTCAAAGAGTATTTTGCGGGTAAACGTACCGCCTTTTCTGTGCCTTTGGCACCAGAAGGAACAGAGTTTCAAAGCCGTGTTTGGAAGACATTACAGACAATCCCTTATGGCGAAATTTGGAGTTATAAAAAATTGGCGCTTACATTAGGTTCAGTCAATTATTGCAGAGCGGTAGGAATGGCAAACTCACGCAATCCAATTTCTTTAATTATTCCTTGCCACCGAGTTATTGGTCATAACGGTAAGTTAGTCGGCTATACTGGTGGGTTAGATATTAAGCGTTGGCTACTTCAATATGAAAAAGTAGAAATTGATGAATAGTTCAGATAGTAAGTATTAAGTATTATTTCTTAAGTGAACTATGCGTTAAGGCATGGGATTTGTCTGAATATTAATCATTTAGCAGAAAAAAAATGTGAGTTTCGTGATCTAGGCTGTGGACAGGGAATCATCATTTTTGTTTTACTATAGTCAACGCAAAACGCTTGCGTTTATTTTCTATTTTAAAGGTAAACTTGATGTCTAAATTAAAAGGTAACGTTAAGTGGTTTAACGAAACTAAAGGTTTTGGTTTTATCACTCCAGAAGATGGCAGCAAAGATGTATTTGTACACTTTTCCGCTATTACATCAGAAGGCTTTAAAACCCTTGCTGAAGGTCAAAAAGTAGAGTTTGAAGTTACTGACGGCGCGAAAGGGCCATCTGCTGCAAACGTTGTCGCTATCTAATTAACGACTTCTTTGAGACAGTAAAAACCCGTTGTTTAACGGGTTTTTATATTCTGAGTATTACATTTCTCGTAGTAACCAAAACGCAAATGCGGTCATTAAAAATGAACCCGCTAAGTTAGCGCCCATCGTACTTAATGCCCATCCTATCTTTCCCTCAGTTAAGAGTGCGACAACTTCGACAGAAAAGGTTGAAAATGTTGTCAGACCGCCACAAAAACCCGTAGTTAGCATAATTTTCCAAATAGGATCAATATTGGGGGCTTTGCTAAACCAAGCGATACCAAAGGCTATAATAAAAGCACCAATACAGTTAGCAACAAAGGTGCCTGTGGCAAAATGAGGAAAAATAGAATTTAGGCGGTAGCTAATCAGCCAGCGTAATACGCTACCTAAACCACCACCTATAAATACAGCAATTGCAATATTAAGCATGAGAAATTAATTGTTATTTAACCTCAATCCCTTGAGCTTGAAGATCAGCATGATAAGACGAGCGAACAAACGGCCCACAAGCAGCGTGGGTAAAGCCCATCGCGAGTGCTTGCTCTTTCATATATTCAAACTCGTCAGGACTGACGTAGCGTTGAACAGGAAGATGATGACGACTTGGCTGTAAATATTGCCCTAAAGTCAGCATCGTTACCCCATGTTTACGCAGATCACGCATAACGTCAATAATTTCTTCGTTGGTTTCCCCAAGACCGACCATTAAACCTGATTTGGTGGGAATATCAGGGTGAGCTTGCTTAAAGCGCTCTAACAGAGTCAATGACCATTGATAGTTAGCGCCTGGACGTACTTGACGATAAACACGAGGAACATTCTCTAAGTTATGGTTGAAGACATCAGGTGGGGTTTCCGTGAGGATTTCCAGTGCTTTATCCATACGACCACGGAAATCAGGAACTAATGTTTCAATACGGATGGTTGGATTTTTTGCTCGAATTGCAGCAATACAATCCGCAAAATGCTGAGCACCACCATCACGTAAATCATCACGGTCTACGGAGGTAATTACGACGTAGCGTAACCCCATATCTTTGATTGTTTGAGCGAGTTTTTCTGGCTCTTGTGGATCGGGAGCATTTGGGCGGCCATGAGCAACATCGCAGAATGGACAACGGCGTGTACAGATTGCCCCTAAAATCATAAAGGTTGCCGTTCCATGGTTAAAGCATTCTGCAAGGTTAGGGCAAGAGGCTTCTTCACAGACCGAATGAAGACCATTTTTACGCATTGCTGCTTTGATACCCTGTATTTTACTTGAGTCAGCGGGTAGTTTTATTTTCATCCAATCAGGTTTGCGTAGCAGTTGTTCTCGTTCTGTAGCGACTGTTTTAACAGGAATAAGTGCCATTTTATCGGCGTCGCGATATTTAACTCCGCGTTCCATCTGAATAGGTTTACTCATAATTGTGCCAGTTCCAGTTATCTAGAGTGATTAACACGATGTGACTGAGGTAATCAGGGTTTTAAAAAAATATGATAAATGTTAAAAAATTATAGCATTTTTATTGCTGTGGTTGAAATCCTAGATGTGTACAAAAATGCTTAACTAATAACGGTGCTACCTGTGTCGTTGACGTATTTGGTGCAAAATCAATTAACTGCGTCATTTTGAGATCAGAATAACCACAAGGATTTATTCGTGCAAAAGGGGATAAATCCATATCGATATTGAGCGCAAGTCCATGAAAGGAGCAACCTTTACGAATACGTAATCCTAAAGAGCAAATTTTATCACCTTTTACATAAACGCCGGGTGCATCAGCGCGAGCATAAGCTTCTACATTAAACTCTGCCAGCGTATCAATAACCGTGTTTTCAAGAGCAGTAACTAGTTGACGAACACCGATATGATTGCGTTTTAAGTCAATTAAAACATACATCACTTGCTGACCAGGACCATGATAAGTTACTTGGCCACCACGATCAGACTGAATAACAGGAATAGTTCCTGTGTTTAATAAGTGTTCAGCTTTACCTGCTTGGCCTTGGGTAAAAACCTGTTCATGTTGAACGAGCCATATTTCATCAGGTGTGTGACTTTCCCGTTTTTCCGTAAACTGATGCATAGAATCAGAAACCGGTAAATAGGGTTTCACACCTAATTGGCGAATAATGATTGTCTTGTCTTGCACCGTGAAAATCTTCATTTGTAGCGTAATTGTGAAGGGCAGTATAACGCCCCAGCAAATGAACTACCAGATTGAGATGATGATTATTGCATATCGTTTTTTTAAAAGTGTTACATGGGGTGTAATTCATTATTATGAATTCAAACGAAAATATAATTATTAGATAGTAAGCTAAATAGATCATTTTCGTTCGAATAGATAAAAGGCCTAACGTCAGTAATATACTGAAATTAGGCCTTATAAACTTTAATTTACTCTCTTACTTAATCAAAGTTACCAATTATAAATCTGTTCTACAGACAGGTTCATATTGGTGATGCCCCGCGGCATATTGAATAATACCATTTGAAAAATTGATTGAGGCAACATCGGACCCTTCAGTTGTTGATGACCAAGCTTGGAATGATCCACCACCTTTACCCCATTCAGAGAAAACAGTTCCGATACCTCTATTATTTAGTCCTAAACTTAATAAATTAGCAGGAGAGGTGCTTAGGTTGTTATTTTCACACACTTTCCATGAGCTTGGAGCTGACATATTTTGACCTGCATAGAAGGTAAACCAGTAAGATGGGGTGAATGTGTAACTAAATGCAGTCCCTTTACCTTCGACGAGAGGAATGGCAGTAATTGTTACCGTTTTATTCGCACTCGTTGGTGTACCAGAGAGTCTTACTTCGCCATTATTTTTACCTACAGTAACCCACGGTTGATTGGATGACCAATTATAATCATTAGTACGAGTTCCATTTTTCATAACAAAATTAAATGTCGCATTGCGATATCCCGTTGTTGGGAACCCTTCATCTAATTCGAATGAATAATTTTTGGCGTTAATGTAAGCAATATCTGTTATTGGAACGACTTTATTCACAGTGACCGTTGCACTCACATTTTTCAGCATAGTTTGCTGAATAATCACATTGAATATCTCAGTCCCTACATTTTTACCTGTAAAAGTAGCAGAATAAGTACCCATTTTATTGTTATAGGTTGTTTTACTTAGTAATCCATAAAGGTTATTTGATGATTGAGCAATACTGACATCATCAAGGTAAACTGCGGTGCCTTTATCATCTGTTATTTTAAATTCCAACACGGATTGGTCATTAATATAAATAGAGTTTGGCGTACTGGTCAGTTGATAATTAAAATTATCTAAGGATAAATCCTTAACCTCTACCGTTGTCTTAATTGACTCATCAACATTATTGTTAATAGAGGCATTAAAATTAGCATTAGTCGCTACTGTACCAGTAAATGTAGCGGTATAAACCTTTTGGGTTTTGTTATAAGTCGTACTAGTTAATTGTCCATCATCATCATTAAGTAAGATAATTTTCGCACCTTCTACTTCAATTGGCTTATTGCTAGCATCTTTAAACGTAAGAGTTAATTGTGATGTTTTGCCTGTATAAATTGAAGCAGGTTCTGCAACTAATGATGCGCTTTCATAAGGTTTCTTGATAATAACATTTGCAGTGATATCTGAACGCAAGATGCCATTTATAGAAACATTAAATTGTGCTGTACCCAATCCAAAACTATTAAATTTAGCTTTATAGACTTTCGCCTTTGGATCAAAGCTTGTTGAGTCTAATGTCCCCAATTTGGGTGTAATCAAATTGATACTGACATTATCATTTTGGATCCTAACGGGTTCACCTGATTCATTAAATAACGCAAGCGTTAAATCAGAAGAGTCTCCCGTAATAATGCTACTTGGATTAGGCGTTAATGTTGCTGAATTATAAGCTTGATTAACTTGAATAGATGTTTCAGCTTGGCGAACTTTCCCATTAATTGTTGCTGAGAAATTAGCTTTACCTACCTGATTACCTGTAAAAGTCGCTTTATAGGCGTTTGTTTTACTATCCCAAGATGTTTCAGTTAATGTACCTAATGCTGGTGTATCGAGTACAATAGTCGCGCTATTACCTTTTATTGGTAAACCATTTATATCTTGGAGTGTTAACGTAATTTCTGATGTACTGTTTACGATTATGACACTTGGTGACGGTGTCAAATTTGGATTATAGAATGCATCAGGACTATCTTTGACCTCGATAGTGGTACTTACGCTATCTATTTTTTTACTATCAACATTGGCACTAAATTTAGCAATTCCAATCTGGGTTCCTTTAAAGGTTGCCAAATAGCGTTTATTGACATTATCCCATTTAGTGGATGTTAGATTTCCTAAGTTTGGCGTATCTAATGCAATAGATACATTATCAGTTTGGAGAGAGTTACCATCTGCATCTTTCAATGTGAGATAAACATCAGATGTATTGTTTAGTGTGATAGGAGATAATTCCTTATCCATACTGGCTGAGCTAAATAGTGGTTCAACCATTACGGTTGTGACGATATTATAAGTTTGCCCATTAATGACAGGGATAAAATCAGCTTCACCTTCTTTAGTACCTGTAAAGGTTGCCTTATAGGTCATTAAATTTGCATCATAAATAGTTTCGCTGATATTCCCTTGTGCCGTACTGTTACTATTTTGCATAATAATTTGTACGTCATTTCCTGCATTGACAGGACTACCCTTATGATCTTTTACCTGTAATGATAACTCTGAAGTCTGTTTTATACGAATTGAGCTAGGTTTTGCAGTTAATGTAGCTTTATATAATTCAGTGATCTTAACGCTAGCACTCGTATTACCTTTAGTATAAGGTTGATTATTAACAAAAACTTCAAAATTTGCAGTACCTATGTTTTCGCTTGTAAATATTGCTTTAAACGTTTCATCATCTTGTTCTGTTTTACCAATTTGTCCCAATGTCGTTGAATTCGATGCTAAGCGAATTTCAACAGTCTCAGTAGGGATAAATGGCTTATTATGCTCGTTGTAGAAAATAACACTTAATTCGGATGTATCGCCAACAGGAATACTATTTGGTGATGCCACTAGGTTAGCACCAGCGATAAAATCATGCTTTAGTGGATCAACAACTACGGTTGCTGAAAGTGAATTTTGTCTCTCATTGTTAATAACGGCATAGAATGTTGCAGTATATGTCGTATTCTTTTCTGTTGGTGTATAGATGACTTGATAGCGACCAGGGTTTAATTTATCTTCAGTGGCATCAGACACTCGTCCATTACGTGTATCTTTGATAACAATATCAATGGGAACATTGGGATGGAATAAATTACCGTATTGATCTTTGATATCTAAAGTAATGGTAGAGGTACGCCAATCGTTATCAAGGCTACGGGAATGTGGATTTTTTCCTTGCTCTTCTTTTGTTCCATAGATGTGGTTTGGATCAGACATAATACTGGCGTTATCTAAATCAACTTTAGATGAGCTATCAATCACCGAAATTTCAGCTGTGGTATTTAAGCGTACTCCTTCTAAAGTGACAAAGAATTTAGCTGTACCCACCGCAGTTGCATCAAAATTCGCAGTATATTGGGTTGAGTTAATTTTTTGAGTATTAGACAAGGTGCCGTAATTTGATGTCTCTTGTAAAATAACCGCATCATCTGTTGGTAATGGATTATTATTTTTATCTGTTAACGAAAGTCTTAATACTGTACTGTGATCCGCTTCTTTTAGATCTAATGATGATTTATCTGCAACAAGTTTTGCATTTAAATCATTCATTCCCCAGACTACAACATTTACTTTAGTATCATTGTTTTGAACATCATCAATACTAACGCCAAAAGTTGCTGTTGTCGGTTGTGTACCTGTATAGGTTGCTTGATAGACACCAGGTTTCCCTGATACTGCGGTGGTGTTGCTCAATGAACCAATATTTGTTGTTAAAACGATTTCAACAGGTTTATCTGTGACAGGTTGGCCTTTATTATCTTGCACTTCTGCTGTGATAACAGAGGTTCTATTTTGGATAATTTGTTCAGGGGTGGCTTTTAAAGAAACAATCTTATATTTTTCTGAATGAGAAAGAATAGATGTTTCAGCTTTACTATCAGGATAAGGAGTATTTGCAACATAAGGATAGAAGGTTACTTTACCCGTTTCTGTTGCAGTAAATTGAGCTGAATAATATTTTTCAGCGGCATTATAGGTAGTCTCGGAGATAACACCGTTACCTGTTTGGTTATCTATTTTGACAATTTGGATTACTGCGTTATCAGCTTCCATTGGCTGATCATTATCATCCAATATTGTCATGATAACTTTAGATGAATCTCCAACATACATTTCATTTGCAGCAGTCAAATCAATATTTTTAAATGTAGATATTTTAACTTTCTCTTTGGTATCCGTAATAACTTCATTATTTATAGATGGTTGGAAAATAGCATCACCTACATTTTTACCAGTAAAGGTTGCAATATATTGTTTTGTTGCAGAGTCGTACGTTGTATTTGAGATCTCACCTTTATCGCTATTTATTAATAAAATATTTGCATTATCAACTTCTATTGATTGCATCTCTTTATTAAAGAAAGTAAGTCGTAATATTGTTGACTGTCCTAGCGTAATATCATTTTTATCTGCTTTTAGCGTCAGCTGATTATAAACAGGCGCCTGATTTTCTACAGTCACTGTTGTGGAAATATCTTGATGAACGGTTTGGTTAAAATAGCCGTAAAAATGGACGATCTCAGGAGCTGTACTAATAAATTTAGCTTGATAAACTTTATCTTTTGCATTGTATTGTGTTTTAGACAATGCACCTTTAGCACTATTACTCATGATAATACTTGCATCATCAACTTCAATGGGCTCACCATCATTATTTGTAAAGCTTAAGGATACGATTGATGTATCATCGATACCTATTTTTTGTGGTGTTGCTGAGATAGCGGCTTTTTGCACTATACCACTTTTTAGAACAACAACTTTAGTCGTTTCAGATGAGGAAGCCCGACCTTTTTTATCGTATGCTGTCGCTACAATATTATAGGTATTTGTTGCCCCTTCTTGTTGATCATAATAAGGCAAATAGAGTAGATAGCTATTTTGACCTTGTTCAATAATTCTACCGCCGTGTTGAAGAAAACGGCTACCGTCAATATCAATGTAATCAAGACCCGCACTAGATTCTACACTAATGGTGACAGTCTTTTGTTCATTACTATAACCTTCTATTAAATCAGGTGTTTTTAAAGAAAGATAAGACTGCTCTTGATAATCAAAAATGATATTGTTATTTCTATCAACGAAGTCATATTTACTATTTTCAAGTAAACGTAATGGTTTTATATTATTTGGATCTAATTGAGCATTAATTGGTGTACCGAATTGGTAATTAAATGAAAGACCCAATTGAGTATCATTATCACCGCTTTTACCTAATTTATGTTCAGCATTAATTGTTAATAGTGGAAAAGGAGTGTAATTAAGCCCCGCAGTGATAGCGTATGGATCTTTAGATAAGTTTGATGTGTTATTAAAAAGGTCAACGTTATCACCATAATATTGTTCAAAATTGGCTTTAAAGCCTAATTGAGGGTAAGCAGGAAGATAACTTTGTGTTCTAATATCCCAACCATTTGCGGGACGTTCATTATAACCTTTTACAATACTTGAGTCTTTCCAACCTGTTATTCTATTATAATAATTCGAACTAATTGAAAAATAATCTCGACGATATTCAAGACCAACCCCTATACGGCTATTTTTACCTGAAAAATCGTGGTCAAAATGCGTATTAAAACCATAGAGTTGAGTATTATCAAATTTACGGATACCAAAGCCTATATTACCTTGGTTTCTATCATAACTACGATGGAATGCTGTTTGATTAAATAAAAGATAATTGTCTGTTTCGTAAAAAGGAATAATGACTTTAGCTTCTGTGTTTTTTAGAGTGAAATGCTTATCTACACCTAAATTTATTTGAGCTTTACCATATTGATTAAACCAATTTTCAATTTCTCTATTAACTTTGCTATTAGCCTGATTTATTAGGTATTGTGAAGCAGCATCATGGGTGTTATCACTAGATAATATAGTCCCTAATTGACTTGTTTGCTGAGCAAGCCATCGCCCGTTATTATTTTCTGTGTTTGTTGATAATTTATTTTCTTCTGCCGTAGCGGCATAAGATTGAATAGTAGGTGTTAATGATAGTGCAATAGGAAATGAAAATTGAGATGCTATTATAAAGTAAGAAAATATTTTTTTCTTACGTAATCTGTCTAGTAAAGTGTTATTCATGTCTTTCACTCAAATAAATGATGAAGAGTAGTATTCTAAATAAGCGTACTAGATTAATAGTAGAAGATAATATAACTAAATACAATTATATAGAGTAAATTTAGAGCATTTGTTTATTTTTGTTTATTCTTTGTTTATTGTTTATAAGCTTAATAAGACAAAAAAAGATGATATTAATAAGTGATAATACTAATACTTATTGTTTAATAATATTAAATTTTTTATTATTTCAAACTGTAAATGATTATTATCTTCTCTTTTGTTGTTAAATTAATTAAGTGGTTTTGCTTAATTAATTAAGTGATATAACTTAGCTTATTTGAATAACTTTTTATTATTATTTATTGTTCAAAAAATATATTTATACCAAAAAAACATGAGATATCACCTAGTCCTAAACATGTGATTCTAAAAAAATGGGGTGTATTAGAAAGTTAATAAGTATTGAGAAACTTAGATAAACGAGAGTGCATCTTACATGCTGAGAAAGAGAGGAAAGCGACTCTCCTCGAGAATAAATACGAGGAGAGTATAAAAGAGACTATAGAACCATACGTACCAGTTCAAGTTCACCTAATTCTTTATATAACGTTTCTACTTGGTCGATATGAGTTGCGTTGATGGTAATAGAAACAGAGTGGTAATTACCTTTGCTACTTGGTTTTACTGAAGGAGTGTAATCACCAGGCGCGTGGCGTTGAATGACTTCAACAACTTGATCCACTAATTCTGGTTTTGCATGACCCATCACTTTATAAGTGAAAGAACATGGGAACTCTAACAGCTCGTTTAATTTTGTTTTCATCATAATGTAATTCCTTAAGACAACAGGTGCTGTTGTTTTAATAATTTATTTCTATACCTAATCTTAGCAAATAAAAAGCGCATTCCCTACATAATAAGGAATGCGATACTAATCATTAGGGTAAATATGGTAATGGTAAATGTGTTTATGCCAATATCTATATGTAAGTTATATGTGGTCACATTTACCTTTTTCAAGTCTTAGCCAAACCAGTGTGAGAATAATAATTTGATGTAATCGATAATACGACTAAAGAAGCCACCTTCTTTTACTTCATTCATCACAACAAGCGGGCGCTGCTCAATAACTTGTCCATCAAGTTGGAAATTAATTGTTCCTACAACTTGGTTTTTAGTGACTGGTGCATGTAATTCTACATTATCAAGAACATAGCTTGCTTTTAAATCTTTTAAACGACCACGAGGAATAGTTAAATAAACATCTTTATCTACCCCTAATTGTACTTTATCTGTTTCACCATACCAGATAGGCTCTGCCGCAAATTCTTTACCGACTTGCAATGGTTTTACGGTTTCAAAGAAACGAAAACCCCAAGTAAGTAGTTTTTTACTTTCGACATCACGACCTTTAGGTGAGTGACCGCCCATAACTGCAGAAATTAAACGCATATTACCTTCAGTTGCAGAGGCGACAAGATTATAGCCAGCGGATGCAGTATGACCTGTTTTAATACCATCAACGTTTAAACTGGTATCCCACAACAAGCCATTTCGGTTAGTTTGGCGGATATTGTTGTAAGTGTACTCTTTTTCTTTATAAATGGCATATTCATCTGGTACATCGCGAATTAATGCAGCACCGATTAGAGCCATATCACGAGCTGTGCTGTATTGTCCTGGGGCATCAAGGCCATGAACGGTTTGGAACTGTGTATTTTGTAAACCTAGACGCTTAACGTAATCGTTCATCATAGCCACAAATGTATCTTGGCTCCCTGCAACATAAGAGGCCATTGCGACACAAGCATCATTACCTGATTGTAAGTTAATACCACGTGTTAACTGTGCAACTGTAACTTGATCACCTGGTTTTAAGAACATTAAAGAAGAGCCACGAAAAATAGGATTGCCCGTTGCCCATGCTTCTTCACCAATGGGTACAATATCGCTATTAGATATTTTACCAGCACGAATAGATTGACCAATAACATAGCTGGTCATCATCTTGGTTAAACTTGCAGGATCACGGCGAACATCAGCATTCATTTCAGCCAATACTTTCCCAGAATTATAATCAATCAGAATATAAGATTCGGCTTCGATACTAGGAACAGCGGGTATCATTGTTTTTAGGGAATCTTCTGCAATACCTTGATGACTGACTGTGAGTAAAGCAAACGTGGCACTTAATAAGCTGGTTCTTAGTCGTTTTGCTGGGAGTATCTGTTTCATTCTGTTTGTTTTATCCAAAATTCAGGGAAAAATAGGAACCGATAAATAAAATATCAGCAAATCTGGATGATTCTACGCTTGAATTTGCTGATATAAAAAGAATTTTACGTAACATTATCTTTTATTGGGTAATAATAAACCCAGTGATATTTTTAACTTGTTTTAGCTTGTTTTTTATCGTTTCGGCTTGCTCTTTAGATGAATAAGGGCCGAGTTGCACTTTATATAATCCATCTGTTTTATTTATCACACCTTGTGTGTTAAATAATGACGATAAATCATTGAGCCAAAACTGTGCATTATTTTCGTTACTTAGAGCACTGACTTGGACATAAAAACCTTGTGCTATGGAGTTTGCCGATAATCCTGGTTTTGACGCTTTTGTTTCCGTCTCTGCTGGCGTTGGAACTAGCACTGGAGTTGGTGTTTTTGCTGGAACTGGAGTTGGCGCAGGTGACTCAACTGGCATATTGTTGTTGGTAGGCGTTGATGTTGTTAATGGCGCAGGCGCAGCTGGTTGAGCATTAAAATTAGGGCGCTCAGGTAATGCCGTTGTTTTCTTTTCTATTTGCGCACCATGCGTACCAATACCACTCATATGGCCAGTTTGATCAACAACAATCCCTTCAATAAGTAATGGGGTTGTCGGCATTAAACGTAAGCTATCAGAAACCGCTGGAGTGACTTGAATTTGTTTTCCATTAACGTAAGGGCCACGGTCGTTAATACGTACAACCATTGTGCGCCCATTGAGTAAGTTTGTAATTTTTACATAACTTGGAATGGGTAATGTAGGATGTGCAGCCGCAAATTCATAGGGATTGACACGTTCACCAATAGTCGTTAAACGACTCATCGCTAAGCTATCATAAACAATAGCCTCTCCTCGCTCACTAAAGTTTGCAGGATCAGTCACAATACGATAGATCACACCATTTTTTCGGTAATCTTGATTTGCTGTTGGGTGATAAGGCTCGTAACGAGGTTCAGCACCAAGAACACGTTGAGCTGGCACATTGGGTAATGGTGCAGGCTGTTTATTCGTGTTCGGCTTATCAACAACACATCCTGAAAGTAGCAATGCACTGATACCTACCAAAACCCATTGCAGACGCATAGAAACCTCATTATAAACTTTTCGATAATAGTTTTCGGTGTGTATGAATAGACATAACAATGCCAAATCCTGCCATTAAGACAATTAGGGCCGAGCCTCCATAACTCATTAGCGGTAACGGAACACCGACAACAGGAAGAATACCACTCACCATTCCTATGTTGACAAAGACATAGACAAAGAAGATTAGCATTAATCCGCCAATCATTACTCTGCCAAATGTATTTTGTGCTTTCGTTGCAAGGTAAAGGCCTCGCGCAATTAAGAGTATATAAAGAGCTAGCAGTATCAAAACACCAATTAATCCGAGTTCTTCAGCCAATACAGCAAAAATAAAGTCTGTATGGCGCTCAGGTAAGAATTCTAATTGAGATTGCGTGCCTTGTAACCATCCTTTTCCATGTAATCCGCCAGAACCAATGGCAATTTTAGATTGGATAATATGATATCCGGCACCGAGTGGATCAGATTCAGGGTCAAGTAGCATCATTACCCTAGCTTGTTGGTAATCATGCATAAGGAAAAACCAGAGTATGGGGATAAAAGCAGCAACAAGAACTATGGCTACAGTGATAAGGCGCCAACTCATTCCTGCAAGAAAAAGAACAAATAAACCCGATGCGGCAACAAGAATAGAGGTTCCTAAGTCAGGCTGTGCTGCGACTAATAAAGTTGGCACAAAAATAATGACTAAAGCAATAGCAGTATTACGCAATGTCGGAGGGCACACATCGCGATTCATAAATCGAGCGACCATTAAAGGCACGGCTATTTTAGCGATTTCTGAAGGCTGAAAACGCACAATGCCTAAATCTAGCCAACGTTGAGCCCCTTTACTGATTTGACCAAAGACATCAACAAGAATAAGTAAAATAACACAGAAGAAATAGAGATGAGGAGCCCAGCTTTCATAGACTCGTGGTGGGATTTGAGCCATGACTATCATGATCATAAAACCCATTGCAATCTGCCCTAACTTACGTTGCATCATTTCTGGATCTTGTCCACTGGCACTCCACATAATAAATGCGCTGTATCCTAATAAAGCAATAATACAGAGCAAGAATAAAGGGTCGATATGGATCCGTGTCCAGAAGGATTTTTTCTTGTTATTTTCAGTCATAAGTATTATTCCTCTGAACCACGCGGTGCGGGTGGAGAAGCTGGCAATACTGTGTTGTTATCACCAAGGAGAATGTGGTCAAGAATTTGTCTTGTAATATCACCAACAGAAGGGCCAGCACCACCATTTTCTAGGATAATAGAGATGGCTATGGTTGGGTTATCGTAAGGCGCAAAGGCAATCATCAATTTGTGGTCACGAAGATGTTCAGCCAATTGGCTTGCATTGTAGGTTTCGTAACTAAACACCTGTGCTGTTCCTGATTTTGCAGCTACTTTATAAGGTGCATCAGCAAAACTTCGGCGGCCTGTACCATTTGGGAAGTTAGCCACACCATACATACCGTGTTTTGCTAATTCCCAATAACCTGAGTTGATATCACCAATTTGGCGTGTTTCCTTATCAACATAAGGCAACATTTCATTGCCAAGTTTTGTACCATAAAGCAGGTGAGGAGTTTTAACTTGGCCGTCATTAATTAATGTCATTAAAGCTTTCGCCATTTGAATGGGCGTTGCTGTCCAATAGCCTTGTCCAATTCCTACAGGGATCGTGTCACCTTGATACCAAGGTTTTTTATAACGTTGCTGTTTCCATTCACGTGTTGGCATGATCCCATTACGCTCTTCAGATAAATCAATACCTGTATATTCACCATAACCAAAGCGACTCATCCAAGTTGATATGCGATCAATCCCCATATCATAAGCAACTTGGTAGAAGAAGGTATCCGCAGATTCTACGATAGATTTTGTCACATTAAGTTTTCCATGTCCCCAACGTTTCCAATCTCGATAACGTTTTTCAGAACCAGGAAGTTGCCACCAACCGGGATCATGAATTGTTGTATTGGCTGTGATTACACCTTCGCTTAATGCCGCAACAGACATAAATGGTTTCACGGTTGATGCTGGCGGATAAAGACCTTGGGTTGTACGGTTGATCAGTGGCCTATCTGGGTTATTTAGTAACCCTTGATAATCGGTATTCGAAATTCCACCGACAAATAAGTTAGGATCATAACTAGGGTTTGATACAAGCGCTAAAATTTCACCATTGCGAGGGTCGGTTACTACAACCGCGGCTCGGCTTGTGGTGAGTAATTCTTCAATATAGGTTTGCAGTTCAAGGTCGATGGTAAGATAGATATCTTTACCGGCTTGTGGAGGCTGCTCGTGTAATTGGCGAATAACTCGACCACGGCTATTAACTTCAACTTCCTCATAGCCCGTTGTGCCATGTAAAACAGACTCATAATAACGTTCGATGCCTAACTTGCCGATATCGTGAGTCGCTGCATAGTTAGGTGATAAACCTTCTTTATCAAGGCGTTCAACATCTTTATCGTTAATTTTCGCAACATAACCAATCACATGCGTTAATGCTGAGCCATAAGGATAATAACGACGCTGATAACCTTTAATTTCTAAACCAGGATAGCGGTATTGGTTGATTGCGAAACGGGCGACTTGTACTTGGCTTAATGTTGTTTTTAAGGCAATAGAGCTAAATCGGCGTGAGCGTTTGCGCTCTTTTTCGAATGCAGCAATATCTTCATCAGTTAAGTCAACAATATCTCTTAAACTTTCAAGTGTTTCTTGTAAGTTTGCTACCTTTTCAGGCACAACTTCTAATTGATAGATAGTACGATTGAGCGCAAGAGGGATACCATTGCGGTCGTAAATAATGCCTCTGCTGGGCGCAATCGGTACTAATTTAATTCGGTTATCATTTGAACGTGTTTGATAATCGTCATGGCGAGTGATTTGTAAGTGATTGAGGTTAAAAACCAAAACACCACTCAATATAATAATTACTGAAAATGCGACAATCACACGACGGATAAATAGCTTTGATTCCGCAGTATAATCTCGAAACGGGGTACGTTTTTTTCTTTTCATCCCATTTGACTTCACTTACTGACCCGCCAATTTATTGATTATTCACGATGATAAGGATGGTTTGTGGTAATGCTCCATGCTCGATAAAGGCTTTCTGCAACCACGACACGAACAAGGGGATGTGGCATGGTTAAAGGAGATAAAGACCAGCTTTGTTCAGCCGCAGTTTTACAAGCAGGTGCTAATCCTTCAGGGCCGCCAATGAGTAAGCTGACATTTCTACCATCAAGCTTCCATCGATCAAGTTGTTCTGCAAGTTTTGGCGTATCCCAGCGAGCGCCAGGAATATCGAGAGTGACGATACGATTCCCTTTACCTACTGCAGCTAACATTTGTTCACCTTCTTTTTCGAGAATACGTTTGATATCTGCATTCTTTCCACGCTTGCCTGCGGGGATCTCGATAAGTTCTAAAGGCATATCTTTGGGGAATCGATTAAGATAATCCATAAAGCCGGTCTGTATCCAGTCCGGCATTTTTGTACCAACGGCAATGAGCTGTAATTTCAAACTCAGCTCCAGAGTTTTTCAAGTTCATACATACGGCGACTATCTTCTTGCATGACGTGTACCATGGCTTCACCAAGATCAACGACAATCCAGTCAGAAACGCCTTGTCCTTCAACACCTAACGGTTGTAATCCCGCTTCGCGGCAATCATCAACGAGGTTATCTGCAACAGACATCAGGTGTCTGCTTGATGTACCCGTACAAATAATCATGTAATCAGTTACACTTGATTTTCCGCGGACATCTAATGCAATAATGTCTTGAGCTTTAGAATCTTCAAGTTTATCAATAATAAATTGCTGTAATTCAGAACCTTGCAAAAGGATCACCTTTAATCTAATGAGTTAATTCAACCGAAAAATAACATACTCGTGATACTTTAAGTTGCAGCGTTGTTGACTACATTTATTCGCACTAGTTATATACTTGGGTATATTCCTAGCGACTTACTTCAATTGTTGTCTAACTGCGCCTCAAATTATTTAGAATATGAATGCTATTTTAAAGGAATTTATACCAATAAATCTATTTTACTGGATGATTAATTCCAGTTAGCAATAACAAGAACATAAATCTCATTTTCTTGTTTTTCGACGTTTGATTTAGAAAAATTCATATATGTCCATTAACTGCGTCATAATAAATAACAAAAAGAAGGCAGATAAGAACTTTTCCATTTAGACGACAGTTTTACCTTACAGTTCCCTTAAGGGAACAGAGGGTGAGAATAACAGCTAAACCTCGTCTGTCAATGCTCATCAAACACCTAATTAGGTGTGTTTTACTTTGTTGTGTTCAGATTATACGGTGTAATGCTCAGACTTTTTAATTGGAGAGAAAAAGAATGGAAAGAAAAGTGAATTATCTCGGGATATCTTCAGAAATTATGAGTAACACCAATCACCAATTGCAAGAAAAGTTAGCTTTGCTTTGCGATACTGTTCAGGCGGAAAAGATAGGCATTATGCAGATAGAGGCTCAAAATAGAGATAACCTGTTGCCACTTTATGGTTATATTGGAAAAAAAGGAGACAGCCTTATCTCACCCGTGAATTTTACTTTACCTCAATTAAATATTGACCAACTTTTACAGCCTATTGTTTTTGATCATTTTCTTACCCAATTTTTCACACTGTTTGATTACCAACAACAGGTTAATCAATCATTAACTAAAGGGGCTTTAGTTAAATTTCATAGCCGATACAAATATTTAATTATGGCTTATTCACTAGCAGCTTATCGAGAATTGGGGCATGATATTGCTAATTTTTCTGATGCCATTCCCCTTGAAGAAGTTGCATCGAAATATCTGGAAAAGCTAATGAAGGCATTCAGTGTTGCAGCGAATAGAGAAGGGCAAACTAATGCGTTAATGCATATGGCAGGGTATTTTAAGCGAAATCTAAACTCACAACAAAAACAAGAACTGGCACAGACAATTTTGCTATATCGTCAAGGTGTTGTGCCTTTTTCCAAGCCTTATAATTTACTTCAATATTGGCTAAGTGTTTATCCTGATGATTATTTGATTCATCAACGCTACTTCTCACCTTATCCGCAAGCTTTTGATTATCTCAGAGAACAACTTTAGAAATAATAAATTATTTATAGAGTTGGTATTGGCGGATATAGTTTTCAACTGCATTTGGTAGTAAATCGTGGCAGTCTAATCCCGCTTTATGACGAGCCCGAATATCTGTTGCTGAAATATTATAAAGAGGTGTATCGGCCAGAAAAATTTTGCCAGAAGGTAAGCAATGAATATCTTCTTGCTGTTTTGTCTGATGCTGAGTTAGCCAAGTTTGCATTTGGGCTGACTCGAAATGAGTTTGATAACCAGGGCGAGCACAAACTAACAAATGGCATACATCTAATAGTTCATCCCACTGATGCCATGTATTAATTGAAAGTAATGAATCTTGGCCAATAATAAATGCTAAAGGTTGTTTATTACCAATTTCTTGTCTGAAGTCTCTTAATGTCTCAATAGTATAAGAAGGTGTTGGCTTCTCAAGTTCACGGGTATCCACTTTAAATGAAGAATAGGACTCAAGAGCAAGTCGCACCATCTCAAGTCGTTGTTGAGAAGATGCCTCCGGTTGAGGGCGATGAGGGGGAATATTATTGGGTAGCCATACCACTTCTTTTAAGCCAATTAATCCTGAAAGTGCTTCAACAGGACGTAAATGCCCATAATGAATTGGATCAAATGTGCCACCGTATAAGGCGATAGCTTGATTAATTAAAGGTGTAGGATCATTATTTTTAGGCATGATTTACAAATCCTTCTGGTAATGCTTTCCCACAAAGCAATAAGCCTAACGCGTTAAGAGATGGCCAAACAGTTTGACCATAATCTTGTTTGATGGTCATTTCGATACTGGCTAATAACCGTATTGCCGTTAGCAATTGATGCTCGGATAAACGCTGTAGTGCTGCTGTGAATATTGGGCGCCTGTTTTGCCAAATTCGATGCTTATCAAAAATCGTTTTTAACGAAGCTGTTTTAGATTCACGATGTAGTGTAATCAACTGCATTAACTCACGTTGTAAAGTTCTAAGTAAAATAACAGGTTCAGAATCTTCTCTTTTGAGTTGTTGCAAGATATGCCATGCACGTTGTGTTTTTCCTGTCAGTAATGCATCAACCCAGTGATAAGGGGTAAAATGTGACGCGTCATTAACGGCCGCTTCTACTCTAGGTAATGTCAATTTACCGTCAGGGTAAAGTAGGGAAAGACGCTCTATCGCTTGTGCTAATGCGAGCAAATTACCTTCATAGCAGTAGCAAAGTAGTTGGTTACCTTGTTCATCCAGCGCTAATCCTTTTTGTTTTGCTCGACGAGCAACCCAATTAGGTAATTTATCAAGTTCAGGCGTCAGACAAGAAATATACGTTCCATTCTGGCTTAATGTTTTAAACCATTCACTGTTTTCTTGAGCCTTAGTGAGTTTATTGCCACGTAAAATCAACAATAAATCTTGATGTAACTCTTGAGATAACCTTGTGAGTTTCTCTGACATGGCTGCATTGGGGCCATTTTCAGGCAAATGCAGCAAAAGAGATTGCCTTTGAGAAAAAAGGCTTAGCGATTGACAAAGTGAGTAAATTTCATTCCAGTCCGTATTATTATCAAGAGTAAATTGATAGTGTTCAATAAATCCTTGGGCTTTAGCAACAGATTGGATGGCATCTTGAGACTCTTGGAGTAACAGAGGTTCATTACCCCAGAGTAGATAACTTTGGCGCAGCCCCTCTTGGAGCTGCGCATTCAGTTGTTCTGGATATAAGCGGATCATTTGGCCGGAGAGATTATCTGTTTTGCTTGCTCAGCTTGTGCAGCTTTTTGGCGTTCAGCATTGTGAACAACCAATAATTTACGCACTAATATTGCTGTCGCTTGTTCACGCATCTCTTGCTTGATAATGTCATTTTCAGCATCTTTTGCGAGTGCTTCTAATGGGTTATCGAAGAATGGGCGTGAAACCTGTGATGAAATTGGGTAAATCGTTCCATCAGGCATAATCACTTGCGCATCTAGCACAAATGTTAGCTGACGTTCTGCTGATTTACCGTCTTGATACACAGAAACGGTCTCTGTACTCTCTGACGAACCGACAATTTTGAGAATAGGGATATCTGCTGTTGGATTTTCAACAAGCTGAACATCACTAAGTCTGAGTTGTTGACGCATTACACGAGATAATGGGCCATAAGGGTCACCAGAGCTAAGATAAAGCGTTTTTAATTCTGCTGGAACCTGAGTTTTCCCTTGTAAGTGAAAACCGCAGCCAGCGGTGATTAACACCGCTAAACCGAAAAATAGCGAAAATAGATATCGCACTAGGCCTCCTTATCAGCCAACAACGATGTTCAGTAATTTTCCTGGAACATAAATGACTTTACGAATAGTCACATCTTCCAAGTATTTAGCAACACTGTACTCTTTTGTCGCCATTTCCTGAACATATTCTTTTTCTGAATTAGCCGGAACAGTGACTCGACCACGCACTTTACCATTCACTTGAACGATTATTAGCTTGGTGTCATCGATCATTGCTTCTTCATCAGCAACCGGCCATGGTGCAACATCAACGTCCTCTTTTCCACCTAATGCCTGCCACATAACAAAACAAGCGTGAGGAATGATTGGAGAAAGCATACGAACGATGGCTTCTAATGCTTCTTGCATTAATGCACGATCTTGCTCTGTATCTTGACTTGCACGAGTTAATTTATTCATTAACTCCATGATGGCTGCAATCGCGGTGTTAAAGGCTAAACGACGACCTACGTCATCAGATACTTTTGCAATTGTTTTATGTAAGTCACGACGCAAATCTTTTTGTTCTTCTGTCAGTGCAGAAAGATCAAGTGACTGTGTCGCTCCTTTTTGTGTATGTTCATGAACTAAACGCCATAAACGACGTAAGAAACGATTTGCACCTTCAACACTAGACTCTTGCCATTCAAGTGTTAATTCTGGTGGAGCGGCAAACATCATAAATAAACGGACGGTATCTGCGCCATAACGTTCAACCATCGTTTGTGGGTCAATACCGTTATTTTTAGATTTAGACATTTTGCTCATGCCAGCATAAGTCAGCTCATGTCCTTCACTGTCAGTCGCTTTTATGATGCGGTTTTTCTCATCACGTTCAACGATAGCTTCAGCAGGAGATACCCAATGACGAGCACCATCTTCACCGGTGTAATAGAACGCATCCGCTAATACCATACCTTGACACAGTAAACGTTTTGCTGGTTCATCAGAGTTCACTAAACCGGCATCACGCATCAGTTTATGGAAGAAGCGGAAATACATTAAGTGCATGATGGCGTGTTCAATACCACCAATATACCAGTCAACAGGTAACCAATAGTTAGCTGCTTTTGGATCTAACATGCCTTTATCGTAATCAGGGCAGGTATAACGAGCGTAATACCAAGATGATTCCATAAAGGTGTCAAAAGTATCTGTTTCACGCAGTGCTGGCTGACCATTAATGGTGGTTTTTGCCCACTCAGGATCAGCTTTAATTGGACTGGTTATCCCATCCATTTTTACATCTTCTGGCAGGATAACGGGTAGTTGATCTTCAGGAACAGGAACAACTGTACCGTCTTCTAAGGTAGCCATTGGAATTGGTGCGCCCCAGTAACGTTGACGAGAAACACCCCAGTCACGTAAACGGTAGTTAACTTTACGTTCACCAACACCCATTTGTGCTAGTTTATCTGCAATTGCGTTAAAGCCAGCTTGGTTGTCTAATCCAGAGAATTCACCAGAGTTAATCAGGCTATTTTTCTCGGTTAATGCGCCTTCAGATAAGTCAGGTTGATTACCTTCAGCATCCGCAATAACAGCTTTAATTGGTAAATTGTATTTAGTTGCAAATTCCCAGTCACGTTCATCATGACCTGGAACCGCCATTACAGCACCTGTGCCGTATTCCATTAATACAAAGTTAGCAACCCAAATAGCTACTTTCTCTTTAGTTAATGGATGGATAGCATAAAGACCCGTTGCAATCCCTTTTTTCTCCATTGTTGCCATATCGGCTTCTGCCATTTTCATGTTACGGCATTCATCAATGAAGTGCTGAACTTCAGGGTTATTTTGAGCAGCTTTTTGCGCTAATGGGTGACCTGCTGCAACTGCAACATAAGTGACGCCCATAAATGTATCAGGACGCGTTGTATAAACGGTCATTGTGTCGTCGCTATCGGCCACATCAAATTTAATTTCGACACCTTCTGAACGACCAATCCAGTTACGTTGCATGGTCTTAACTTGTTCTGGCCACTCATCTAACGTATCTAAATCGTTTAACAGTTCTTCTGCGTAATCGGTAATTTTGATAAACCACTGTGGAATTTCTTTACGTTCTACAGGGGTATCACAACGCCAACAACAGCCGTCAATAACTTGTTCGTTAGCTAATACGGTTAAGTCATGTGGGCACCAGTTAACGGCGGAGGTCTTTTTATACACTAAGCCTTTTTCATATAACTTAGTAAAGAACCACTGTTCCCAACGATAATATTCTGGTGTACAAGTAGTGACTTCACGATCCCAATCGTAACCAAAACCCAGTTTTTTTAACTGGTTTTTCATGTAATTGATATTTTCGTAAGTCCACGGCGCTGGCGCGGTATTATTTTTTACAGCGGCACCTTCTGCAGGTAAGCCAAATGCATCCCAACCAATAGGTTGTAAGACGTTTTTACCTTGCATTCGTTGATAACGGGAAATCACGTCACCAATGGTGTAGTTACGGACGTGTCCCATGTGTAGTCGGCCAGAAGGATAAGGTAGCATTGACAGGCAGTAATATTTTTCTTTGTTATTATCTTCTGTCACTTTAAATGTGTTGTTCTTTTCCCAGTGTTCCTGGATAGTTTGCTCTATATCTTCGGGACGATATTGTTCTTGCATGGCACCGATAATCCTATGGTGAATTAATGGCTACCGGAGGGTAACCGCTATTATGAAATTAAGACTTGCATAGCATAGCTGATTTTGTCTAATAGCCACAACTATTGATCTTAATGAAAGCCACTGTTTGCATAACTTTTTCAAGACAATTGCGAGATATCTTGAAAAGAGTTAAACCAAAAAGAGAATAAATGCGTATTTTCTGAAAAAATAATTTTGATATTGCGAGAAAATAAGTTTTTTTGATATTTAGTTGCGAGGTTAATCGAAATTATTATTTTGGGCTGACGTGCTAAAAAAGCACGCCAGCAGAGGAGATGCAGCGATTAATGCAGAATTTTAGCGAGGAAATCTTTGGCTCGTGCTGATTTTGGATTATCAAAAAAGTCATTTTTAGGTCTATCTTCCACTATTCGACCTTCATCCATAAAAATAATACGGTCAGCAACCTTTTTAGCAAAACCCATTTCATGGGTCACTACCATCATCGTCATACCTTCATTTGCAAGCTCTACCATTACATCAAGGACTTCATTAATCATTTCAGGATCAAGTGCGGATGTCGGTTCATCAAATAACATTGCAATAGGATCCATACATAAAGCACGAGCAATGGCGACACGCTGTTGTTGACCGCCAGAAAGTTGAGCTGGGTATTTGTTCGCATGACTGGATAGGCCTACACGTTCTAATAACTTTAAGCCTTTTTCTTTTGCAGCGCCTTTCTCTCTATTAAGCACTTTAACTTGTGCGAGTGTAAGATTTTCAATAATAGAGAGATGGGGAAAGAGTTCAAAATGTTGGAATACCATACCTACTTTTGCTCGTAATTTAGCAAGATCGGTATGCTTGTCATTTACTTTGATTTCATTAACAAGTATCTCACCTTGCTGTATTGGTTCTAGACCATTCACTGTTTTAATCAGTGTTGATTTACCTGAGCCAGAAGGTCCACAGACAACAACAACTTCCCCCTTTTTAACTTCAGTGGAACATTCAGTCAGTACTTGAAACTGACCATACCATTTGGATACATCTTTTAGGGAAATCATCTAGGTAGTCCTTTTTTTAAGAAAGTTCACTAACATTGAAGCAGCGAAGCTAATGACAAAATAAACAAAACCAGCAAAGAGGATCATTTCAACTTGTGTACCATCGCGTTCACCAATATTTGCCGCCGTTCTGAAAAAGTCAGTGAGACTTAATACGTAAACTAAGGACGTATCTTGGAACAAGACAATTCCTTGAGTCAGTAAAAGCGGGATCATGGCTCGAAAGGCTTGAGGTAAGATCACTAAACGCATTGTTTGTGATTTGGTCATACCTAATGCAAGTGAGGCAGAAAATTGTCCTTTACTAACACTTTGAATACCTGCCCTTATAATTTCAGAGTAGTACGCAGCTTCAAATAATGAGAACGCTATCATTGCCGAAATTAAACGGATATCACTTTTTGGTGAAAGTCCTAGAACATTTTGTAATATGTTAGGCACAATTAAATAAAACCACAGTAATACCATGACTAATGGGATTGAACGAAAGGTATTAACGTAAGCGGCCGCAAACCAACTAATAGGTTTAAACGTAGAAAGGCGCATAACAGCAAGCACCGTTCCCCATAAAATACCAACTACTATAGCGGTGATAGTGATTTTTAAAGTGATTGCCATACCATCGACTAGAAATGGTAGGCTTGGAACAACAGAACTCCAGTCAAATTCGTACATTATTGACCTCCTGTTGTGCCAGGTAAACGCACACGTTTTTCAAGCCAACTCATGAGTAACATAATGATGACATTGATAAAAACATAGGCGAGGGTAATTGCTGTGAATGACTCATACGCTTTCGCTGAATAATCGAGGAGTTTATTCGCTTGTGCTGCCATATCAATAAGTCCGATAGTAGAAGCAATCGCTGAGTTTTTCACGAGATTAAGCATTTCGGAGGTCATTGGTGGAATAATGACTCGATATGCATTGGGTAATAAAACATAACGATAAGTTTGAGGTAAGGTTAAGCCCAATGCTAAGCCTGCGGCTTTTTGACCACGGGGCAATGAGTTTATTGCAGCTCTGACTTGTTCACACATACGCGCTGCGGTAAATAAACCTAAGCAGAGTGCTGAAGAGACAAAAAATTGCACATTTGGCGCTAAGTCCATTTTAAACCAGTCGCCAATAGATTGAGGTAATAGTTCAGGAATGACGAGATACCACGTAAAGAATTGAACAATAAGTGGTACGTTACGGAATAATTCAACATAAACAGTACCTAAGCTTGAAAGCCAGCGATTAGGGACAGTGCGTAAAATTCCGAATAAAGAACCAACAAGAAAGGCAATAACCCAAGCGCATAGAGATAAGGCAATAGTGACTTGGAAGCCAGAAATCAGCCATCCTAAGTATGTGGTGTTTCCGAAAGGGGCTTCTTGGAAGAATATCCCCCAATCCCAATCAATCGACATGATTTCACCTCCGGTGAAAAAAGAGGGGCAGGGAACGGCTGCCCCAAACTTCACTGATCTGTCTGTCCAACAGATACTTTATAATTATTTGTTTGCATCAACTGCTTATGTATTTTTAGTTCAGTGCCTTATCATTTGGTGATGCAAATAAGGCTTTCATTTCATCAGAGATAGTGAATTCTAAGTTAAGATTTTTAGGTGGGATCGGTGCATTGAACCAGCGATTGAAGGATTTTTCTGCTTCGCCTGATTTTTGTGCGTTAGCGATAGTTTCATCGATTAATGCTTTGAATTGAGCATCGTCTTTACGCAACATACAACCATAAGCTTCTTCAGATTGTGGGGTTCCTACAATTTCCCACTCACCCGGTTTTTTCGCTTTAGCACGTTCACCAGCTAGTAATGCGTCGTCCATCATAAAGGCAACAGCACGACCTGATTCAAGTGTACGGAACGAGTCTCCATGATCTTTTGCGCTGATAATGCGCATATTCATCTTTTTCTCATCATTTAATTTGTTAAGTAACATTTCAGACGTTGTTCCTGATGTTACGACTACGTTTTTACCTGACAAGTCAGCAAAATCTTTAATTCCACTGTCTTTTTTCGCCAGTAAACGTGTACCTACGATAAAAATAGTATTAGAGAAGCTAGCTTGTTGTTGACGAGCTTCATTGTTGGTTGTTGAGCCACACTCAAAATCAAATGTACCATTTTGTAATAATGGAATGCGATTCTGAGAGGTAATAGGGATCAGGCGAACTTGCAGGTTAGGTTTGCCTATTTTGTCTTTTACTGCTTGTACAATCAGATTGGAATAGTCTTGAGAATAACCAACCACTTTTTGTTGGTTATCATAGTAAGAAAAAGGAACAGAGGATTCCCGATGTCCAACGATAATAATATCGTTGTCGTTGATTTTTTTTAAGGTTCCAGTGAGTTCTTCTGCCTGCACAGCTCCTGCAGCCCCTAAAATCATTAATGATAACGCTAGTTTACGCATGCGCATAATAACTCCTGTCGTGGTAATAAATGATATTTGTGATTTGCCTTGTGTTGCTTTTTTGTTTTAATTTGTTTTGATAATGTTAATAGATAGAACAAATAACATACCGTTGGGAAGTGCAATTTATGAAATACGAGAGGTATCTCTCAATAAAAGAATGAAATCAAATGTGGTTGATTGTTTTTTTGGAAGTTGTTTTCAATATTTAAAATTATTGTAGTAGAAACCTTATAGAAATAAAGGTTAAAGATGAATATTTGAGATAATGCGAAAAATAAAATAAGTATGGATTTGTAAAGTTTGTCTTAAGGAGTTGTTTGTCTGTAGATTACTATTAAGATAGCGTGTCATATTGATGAGGAACATCTATGAGTAATTGGCGGTCAGGTCGCTGGCTAGTGGTGATAACAGTTTTGCTGATCTTGAGTTGCATTGTTCAGCGTTCATTAGGTGCCCACGTCATTAGTGAGCGCTTAGCGATGGCTGTTGCTCAAACACAATACCCACTATCAACACCAATTACTGATGAGAATAGCGCAACAGATCATACTTATTCACTCTCTACCTGTGAATTAAGCGCTAAATCATTAATATCTGTTCCTCCATTAACAATAGAGCCATTTTTCCATTCGTGGGCTGTATTGCTATTGTTAAGTATGGCTGGCATCTATGTATCGCGTCAGCGTAATCAGAAAAAACACCATCATCCACCGCCTCCAATCAGACTTCACCTTCATTATTGTATTCTGAGGGATTAGAAATTTCCTTTTAGCTAAAAAATTGTACGTCTATCTTTGGGCGTAGCTTTGTGTAGCGTTGTAGGAATTTTTAGGGAGTTGTTATGTTTCGTTCTTTTGTTATGGCGTTGGTATTAACGCTATTTACGTTATCTACATCTCAAGCAGCAGAGACAGGTTGGTTAACCACGCCTGATAATTCTCACGCACAAGTTAGGGCGACAGCACAAAAGTCACCAACGGGTGATGTGAAAATGTTACTTGAAGTGCAACTTGAGTCTGGATGGAAAACTTACTGGCGCTCACCAGGAGAAGGTGGTGTTGCACCTGAAATTAATTGGTCACAAGATGTGAGTGCAATGGTATGGCATTGGCCGTCACCTTCTGCTTTTGATGTCGCAGGTATTCACACTCAAGGCTATGATAAACAAGTTGTTTTTCCGATTGAATTAACCTCTGTTGATGCTGACCGTTTAACAGGCGTTTTAACGTTATCAACATGCAGTAATGTCTGTATTTTAACGGACTACACTTTAGATCTAGATCTTACAGAGCCAGCACCTGCTGATTTTGAATGGCAATATAATCAGGCGATGGCAAAAATCCCAGTTGATACAGGATTAATATCATCAGTTTCTTCGAATTATAACAATAGCCAACTGACTATTTCTTTGCAAAGAGAGCAAGGTGCTTGGGTTGAGCCTAATATTTATCTCGATCCCCCTGAAGGTATGCTTTACGGCATTCCAAAATTAAATCATCAAGATAAAAACTTATTTGTCACCATTGATGTGACAGATGATTGGGGCGATGCAGCTGGTGATATCTCAGGTAAGGCACTTTCCTTTGTTATTACTGATCAAGATTTTTCTCGTCAAGTTAATGACACAATAGGGCATGGAAAAGAAGACATTGTTCCACTATCTAGTTCAGGTATTGGGCTTTGGAGCATTCTTGCTTTCGCACTATTGGGTGGTTTAATTCTGAATTTGATGCCTTGTGTATTACCTGTGTTGGCGATGAAATTGGGTTCGATTTTACATCTTGAAAATCGTGATAAAGGGGTTATTCGTAAGCAATTTTCGGTGTCTGTTTTAGGTATTTTAGTTTCTTTTTGGGCACTAGCTCTATTTATGACGGGGTTACGTTATAGCCAAGAGGCCTTAGGTTGGGGAATACAGTTTCAAAGCCCTTGGTTTATTGGTTTTATGGTGTTAGTTACCGCTATTTTTACTGCAAATCTATTTGGATTATTTGAACTGCGTTTAAGTAGCAATATGAATACTAAAATGGCAACGGCTGGTGGGCAGGGATATGGTCGCCATTTTTGGGAAGGTGCTTTTGCTACTTTACTAGCCACCCCTTGTTCTGCACCCTTTTTAGGCACCGCCGTCGCTTATGCTTTGGTTGCTCCGTTAAGTGAGTTATGGCTTATTTTTACTGCATTAGGGATAGGAATGAGTTTGCCGTGGATCTTAGTGGCTATATTCCCATCTGTTGCAAAAGTGCTACCAAAACCCGGTAAATGGATGAATCGCCTAAGAGTGGTTTTAGGTTTTATGATGCTGTTGTCTAGCATTTGGCTTATTACACTTTTAATTCCTCATTTGGGCATGACAATTGTTGCTGGCATTTTTATTGTTATTACTTTGCTTTTATTACTCGCAATTGCACGGCACTATGGCAAAAAAACGGCTCTTATTTCTACTGTAATTGCCCTATTTTTGGCGGGAAGTACTTATTTGTTTGTTGCTCAACCAGCAAGCCAAACACTCGCAGGTCAAGATACGATAAATTGGCAACCTTTATCAGAAGAGGCAATACACCAAGCATTAGCAGAGAATAAACGTGTGTTTGTTGATGTTACAGCAGATTGGTGTGTAACCTGCAAAGCAAACAAATACAATGTATTATTGCGAGACGAGATCCAAGAGGCACTTTCAGCGCCAGATGTTGTCGCATTAAGAGGGGATTGGACTAAACCCTCTGACAAGATCACTCAGTTTTTAAAACAACGTGGTCAAGTTGCCGTTCCTTTTAACCAAGTTTATGGGCCAGGCCATAAAAATGGCGTGGTTTTACCTTCTATTTTAAATAAAGATTCAACATTGACAGTTCTTTCAGAGGCTAAAGGAGCCCAATAATGAAAAAAACACTTTCTGCACTGGTTATTTCTTCGTTACTTTTTGGTGCAAATGTGCAAGCAGCGGCATTAAGCGCTGATCAGGAAAAAGAAGTTCGTGCGCTGGTGCGTGATACGTTAATCAAAAATCCAGAAATTTTGGAAGAAGCAATCACTGCATTACAAGCACAAAAAGCCGATGAACAACAAGCACAATTTCGTACCGCATTAAAGGCAGAACACGACGCATTATATAACGATGCAGCAAGCCCTCGTATTGGTGCAAAAGACGCTAAGTTAGTGTTAGTTTCCTTTACTGATTATAACTGCCCTTACTGCAAACGTTTCGATCCATTATTAGAACAAATTACAAAAGATTATCCAGAAGTAGCTGTGGTAATTAAACCGTTGCCATTTAAAGGCGAAAGCTCGGCTAAAGCCTCTCAAGCGGTGCTTTCAGTTTGGAAAGAAGATCCAAAAGCATTCTTAGCATTACACCAACGTTTAATGCAGAAGAAAACAATGCTAGATAATGCAAGTATTGACGATGCAATGAAAACAACCAATACAAGCAAAGTAAAATTAACAGATGACAGCTTAAAAACGTTACAAAATAACTTAGATCTTTCTCGTAAATTAGGTATCCAAGGTACACCTGCAACAGTTGTTGGCGATATGGTTATCCCTGGTGCCGTTGATTACGCTCAGCTAGAAGTGATTGTGAAAGAGCAACTGGCTAAAGTGAAAAAATAATGCGTAGTCGCTTACGAAAATGGAGTAAAGAACTGATTGTTCTGGTTGTCATTTTCGTTGTAGCTTCTTTCGCGATGGATTGGTGGCGACAACCTACGCCACCCTCTTTAACAAATTTACCTGAACTTTATACTGTTGATAATAAAGTTGTTTCATTAACAGAATTGAGCGCTGAAAAGCCATTATTAATCTATTTTTGGGCAACTTGGTGTGGGGTGTGTAAACTAACAACGCCTGCAGTAAATTCGTTAGCGCAAGATGGTTATAACGTGACATCTGTTGCGATCCGTTCTGGTGATAACGCAAAGTTAGAGCGCGGTATCCAGTCTAAAGGACTGGTATTTCCTGTGATAAATGATAGTCGAGGGGATATTTCTCAGCAGTGGGGAATTAGTGCAACACCTTCATTTGTTATTATTTATAAAGGGGAAATGGTAGGCTTTACAAGTGGCTGGTCATCTTCGTGGGGATTAAAACTACGTTTATGGTGGGCTGGTTTTTGAACGGTATACCAACGATTATTTTAAGCTTTAGTAGATTAAAAATAACGGAATTCATTGTCATATTGAATTCCGTTATTTTATTTTGCTTTATTCAACTCGACGTTTAATTAAGGCGATAATAAAAAATAATCCAACCAGTATCCACAATGGTGTATTCCCCCATTTATAATAAGGGGTTAACCCCGTTGTTGGTGTGATTTTTTCCGCTAAAGCACCTTCTTCAAACTGAGGAAGTTGAGAAATTACCTCACCGTTGGCTGCAATAAAGGCTGTAATACCGTTATTTGTCGAACGTAATAATGGTCTTCCTAACTCAAGAGAGCGCATTCTCGCCATTTGGAAATGCTGCCAAGGGCCGATTGAATTACCAAACCACGCATCATTAGAAATCGTTAATAAGAACCGTGTATCGGGTTTAAAATTAGCACGGACTTGTTCACCTAAAATAATTTCGTAGCAAATAGCTGCGGTAATTTTGGCATCATTGACAGTCAGTTGAGGCTGTACATATTCGCCTTGGCTTAATGATGACATCGGTAAATTAAAGAAAGGTGCCAGTGGGCGTAATAGTGATTCTAATGGCACATATTCGCCGAAAGGAACAAGATGATGTTTGTTATAGCGATCAGTGGCTGGGTATTGATAAGCATAGTGTTCACCTAATGTGATGACACTATTATAGAAACGATAACCTTCTAATGTCGGTCGAGCATCAATAATTCCCGTCATTAAATGAGTATCTTGCTCTCTTAATTGTTTATCTAATTCTGCTAAAAAGCTTTGTTGTTGAATTTCAACGTCAGGGATCGCCGATTCAGGCCAAATAATAAGATTGGCATTACCAATAAAAGGGCGACTTAAGGTGAGATAGGTTTTTAATGTACTCTCTAATGTACCCGGTTCCCATTTTAATGATTGTGCAATATTACCTTGGATTAATGCAATTTCTTGCGTTTCATCCGGCAAAGGTTGATACCACTGATAGGATTTAAAGCTGATAGGTAATATTAATAAAAGTAGTGCAACCACGAGGCTGTAAATTGATTTACGATAGATTGTAAATGCAATTAATCCACTAATAACGGTTAAGAGCAACGTTATCATAGTGACACCAAAAATAGGTGCAATGCCTTTTAAAGGGCCATCAATTTGGCTATAACCAAACTGTAACCACGGAAAGCCTGATAATACCCAACCCCTTAAAAATTCAGTGATTTGCCATAGTGCGGGTGCAGCAAAAACAAATCGGCATAGAGTCGGATTTGGGAAAAACTTATTTAATAAGCCGGCAAAAAGTAGGGGATAAAGTGATAAATAAAGTGCTAATAAAATCACTAAAAAGATATTTATCGCAAATGGCATACCGCCAAAATCAGCAATGCTGACATAAACCCAATTTACACCCGCGCCAAATAATCCAAAGCCCCAAGCAAAGCCAAGAAATGCACCTTGTCGGGTTGTACGTTGCGAGATTATCAGTAATAGGCCCAGCAGTGAAATTAAAGCAGCAGGCCAAAAGTCAAAAGGCGAAAACGCGAAAGTGCCGATAGCACCGAAAAAAAACGCCAGAAGGGCGCGAACCCACTGGCGGTTTAAGAAAGAGGTCTTATTCATTGAGATCCTATACATCATTACCTAGTTCAGGAATGGGCGCATCATCTGGAATATGCACATACACCTGAATGATCTTACGGCTATCTGCCATAACAACTTTAAATTGGTAATTATCAATGGTAATAGTTTCACCACGAGCAGGAAGGTGACCAAAGGCTTGCATAACTAAACCGCCAATTGTATCAACTTCTTCATCGCTGAAATGTGTACCGAACGCTTCATTGAAATCTTCTATCTGGGTTAAAGCTCGAACTGAGTAAGCGTGGCGACTCAGTGGACGAATATCAATATCATCCTCATCGTCATACTCATCTTCAATTTCGCCTACGATAAGTTCTAGAATATCTTCAATTGTGACAAGTCCTGATACACCTCCGAATTCATCAATCACAATTGCCATATGATAGCGTTGTGAGCGGAATTCTTTTAATAGGCGATCGACCCGTTTACTTTCAGGTACAACAACCGCTGAACGTAAGACTTTATCCATGCTAAATGGCTCTGCGTCTGTACGCATAAATGGCAGTAAATCTTTTGCCATCAATAAGCCTTCAATATGATCTTTGTCTTCGCTGATAACTGGGAAGCGGGAATGTGCTGAATCAATAATTACATCTAAACATTCATCAAGAGTTTGATTACGTTTTAGTGTAACGATTTGGGAGCGTGGGATCATAATATCCCGAACACGCTGTTCAGCAATATCCATTACCCCTTCAAGCATGTCGCGGGTATCAGGATCAATTAATTCTTTCTGTTCAGAATCGCGGATAAGCTCCATCAGATCATCACGGTTTTTAGGTTCACCGTGGAACCACTGATTAAGCAGTGTGAGAAACCCTTTCTTAGGACCAGGGTTATCGTTACTCGAAGATTGGTCGTCGCTCATGGCGTTTTAACTATTTTTCCTCATTGAATGGTTAATTAGATATAGTATTTATCATAAAAATAAGAGAACTGTTACTCTTTTTCAATTAAATAGGGATCTGCATAACCTAAATTTTGTAAGATTTCCGTCTCTAAACCTTCCATTTCTTCGGCTTCATCATCTTCAATATGATCATAACCTAAAAGATGCAGACATCCATGAATAACCATGTGTGCCCAATGCTCTTCAACAGTCTTACTCTGTTCAGTCGCTTCTTTTTCTACCACTTGACGGCAAATAATCAAATCCCCCAAGAGAGGCAATTCAACTTCAGGTGGGGCCTCAAAGGGAAAAGAAAGCACATTAGTCGGTTTGTCTTTTCCACGATACGTGAGATTTAGTTCGTGACTTTCTGCTTCATCAACAATACGAATAGTCACTTCACTTACAGGCTGAAATTGCGGTAATACCGCTTCTAACCATGTCATAAATTGGGCTTCAGTAGGAAGCCCTTGTGTATTTTCACTTGCTACTTGTAAATCAAGGATAACTTCACTCATGATTTTCTCTCTGAAGCTTCTCTTTTTCTGCTTTGATAGCTTGGCGACGTTTTTGGTCTTCAGTTTCCCAAGTTTCATAAGCGATAACAATTTTGGCAACCACAGGGTGGCGAACAACGTCTTCACTGTGGAAAAAGTTAAAACTTAAGTCGTTCACATCGGATAAAACTTCGATAGCATGACGTAAGCCTGATTTATTGCCTCTTGGCAGGTCAATCTGAGTAATATCCCCAGTGACAACGGCTTTAGAGTTAAAACCAATACGCGTTAAGAACATTTTCATTTGTTCAATGGTGGTGTTTTGGCTTTCATCAAGAATAATAAAGGCATCATTGAGTGTACGCCCACGCATATAAGCGAGTGGAGCGACTTCAATAACATTACGCTCTATTAGTTTCTCAACTTTTTCAAAACCCAACATCTCAAATAACGCATCATAAAGCGGTCGTAAATAAGGATCGACTTTTTGACTAAGGTCGCCAGGTAAAAAACCCAGTTTCTCACCAGCTTCAACCGCAGGGCGCGTTAACAAAATACGACGCACTTCTTGACGTTCAAGGGCATCAACAGCGGCAGCAACAGCCAGATATGTTTTCCCTGTACCAGCAGGCCCAATGCCAAATGTAATATCATGGGTTTGAATATTGGCAATATATTGTGCCTGATTTGGTGTACGAGGTTTTATTACACCTCGTTTAGTCCGAATATTGGTTGATTTTCCAAATTCAGGAACATGCTCATCACTTTGCTCAAGCACACGGCTTTCTTTGATAGCAAGATGAATTTGTTCAGGGTCGATATCGGGGATCACGCCTTTAATTGGCGAGGTTTCCACATACAGGCGACGTAAAATTCCTGCTGCTGCATTGACACATAATGATTTACCCGTGAGTTTAAAACGGTTATCACGATGATTAATCTCGATACCTAAACGGCGCTCAAGTTGCTTAATATTATCGTCAAATGGGCCACATAGGCTCATTAAACGGGCATTGTCAGCTGGCTCTAAGAAAATTTCTTGGGTCGCTACTTGTGCATGTGCTATTACTGTCACTGATTATCCTTTTGTTAAATCTGATTAATTAAGGTTGGTAAACACCTACCCCTAATTCATCTTCTTTACGAGTACGTGCAATGACGGATTCTGGTGATTCATGGATCCGTAAATCCATTTGATCTTCCGTTCTAACCACTTTACCACGTAGGGAGTTGGCATAAACGTCTACAATCTCAACATCAACGAACTTACCAATCATATCCGGTGTACCTTCAAAGTTAACCACTCGGTTATTTTCAGTACGACCAGAAAGCTCCATCACATTTTTACGTGAAGGGCCTTCAACAAGAATACGTTGCACACTGTTTAGCATAGCTCGGCTAAAGTTCATGGCTTGTTGATTGATACGTTGTTGTAGCAGATATAAACGTTGTTTCTTTTCATCTTCGCTAACGTCATCAGGTAAGTCAGCGGCTGGAGTACCAGGACGTGCTGAATAGATGAAACTAAAGCTCATATCGAAATTAACATCCGCAATTAATTGCATCGTTTTTTCAAAGTCGTCTTGAGTTTCACCCGGGAATCCGATGATAAAGTCTGAACTGATCAGAATATCAGGACGCGCTTTACGTAATTTGCGAATGATGCTCTTGTATTCAAGTGCAGTATGGTTACGCTTCATTAATGTTAGAATGCGGTCAGAACCACTTTGCACAGGTAAGTGTAAATAGCTGACTAATTCTGGTGTATCTTCATAAACCGCAACGATATCGTCAGTAAATTCGATAGGGTGGCTGGTAGTAAAGCGAATGCGGTCAATACCGTCAATTGCTGCCACTAAACGAATTAATTCAGCAAAACTACAAATTTGACCATCAAAAGTCGCGCCACGATAGGCGTTAACGTTTTGACCTAACAAGTTTACTTCGCGTACACCTTGGGCAGCTAATTGAGCAATTTCAAATAGGACATCATCGCAAGGACGGCTAACTTCTTCACCACGAGTGTAAGGAACTACGCAGAAAGAGCAGTATTTGTTACAGCCTTCCATGATGGAAACGAAGGCAGAAGGGCCTTCAGCACGCGGTTCTGGTAAACGGTCAAATTTTTCGATTTCAGGGAAGCTGATATCGACAACTGGGCTTTTAGTCCCTTTAACCTGATTAATCATTTCAGGTAAACGGTGTAAAGTTTGTGGCCCGAAGATAATATCGACACACTGCGCACGTTGACGGATGTATTCGCCTTCTTGAGAGGCAACACAACCACCGACGCCAATGATAATATCAGGTTTATTATCTTTGAAATATTTCCAACGTCCTAACTGATGAAAGACTTTTTCTTGTGCTTTCTCACGGATAGAACAGGTATTTAGCAGTAGAATGTCCGCATCTTCGGCGACATCGGTTAACTGATAACCGTGGGTGCTTTCGAGTAGGTCTGCCATTTTGGATGAATCGTACTCATTCATCTGACAGCCCCAAGTTTTAATGTACAGTTTTTTTATCGTCGACATTGTGTAAATCCGGTATTTTCAGTGAGACAATAGCTAATCATTGGAAAACGTTGCGTGTAATAAGCCAATAAGGTGGTTATTGTAGTCATTTGTGTGGTCAGTGACTAGAGCAAGTCGGCGCTAATTATCTATGGCGTTTAGTTTAATAGAAATAAACTGAAACAGCGCTTACCTATTATTTAAAGTAATGAGTTATGGCATAACAATGATGAGTAATGTAAAAAACGATTTTGATGCAATCATCGCGGGTGGCGGTATGATTGGCGCAGCTGTTGCAATTGGGCTGGCGCAAGAAGGATTGTGTGTTGCAATGATTGAACGACAGTCTCCAGCACCTTTTGATGCGTCATCTCATCCTGATATCCGTATTTCTGCGATTAGTTGCGCGTCCGTTAGTCTATTAAAACAATTAGGTGCATGGCAACATGTTTTGGCTATGCGTTCTGCGCCTTATCTTACCTTAGAAACATGGGAAGAAGAAAATGCTCATGTTGTTTTTGATGCAAAAAGCTTAGGGTTGCCTGAATTAGGCTATATGGTTGAAAACCGTATTTTGCAATTAGCCCTTTGGCAAGAAGCTGAACGTTATAGCAATATCACTTTATTATGCCCAAACAGTCTAAGTAAAATGGTCTATTTAGATGATAAATGGAAAGTAACACTTTCTGATGGCAGTGAAGTGACCACAAATTTAGTGGTAGGTGCAGATGGTGCGAATTCTCAAGTGCGCCAATTTGCGGGTATTGGTAGCAATGGTTGGCAATATCGTCAATCTTGTATGCTGATCACTGTGAAAACAGAGTTACCTCCTGAAAAGGGAACATGGCAACGTTTTTACCCCTCAGGGCCTCGCGCTTATTTACCGCTTTTTGATAATTGGGCCTGTTTGGTTTGGTATGATTCGCCTGACAGAATTAGAAAACTGCAAAATATGTCGATGACGCAGTTAGAAAAAGAAATTCAACATGCTTTTCCTGATCGATTAGGTAAAGTGACACCTATTGCAGCTGGTTCATTCCCATTAACGCGTCAACATGCAAGCCGTTACGTTGATAAAGGGATTATTTTGTTGGGCGATGCGGCTCATACTATCAATCCTTTAGCGGGGCAGGGTGTCAATTTAGGTTACCGTGATGTGGATTGTTTCTTAGACTTAGTGGCTGATGCCAAAAAACATTTTGAACCTTGGGATTCAATGGCGTTATTGAAGAAATATCAGCGTCGTCGTATGCCTGACAATTTAGTCATGCAAGCGGGAATGGATGTTTTTTATCACGCTTTTAGTCACCAATTACCGGGGTTAAAAGTCGTTAGAAATATCGGCCTTTTAGCTGCGCAACATGCTGGTAAGGCTAAAGAAGCGGCGCTACGTTATGCATTAGGTATTAAGTAATTAGAAATGCGATGATCGGAGTTGGATATCAGCAATAAGATCATCGCATTGTTGTTACGCTTTTAAATGTTTGGCATGAAAAGCAATATGCTCACCAATAAAACTCGCCACAAAATAGTAACTGTGATCGTACCCTTGATGTAAATTCAATTGATAAGTGAACTGTTTTTCATTACAGGCTTTAGCAAATAGCTCGGGTTTTAATTGTTCCTGATAGAAGGGATCATCAAGACCGACATCAACACGCATAGGTAACACACTTTCTGCTTGGTTAATCAATGCCACTGCATCATATTGTTGCCACTGCGTCATATCATCGCCTAAATAAGCGCTAAACGCTTTTTTACCCCAAGGAACAACTGACGGTGCCACGATCGGAGAAAACGCTGACACACTGCAGTAGCGTGCTGAATTTCGCAGTGCAATTGTTAAGGCACCATGTCCTCCCATTGAATGCCCACTAATGGCACGTTGATGAGTCACAGGAAAATGCGTTTCTATCAGTGTAGGAAGTTCATCAACAATATAGTCATACATCTTGTAATGCTCATTCCAAGGCGATTGGGTGGCATTAAGATAAAAACTTGCGCCTTGCCCTAAATCATAAGCACTATCATCAGCGACATTTTCACCGCGAGGACTGGTATCGGGTATAACTAAAATAATGTCATGTTGCGCTGCAAATTGTTGAGCACCAGCTTTAGTAATAAAATTTTGCTCGTTGCAGGTTAAGCCTGATAACCAATATAAAACAGGGTATTTTTGCTCTTCTTCCATAGGAGGAAGGTAGATAGCAAATTTCATCTCACAATTTAACGTCGTTGATGTATGTTGATAGACTTCTTGCCAACCACCAAAACAGGCATGACGTTCAATCCTTTCCATTTTGACTCCTTTAAAAGCAAAGACAAACCTATGAAACATAAGTTTGATGATGGTTAATCGAAATGAATAACGGTTCGGATTGATTTACCTTCGTGCATTAAATCAAAAGCTTCATTAATTTTTTCTAACGGGAGTTTATGAGTTACAAAAGGCTTAAGTTCGATATTGCCTTTCATTGCATCCTCAACCATTGCGGGTAATTGACTACGGCCTTTAACACCACCAAAAGCTGTACCTTTCCACGAACGACCCGTCACTAATTGGAATGGACGAGTTGAGATCTCTTGTCCTGCACCTGCGACACCAATAATAATGGATTGACCCCAGCCGCGATGTGCACTTTCTAATGCTGCTCTCATGACATTAACATTACCAATACATTCAAAAGTATGGTCAACACCCCACTGTGTCATTTCGACAAGAACTTGCTGGATAGGTTTATCGTAATCATTAGGATTTAGGCAATCTGTTGCACCAAATTGGCGAGCCAATGCAAATTTTTCAGGATTTGTATCAATAGCAAAAATACGACTTGCTTTGGCTTGTCTTGCGCCTTGAAGAACGGCAAGACCAATGCCACCTAAACCAAACACAGCAACAGAGTCACCTTCTTGCACTTTTGCAGTATTGTGAACCGCGCCAATACCTGTTGTTACACCACAACCTAATAAGCAAACTTCTTCGTGATTAGCTTCTGGATTGATTTTTGCCAGAGAAACTTCAGCCACCACAGTGTATTCGCTAAAAGTAGAGCATCCCATGTAGTGATAAATAGGCTGTCCATTATAGGAAAAGCGTGTTGTCCCATCGGGCATTAAGCCTTTACCTTGCGTTGCTCTGACGGCAACACATAAGTTTGTTTTGCCTGATTTACAAAATAGACATTCGCCACATTCAGCTGTGTACAGAGGAATAACGTGATCACCTGGTTTAACACTCGTGACACCTTCACCAACCTCTACAACCACGCCGGCACCCTCATGGCCAAGAATAGCAGGGAATACACCTTCAGGATCATCACCCGACAGCGTAAATGCATCGGTATGGCAAACACCTGTGTGACTAATTTTAATGAGCACTTCACCGGCTTTTGGTGGCATCACATCAACTTCAACAATTTTTAAAGGTTCTCCGGGGCCAAATGCGACTGCTGCACGAGATTTCATAGTGTATCCTTTTTGTTATTAACGCAGGTAAGTGCGGATTAATGAAATGGCATCATCAACGGAATTTTTTTGATCTTCAGGAGAAGCGACGGCATCCATAAGACCTTCTCGTAAATGACTTTCGAGTACACCTGCCATCAGGCCATTAATAGCACCTCGAATGGCGGCAATTTGTTGTAATACCTGACTGCATTCGTTTTCATTTTCAAGTGCAGTTTCTAATGCAAGAAGTTGCCCTTTAATTTTTCTTACGCGAGTTAACGCGGCTTTTTTTTCTGCTGGTGAGTGTGGCATACATAATCCTTAAATATACTATGGGGGAGTATAGTATGTTGGGTGAGATATGTACAGAAAGAGCAATAAAGTGTGGAGTGATGAGAAAAAATAAAAATGATGATGTGGAGTTTGTTGTACTTTGAGAGTAGAGGAATAAGAAAAAAAGAGGGAGAAATGATGTTTAGAGAACAGATAGGAAAAAATTAAGCGATAAAAACAAAAAAGACCCGCTATTACGAGTCTTATTTGTTGATTTCGTGATAAACACGTTAGTAATCAATGGTGCGGGAGGCGAGACTTGAACTCGCACACCTTGCGGCGCCAGAACCTAAATCTGGTGCGTCTACCAATTTCGCCACTCCCGCAACAACTTGGAGAAAAAAAGACTCGCTCTGCGAGTCTCTCTTTCAAAATATGGCTGGGATACCAGGATTCGAACCTGGGAATGCCAGGATCAAAACCTGGTGCCTTACCGCTTGGCGATATCCCAAAAAATGGTGGCTATGACGGGATTCGAACCTGTGACCCCAACATTATGAGTGTTGTGCTCTAACCAGCTGAGCTACATAGCCAGATTGAATCTAACGGAAAGATGGCTGGGGTACCAGGATTCGAACCTGGGAATGCCAGGATCAAAACCTGGTGCCTTACCGCTTGGCGATACCCCATCCGCTAATTCAATTGTCAACACGCTAATTTATCAGAAATATGGCTGGGATACCAGGATTCGAACCTGGGAATGCCAGGATCAAAACCTGGTGCCTTACCGCTTGGCGATATCCCAACTGATAAATTCTTGACGAGGTTAAAATGGTGCGGGAGGCGAGACTTGAACTCGCACACCTTGCGGCGCCAGAACCTAAATCTGGTGCGTCTACCAATTTCGCCACTCCCGCAAAAAGATGGTGGCTATGACGGGATTCGAACCTGTGACCCCAACATTATGAGTGTTGTGCTCTAACCAGCTGAGCTACATAGCCATCTTTTTTTGCATAACCTTCGTCGGCGTTGCGGGGCGCATTATGCGTATTACAGACAAATCCGTCAACTGCTTTTTGCATTAATTTTCGAGAAACGTGTCCGTTTGCTCGATGGTTAATCATTTTGTCGAAAAAAGATCCAAAAAACAACCTTGTTGATGAAAAATATCTCAAAGTATAAGGTGCAATAGTGTGTGAATAAAAAGAAAAAACAAAGCAGTAAGAGAAATGATATTAAACTAAAGAGGAAAAAGATGAAGAACAATGGGCATAAAAAAAGAAATGTGACGAGAAACTCACGTAACATTTCTTTTTCTTTGAATATTACTGATTGAATTTTATGCTTATTTCACAATGAAGATCAGAAAAGTATAAATTCAACTCAAAAAGCATAATTTATCGACAATAAACTACTTTTCTAATAACTGTTGAAGTAATTCTCCGTTAAGCATTGCGCGTTTAGCCAAGGCAAAAGCCCCTATGGCAGAACGATGATCAAGCTCAGATATAACAATAGGAAGATCTTCTCTGAATTCTTTTAATACTTGCGTATTAATACAACTTTGAATTGAGGGAAGTAAAACTTCAGCCGCTTCAGTTAATTCACCTGCCAAAACTACTTTTTGTGGGTTAAACAGGTTAATAGCGATCGCAATAGCTTTACCTAAATGTAAACCCACTTGTTTGATGGTTTCGACTGCTAGAGGGTCATTTTTAATAGCCGCTCGACAAATGTCTTGGATTTGGCACTGTGTTAGCGATAAATACTGGCTTGGATACCCTTGCTCTAACTGATAGCGCACTTTTGCTTCGATAGCAGTATTGGACGCTATCGTTTCTAAACAACCAAAATTACCACAATGGCAACGTTCACCTAGAGGATCGATTTGAATATGACCAATCTCCCCTAAGTTACCACGCTGATTGAGTAGAATTTTATTATTAATAATAACACCAGCACCTGCACCACGATGGATCCGGACTAATAACGAGTCTTCACAATCTCGTGTCGCACCAAAATAATTCTCGGCTAGTGCAAGGCTTCGAATATCATGTCCAGCATAACAAGGCAAATTAAAGTGTTTCTCTAAGCTATTGACTAGAGCCCAATTATCTACTTTCATATGAGGCATATAACGAACAATGCCTTTATTTGGATCAACAAGGCCGGGTAAGATCACGGAAATTGAAATAAGCTCACGAATGCGGCGTTGGTTTTGCTTAATAAAATCATCAATTGCATTGATGAGCAGGGCTTCAACTTCATTTTGAGTACTCTGCTCTAAAGGATAGTGCTGCTCAATGATGACTTTACCGCTTAGATCATAAAGAGCGACGGTGGCATCATTACGACCCAATCGTACACTGACTGTATTAAAATTACGGTGTTCAACAATGATGGAAATCGCACGGCGTCCACCTGTTGATGCTTGTTGGTCAACTTCTTTAATCAGCCCGCGTTCAAGCAACTGACGAGTAATTTTAGTCACACTGGCCGGTGCTAGTTGGCTTTGTTCGGCTATTTGGATACGGGAAATCGGCCCGTGTTGATCAATCAGTCGATACACAATCGCACTGTTAAGTTGTTTAACAAGATCGATATTGCCAATTTGCGTTTCAGTGTTGTTATGACTCATCAGCATATACATCCATTAGTTATCAGTTATTTCAATACCATTGACAAATGTTGTGCAAAGGTTGAAGTCCTTGTCAAAAGAAGCGAGATTAGCAATTTTTCCTGCTTCAATTGTCCCGAGTTCTTTTTCTATCCCAATCGCACGAGCAGGATAAAGTGTAGCCATCCGCAAGGTTTCATCTAATGGAATACCTACATGGATCACGCTATTTTTAATCGCACCAATCATGGTCAGTGATGATCCACTTAATGTGCCATCTGCATCGACACAAAGACCATTACGATAATATATGGTTTTACCGGCAAAATCGAAGCTATCCATCTCATTTTTATTAGGATCAAGCCCCGCTGGCGCAGTTGCGTCTGTGACTAAAAGTAATTTTTCACCCTTTAAACGCTTACTGTTACGAATATTTGCCCATGAAACATGTAAACCATCGGCGATGATACCAGCATAAACCTCTGGTGTATCATAAATGGCGCCTACAAGCCCCGGGCCTCTGCCTGTAATATAAGGCATAGCATTGTAAAGGTGAGTCGATAATGAGATACCATTACGGAATCCTTTACGTGCTTCTTCATAAGTTGAATTGGAATGCCCCGCAGAAACAATGATACCTGCTTTGATTAATTGACGAACATACTTTTCATCAACCATTTCTGGCGCAAGGGTGATTTTTGCGATGACATCAGCATTATCGCACAAATAGTTAATCATCTGAGCACTTGGTTGACGAATGTATTGTGGATTATGCGTCCCTTTTTTAATCACATTGATATAAGGACCTTCTAAATGTAATCCCAATACTTTATTTTCATGTTTCTTCATATAAGCACGAGTTGCTTCGATGCCTATTTTCATCAATTCATCAGAACAGGTAATTAGCGTTGGCAAATAGCTAGTGCAACCTAAACGTTCATTCGCCTTTTGCATAATTTCTAATGTTTCAACAGTGACATTTTCTGGTGTGTCATTAAATTGTACACCACCACAACCATTAACCTGTAAATCAATAAAGCCGGGAGAGACAATTGCACCTTTCATATCACGAACAGTGATATCTTTTGGCAGCTGATCCTGTGGGCAAACCTGCTCAATACGGGAGCCGTTAATAATAATGGCGTGGTTTTCTAAACGGTCGTAACCTGTATAAATAACAGCATTTGTTAAGGCAAACATACCTTTGTCTCCTGATAAGGGAAGTCAATCTAAAAAAGCCGATATCAGCCAGCAAATTCTGGCTGATAAGTAAGAGAGCTTAGCCTTTTCCGCTACTTAATCAGTAGGTACTTATTTTACTAAACTTAGTCTTGGTATTTCTGACACTCTTGCGCTTCAATCTGTTGGAAATAACGCAATGTTTTTACTCGTAATTCCATTGTTGCAGGATCATCACACACTAAAATAGCTTTAGGGTGAAGTTGAACACAAGAAATCGTCCATAAATGGTTAACAGCGCCTTCCGTTGCTGCATGTACTGCTTGCGCTTTATTAAAACCTGTCGCCAAAATCATTAGTTCTTCAGCATCTAATAATGTGCCTACACCAACAGTCAGTGCATATTTAGGAACATGATTAACATTATTGTCGAAGAAACGTGAATTTGCTAAGCGTGTATCTTCAGTTAGCGTTTTCATACGAGTGCGTGAAGAGAGTGATGACGCAGGTTCATTAAATGCAATGTGACCGTCGTTACCTACACCGCCCATAAATAAATTGATTTTGCCATAAGACTTAATTTTAGCCTCATAACGCTCGCATTCTGCTTGTGGATCTTCTGCATTGCCGTTTAATAAATTGATATTTTCATCTTTAATATCAATATGATTAAAGAAGTTTTCATACATAAAAGTACGATAACTTTGTGAATGATCTGATGGAATACCAACATATTCATCCATATTGAACGTCACAACGTGTTGGAAGCTAACTTTTCCTGCACGATGTAATTCAATTAACTCTTTATATGTCGCCAATGGCGTGCCACCAGTCGGTAAACCAAGTACGAAAGGGTGTTCTGCCGTTGGATTAAATGCGTTGATTTTCTCAACGATATAATTTGCAGACCACTTACCAACTTGCTTTGCCGTGGATAGGGGGATTAACCTCATAGTAACCTCATAGAAAAAAGACAAATCTGATAACTCAGTAACGTGTTATTTATCGTGTGATTATCAGTGGCTCATCTATACTCGTCATCCTTCACGTTGCAGGGGTGTTGGCTACGCTCAGCTACCTGAATCACATACATGAGTATACTCATCGGGATATCTTTGCTTGCCGCCTACCTGCAACTCGAATGATTTAGAGTGTATAACACGAATTTCTTTTCATTTTTAGCTGATGATCGAAATGTCCCGCCAAAAGATATTTTTAATCATAAAATAAGCTTTCTGACTTAGCCAGCATTTCAGCTAAAAATTATACGGTATTGGTGACTTCAATCACAAATTATGACTAATTAATTTGCGATACAAAATAATTTTTTTAGACTAAAAATGGAATTAAATAATTAGCTCATCAATTTTATTATAAAATATGAATGAGTATGAATAAGATCCCGCATAGGGGCTATCCAAGGGGGAGTTTGTGAATATTTTAAGTTATCTGCAGAAGATAGGGCGGGCGCTGATGGTGCCTGTTGCTACATTACCTGCAGCAGCAATTCTGATGGGGATTGGCTACTGGATTGATCCAGTAGGCTGGGGTAGCGATAACGCGCTTGCTGCCTTACTTATCAAATCTGGTGCTGCTATCATCGACAATATGTCAGTTTTGTTTGCCATTGGTGTTGCTTATGGTATGTCGAAAGACAAAGACGGCGCTGCCGCTTTAACAGGATTTGTTGGGTTCTTAGTTGTGACAACACTCTGCTCTCCAGCCGCGGTGTCAATGATCAAAGGCCTACCTTTAGAAGAGGTTCCCGTTGCTTTTGGTAAAATAAATAACCAGTTTGTTGGGATCTTGGTTGGTGTACTTTCTGCCGAGCTTTATAACCGCTTTAGTAGCGTTGAACTGCCTCGCGCACTGTCGTTCTTTAGTGGTCGCCGTTTAGTTCCTATCCTAACCTCATTTTTAATGATCATCGTCGCTTTTATTCTGATGTATATCTGGCCTGTGATTTATGGTGGATTAGTCAGCTTCGGTGAAAGTATTAAAGATATGGGGGCATTGGGTGCGGGTATCTATGCATTCTTTAACCGTTTATTAATTCCAGTTGGCTTACACCATGCGTTGAACTCTGTATTCTGGTTTGATGTCGCTGGTATTAACGATATTCCTAATTTTCTAGCAGGTCAGCAAGCTATTGATTCTGGCTTAGCAACTGTGGGGGTAACAGGTCGTTATCAAGCAGGTTTCTTCCCAGTAATGATGTTTGGCTTACCGGGTGCAGCACTAGCGATTTATCACTGTGCACGTAAAGAGAACAAAGCAAAAGTTGCAGGTATCATGCTTGCTGGTGCATTTGCTGCTTTCTTCACCGGTATTACTGAACCGCTTGAATTCTCCTTTATGTTCGTGGCACCAGTGCTTTATGTTATTCACGCATTCTTAATGGCGATTTCTGTTTATATCGCGGCAAGCATGGAGTGGATTTCAGGATTCGGCTTTAGTGCAGGTTTAGTGGATATGTTCTTATCTTCACGCAACCCACTAGCTGTTCATTGGTACATGCTGATTGTTCAAGGTATTGTTTTCTTCTTTATTTATTACGGTATTTTCCGTTTCACTATTACTAAATTCAACCTGAAAACGCCGGGTCGTGAAGATGAAGTGATTGGTGATGAAACAGCGGATGGTTATGATGAAGATATCAAAACAGCGCCAGCAAATAGTAAAGAAGGTATCCAGCAAGAAGCGCGTCAATATATCGCGGCTATCGGTGGTTCTGATAATTTAACCGGTATTGATGCTTGTATTACCCGTTTACGCTTAAATGTAAAAGATGCCACAGTTGTTAATGATGCCTATGCAAAACGTTTAGGTGCATCAGGTGTTATTCGTTTAAACAAACAAAGTGTTCAAGTGATTGTGGGTACGCGTGCTGAATTAGTCGCTAACGCGATGCGTGATGTATTAACACAAGGCCCAGTTGCCGCTTATGAAGCGCCTGCTACCTCGACAGTATCTACGGAAAAAACAGCTGTAAAACAAGCCAACACAAATTCAAAAGTATTACTTGAAATGATTGCGCCTTTTGATGGTGAAATCGTGGCATTGAAAGATGTGCCTGATGAAGCGTTCTCTAGTGGTATTGTTGGTGATGGTGTAGCAATTAAACCAACTTCTAATATCGTAATGGCGCCTGCGCCAGGTACTGTTGTTAAGATTTTTGATACAAACCACGCATTTTGTATTGAGACTGACAATGGGGTTGAAATCATCGTGCATATGGGAATTGATACTGTTGCGTTAGGTGGCAAAGGCTTCAAGCGTTTAGTTGAAGAAGGTGCAGAGGTTAAAGTTGGTCAACCTATCTTAGAATTAGATCTTGAATATCTGAATGCTAATGCTAAATCGATGATAAGCCCTGTGATTGTTAGCAATATCGATGATTTTGATAAAATTGCTGAACAAGTTACAGGTGAAGTGGTTGGAAATAAAACCGTTATCTACAAAGTATTAAAATAAATTCTATACAGATATTTAATCCTCTATAAAGAGATGGTTAAATAAGACGATAAAACGGGGAGTCTTTCGAACTTCCCGTTTTTTTATCTCTATTTTGATAAATATCTCAGGGGTGTATTTAGCTAAGGTATTTATGAAACCTGCTTATTGGATTATAGTGGGTTAATTATGCGTTTTGCTTTGAGGAAAAAATGACCATGAATGAGGCAGATGCCCGCCCAACGAACTTTATTCGTCAAATTATTGACGAAGATCTGGCTACTGGGAAACATGATAGCGTTCATACGCGTTTCCCACCTGAACCTAATGGCTATCTTCATATCGGCCATGCGAAATCAATTTGCCTGAATTTTGGTATTGCTAAAGATTATCAGGGAAAATGTAATCTACGTTTTGATGATACCAATCCAGTAAAAGAAGATATTGAGTATATCAACTCAATTCAAAAAGATGTTCAGTGGTTAGGTTTCCAATGGGAAGGTAGCATTCATTACTCCTCAGATTATTTTGATCAGCTTTATCAATATGCGATTGAGTTGATTAATAAAGGCTTAGCTTATGTCGATGAGTTGAGCGCTGAAGAAATTCGTGAATACCGCGGTACATTAAAAGAGCCTGGTAAAAACAGCCCTTATCGCTCACGTAGCGTAGAAGAGAACTTAGCACTATTTGAAAAAATGCGTGCTGGTGGCTTTGAAGAAGGTAAAGCGTGTTTACGTGCGAAAATTGATATGGCATCACCGTTTATTGTTATGCGTGATCCGGTGCTTTATCGTATTAAATTTGCTGAACACCACCAAACTGGAAATAAATGGTGCATTTATCCAATGTATGATTTTACCCACTGTATTTCTGATGCACTGGAAAATATCACACATTCTTTATGTACTTTAGAATTCCAAGATAACCGTCGTTTATATGATTGGGTGCTGGATAATATCACTATCCCTTGTCATCCTCGTCAATATGAATTCTCACGTCTTAACCTTGAATACACAGTGATGTCAAAACGTAAGCTGAATCAGCTTGTGACAGAAAACATTGTGAATGGTTGGGATGACCCTCGTATGCCAACGATCTCAGGCTTACGTCGTCGTGGTTATACAGCAGAATCTATTCGTGAGTTCTGCCAACGTATTGGTGTGACGAAACAAGAAAACAATGTTGAAATGGCTGCATTAGAATCTTGTATTCGTGATGATTTAAACGAAAATGCACCACGTGCAATGGCGGTTATCGATCCGGTTCGTTTAGTGATTGAAAATATGCCAGAAGGCGAAGAGATTTTAACTGCGCCGAATCATCCAAATAAGCCGGAAATGGGGACGCGTGAAGTGCCATTTAGCCGTGAAATTTATATTGATCGCGCAGACTTCAAAGAAGAAGCAAACCGTCAATATAAACGTCTGGTGCTAGGTAAAGAAGTACGTTTACGTAATGCTTATGTTATTAAAGCTGAGCGTGTTGAAAAAGACGAGCAAGGTGAAATCACAACCATTTACTGTACTTATGATGCTGAGACTTTAAATAAAGATCCTGCTGATGGACGTAAAGTAAAAGGCGTTATTCACTGGGTGAGCATTCCACACGCTATTCCTGCTGAAATCCGTCTTTATGACCGTCTATTTAGTGTGCCAAATCCAGCGGCAGAAGATGATTTCTTATCAACAATTAACCCTGAATCTTTAGTTATTCGTGAAGGTTTTGTTGAACGTAGCTTAAAAGATGCAGCTATCGAAAAAGCGTATCAATTTGAGCGTGAAGGCTACTTCTGTGTTGATAAGCTTTCAACGGCGGATAAACTTGTGTTTAACCGTACCGTGGGCTTACGCGACACTTGGGCGAAGATTTCTCAACAAGGTTAATTTAAACCTTATTTTGAGTTGTATTAAGTATCGTTAGTACCAAAATTAATAGGATGCTCGGTAATTAAGTTATCGAGCATTTTTTCATCTGTTTTCTTTTTAAGATTGTACGATTTTTCATCTGTTTATGTTTAATATTTATTCTTCTGGGATCAATTAATCTCAATTTTTTCATTTCAAACGATAACTTTTTATTTGTTTCATTTGAAATAATTAACTTGTTATCACTTTATTCTTCCGTTTTTTCATACCATTTCATTAAATAAGACTGTAGTAAGAAAAGTGTGATTGAATGCACATATTTTACATCGTTAAAAAAGCTTATTTATAAGCACTACTTATTATTCCTTTTAATAAAAACGAAATCTAATATCGTTTAAAGATTGGTGTAAAAATTAAATAAAATCAATTTGTTATATTTATTTTTAATGAGGGGTTATAAAAGCAAGAAAATGAAACGATCATTTAGTTATGTGCCCTTGGTCATATTTTGATAAAAATTCTCTTTTTTTGGTTGATAATTCGCGTCGCGAAAAATATGCTGTTTCTAACCTAATTTAGGTTTTTTCCCCACTTGGGGTTTTATATTTGGAAATAGGCATTGTGCTTATTTCTTTTTTAGTCAAAGTCAAAGAGGAAACAATGCTATGGTTATGCAACATGCTAAACCAGGCAGGGTGGCACTTGTCGTTATGGGCGCATTGCTTGTAACTGCACTACCTGCAAAAATGTCTCATGCTGAAGGATTTATTGATGACTCAACCCTAACAGGCGGCCTTTTTTATTGGCAACGTGACCGTGATAGAAAAGAGTTAACACCAAATAGTCCTGATTACGGCAAATACAAAGCTAACCTACACCATTCTACTTTCAACGCTAATCTAGACTTCTCATCAGGTTACCTTGGTGATTTTATTGGTATTGATTTAGCTGCCTTTGGTGCGGCTGAATTGAATAATAGTGGCCCCGCAGCACCTAACGAAATCGGTTTTAGTGACGCAAAAAGTCGCTGGGATGAAAAATGGACTGGCGATCGCAGTGGCTTAAGCGTTTATAAAGCAGCTGCAAAATTCAAATTAGGCAATTTCTGGGCTCAAGGGGGATATATTCAACCTAAAGGTCAAACGTTATTGCGTCCACATTGGAGCTTCTTACCGGGAACTTACCGCGGTGCTGAAGCGGGTGCTGTTTTCGACTTCGATAAAAGCGGTGAATTATCTTTCTCCTATATGTGGACAGATGAATATAAAGCACCATGGTATCGGAATATGTATAACTTCCGTAAAGCTGATCTAGAAACCAATATCAGCTATCTTCACTCTTTTGGCGCCAAATATGATTTTAAAAACAGCCTAGTGTTAGAAGCTGCATTTGGTCAGGCCGATGGTTATATCGATCAGTATTTTGGTAAAGTTTCTTATGATTTCCCAATTGCTGATAATGCATTAAGAACATCTTACCAATTCTACGGTGCTAAAGATAAAGTGACCGGTGGTGGTGTTAATGACGTTTATGATGGGCTGGCATGGTTACAAGCACTGACTTTTGGTTATACCTACAATGTATTTGACTTCAAAGTAGAAGGAACATGGGTTAAAGCCGAAGGTAATCAAGGTTATTTCTTACAACGTATGACGCCGGGTTGGGCGACATCAAATGGTCGTCTTGATATTTGGTGGGATGGTCGTTCTGACTTTAACGCCAATGGTGAAAAAGCACTTTATGCGGGTGTAATGTACGATCTGAAAAATTGGGATCTATCTGGCTGGGCGGTAGGCACTTCTTATGTTTATGCATGGGATGCTAAGCCAAGTGGTAAAGCCATTTATGATCAAGGTCAGCGCATCAGAGAAAGTGCATGGAATGCGGATATTATGTATACGGTTCAAGAAGGTCGCGCTAAAGGGACACTCTTTAAGCTTCATTATACCCGTTATGATAACCATTCCGATATCCCAAGTTATGAAGGTGGTTTTGGTAATATCTTCCAAGATGAAAAAGACGTTAAGTTTAACGTAATTATGCCATTTACTATTTTCTAATATCAGAGTGAGGATAAAGTGCATTAATTGCACTTTATCCTGAATAAAATAAAAAGTTAAATACGATTACGATGAGTAAAAATAAGTAATAGAAAGAGTAGGGATAAATTAAAAAGAATAAATATTATTCTCAAAAATTAGCCTCGTTAATAAAGTGAAGTTGTCAGCAGTAGTAAGAAGTAAAGTCGTCATGTCATGCCGTCTGAGATAAATGTGAGTGGGTTATGTTTATCTCTTGTGCTTCAGTTATTTCGCAAAATTTGCGTAAGGTATTTACCCTAATAGGCAGTCAGAGTGGGTATCGTAGTGGGGGGTAAATACCTTTATTTTTAAATCCTTTCTTTTTCTTCGTTCTTTTCATCCTTGTACGTTTTTTCATTCTATGGCAAATTTCTTCTCATTCATTTTATCTCTCCTTAATTTATTATTTTGCATTGAATGCTATTTAATAATGCACGTTTTCAGGAAGAAGCATGTTAAAGCGATTGGATGATTTTTTATTAGAACCACCATTGAAGCCCTTTAGAGGTATAAAACGATTTATTGTTGAATTTCTTTTTTTTGGTGTGAAAGAAGCGCGTTCTTGTTTATTTGCGGGGTTTTTCTTTTTTATTTTATTTGCAACACCAAGTAAAGGAATATTAGGAATACCTCGTTATGACGTTTTACTTATTCTCGCTATTGCTTTCCAATTATGGATGGTATGGGGAAAACTTGAAACATGGGATGAATTAAAAGCGATCTGTTTTTTCCACATTGTTGGTTTTGTGATGGAATTATTTAAAACATCAGCGGCAATTGGATCGTGGAAATACCCTGATTTTGCTTACACTAAATTATGGGAAGTCCCTTTGTTTACAGGATTTATGTACTCCGCAGTAGGAAGTTATTTAATTCAAGCATGGCGTTTTTTAAAAGTACGAATTGAACATTATCCACCTTATTGGATGGCAACTTTGGTTGCGCTCGCTATCTATATTAATTTCTTTTCTCATCACTTTATCGGCGATTATCGCTGGTATTTAACTGCCTTTATTTTAGGTCTTTATGCTCGTAGTGTGGTTTACTTTACGCCTTATGATACAGAGCGAAAAATGCCACTATTATTGGCTTTTGTTTTAATAGGTTTCTTTATTTGGCTTGCTGAGAATTTCGGTACATTTTTGGGTGTATGGCAATATCCTAATCAAATGGGTGCTTGGTCTGCAGTACATGCAGGAAAATGGGGCTCTTGGTCATTGTTAGTCATTGTTACATTTACTATCGTGGTTCATTTAAAGCATATTAAACACAGCATCAGTGTAGCTAAGTAGAGTTATCCTCGGATTTTAGGCAATAAAAAAGGAACTGTTGGCAGTTCCTTTTTTTTACTGAGAGATTATCCAGAATGAATTATTTCTCATCATGTGCGTGGCTATCTTCTTTACAATTACCTTCAGCGCAGTGGCCATATAGATAAAGGCTATGATTGGAAAGTTTGATACCATGACGTTCAGCGATGTTTCTTTGGCGCACTTCAATCGCATCATCTGTAAACTCGATAACTTTACCACAATCAAGACAAATTAAATGATCGTGATGGTGTTGTTGAGTTAATTCAAATACTGATTTACCACCTTCAAAATTATGACGGGTAACAATACCAGCATCGTCAAATTGGTTTAAGACGCGATACACGGTTGCCAGACCAATCTCTTCACCGATATCGATGAGTTTTTTATAGAGATCTTCAGCACTGACATGATGGCACTCAGGATCCTGGAGCACTTCCAAGATCTTTAAGCGAGGAAGTGTAACTTTTAACCCAGCATTTTTTAACGCTTTATTATTGTCGGTCATGCGGATTTAATCCTGTTGCTAATGGTGAATTTAATTTTTGTGCTCACAAATAGGTTTTATTCATTAATACTCGGGTGAATAAATAACCTTATTGATTATAGGCATGATATTTAAAAATAAACACCCCACCTATCACACTATCTTAGCACACCATTGAATAATTATCATTCTCAATATTGAGAATTTATTTTATCCCAGAATTTCGTCTAAGCTCATTTCTTCTTTGATTTGAGCAACCCAAGCGTCAACACGCTCTTCGGTTAATTCTGGTTGACGATCTTCATCAATTGCAAGACCGATAAAATGATTATCATCAGCAAGTCCTTTAGAGGCTTCGAAATGATAGCCTTCAGTTGGCCAATGTCCGACGATAACTGCGCCACGAGGCTCAATAATATCGCGAATGGTACCCATTGCATCACAGAAATATTCTGCGTAGTCCTCTTGGTCACCACAACCAAATAGTGCAACAAGCTTACCATTAAAATCAATATCTTCTAGTGTTGGGAAAAAATCATCCCAATCACATTGTGCTTCACCATAATACCAAGTAGGAATACCTAGTAACAGAATATCGAACGCTTCGATGTCTTCTTGACTAGATTTTGCAATATCATGAACTTCGGCATTATCAGCGCCCAGTCTTTCTTGAAGCATTTTGGCAATATTTTCTGTGTTGCCAGTATCACTGCCGAAGAATATTCCTATGATTGCCATAAAGTGAGATAACCTCTTTTATTCTAAATTCGTTATATTTCAAATTGTAGCGTTATTGACTACGTCTATTCTCACAAGTTACATACTTTTTGTATGTTCCTAGTGACTCATTCACTTGTCACCTAGCTACACTTTAAAATATTTAGAGTATATTTGTCTGTGTTTGAACAATTACTAGTGAAAGATAAGCATTGTGTTTTCATAATAGAAAACTAAAAATGTATTTTGACGAAAATAGCAGGCTAATTCTGTCGAATTTGTGTGGTTTATCTGCTAGCTATTTTTGTTTTGATGCATTTTTAAGGCGTGATTTTGCGCCAATTGCTCTAGTAATATTTCTTCAATAAGTTCACTACGACTGACGTTTCTTTCTGTCGCTAACTCATTGAGAGCATTCACAGCATCTTCATTTAATTTTAACTCAACTCGACGTAACCCATTGACTCTATCACGTCTTAATTGATTGCGTTTATTAATTCTAAGCTGTTCATCCCGAGAAAGCGGGTTTGTTTTAGGTCGCCCAGGTCTGCGTTCATCTGCGAACAAATCCAGAGTAGTGCGATCAGTTTGTTCTTTTGCCATAAATTTTGCTGTGAAAGGGCGTATACCAATGACTAAATTGCGAAACGCCCAATAATACCCCACATAGTGATGTCTCGCCACTGCTTCCTGAATTTAACCTATTGTGATTTGGTCTTTTTATCAACAGACACTATTTTTAAGCACAATAATTATACACTCTATGACATTCTCATTTTTCAGTGGCGTTATTTTAAGCTATAACGTTTATTAATTAAGCTTTTTCTAAAAAACGACGAATGGCCTTAATAACGGTATCGGGTTTTTCTGAATGCACCCAATGCCCTGTGTTTGCGACAACAAAGGCGGTTGCGAGAGGAAATTGGCGAGCTATATTTTCACGATACTCATCTAAAATATAAGGTGATAAACCGCCACGAATAAATAATACAGGATGATGCCAAGCAGGCACCTCTTGCCAGCCAATAATGTCTGAATAAGCATTTTTTATTGCAGGTAAATTAAATAGCCACTGACCATTTTTGAATGATTTGAGTAAAAACTGGATCACACCTTCCTCTTCAATAAAAGGGCGCATGATTTCCATAGCATCTTGACGACGTGTGACTTGAGCTTCTGTTACGGCTTCAAGCGCAGCAAAAATTTTGTCATGACGGCGAACGTTGTAAGCAACAGGAGACATATCAATCACAACAATATTTGCGATACGTTCGGGGGCTAATGCTGTCATCGCCATCGCAATTTTGCCTCCCATTGAGTGCCCAATAATAATGGCTTTTGGGATAGCTAAATTATCAAGCAATGCAAGTACATCTTGCGCCATATCTTGATAATTCATACTTTCGCTATGAGGAGAGTGTCCATGGTTACGCACATCAATTTGTATCACGGTATTATCTTGACGAAGTGCGCGACTTAAAACGCCTAAATTATTGAGGTCACCAAAGAGGCCGTGGATCAAGACGATAGGTAAATTAGATGCAGGCGCAGGTGTAGTTTCAGGTTGGTGTAATTGATAATTTAATAATGTATTGAGTTTCATATTAATGACCAAAATGATTGCGATTTTTTCTATGATGACATGCACAAGATGCTAAGCCAACTTATCGCAATAATATAAAAGAGTAATGAAGCTCAGAAATAATTAATAAGGTAAATTTATAAAAATCCATAAAATAATATTTTATAGATATATGCTCTAAAGTTATTTAAGAAATTGAAATGTTAACATTGCTAAAAAATAAATAGTCAGGATTTTATATTATTTGGTGGTCGGTGGTGTGATATGTTTGAATTTAAAACTGATTTTGTGTGAATAAGTTCAAAGAATAGAAGATGATACCAAGATAAACAATAGGATAAATACCGAGCTTAGCCTTTCAAACGGTAGGATCTTGAATAGATCTTCTTTAAGTTATTGAAATTTTACCTATTTTGTTTTTAAAGATTATATCTTATAATCCTAATTACTTTTTTTGAAAACAGTACTGGGTAGCAATGAAAAAGATAGAAATTGATGACGAACTTTACCGCTATATTGCTAGCGAAACTAGGCATATCGGTGAAAGCGCTTCAGATATTTTAAGGCGTCTACTGAAGCTCGATGCCAAACAGCCCGTACAACCAGTCGTCGTCACTGAGTCAGTACAAGCACCTGTTATGAAACAGGAAGCTGAACCTAAATCGATTACACCAGCAAAAAATCCGGTTCGTGAAATGCGAGAACTGTTGTTATCTGACAGCTATGCAGAAAAAACAAAATCAGTTGATCGTTTTTTACAGATCCTTTCTACGTTATATAGCCTAGATAGTGCTACTTTTACTCAATCTGCTGAAACAGTACATGGACGAACACGCATCTATTTTGCTGGTGATGAACAAACATTACTCGATAGTGGGCGTCATACAAAACCGCGCCATATTTCAGGTACGCCGTTTTGGGTTATTACTAACTCGAACACAGAGCGTAAAAGAACAATGGTACAAAGCATCATGCAGGATATGCAATTTCCTGCAAATGAGATTGATAAGGTGTGTGGAACTATCTAACCACTATTGTTAATTGATGCATTGCAAAGGCTTTTGTTTAAAGCGTGATTGTGATGTCTAATAGGAGAAGGTTCGTGGCAATTCATCCAAGAGCAGGGCAGCATACTCGTCAAAGTGATCTGATTAATGTGGCGCAATTAACGTCTCAATACTATTCACTTAAACCTCAAGTTAGCAATAATGCTCATCGTGTGAAATTTGGTACATCTGGTCATCGTGGAAGTGCAAATCGCCATAGCTTCAATGAAGCCCATATTTTGGCAATTGCACAAGCTATTGCTGAAGTACGTGCAAAAAATGGAGTAACAGGGCCATGTTACGTGGGTAAAGATACTCATGGACTGTCAGAGCCTGCGTTTATTTCTGTTTTAGAAGTACTCGCTGCCAATAAAGTGAAAGTGGTTATTCAAGAAAATAATGGCTATACACCCACACCGGCAGTTTCTTTTTCTATTTTGACTTACAACGATGCACATCAAGATATTGCTGATGGCATTGTTATCACGCCATCACATAACCCACCTGAAGATGGCGGTATTAAATATAACCCATCAAATGGTGGGCCTGCTGATACTGACTTAACTTCGGTTATTGAAAAACGTGCTAATGAACTGCTTGAAAATAATTTAGCAGGGATCAAGCGTCTTTCGTATGATGAAGCATTGGCGAGTGGTTATATTGAAGCTCAAGACTTAATTATGCCTTATGTCAAAGCGTTAGGTGACGTTGTTGATATGGAAGCCATTAAGAAAGCCGGCTTAAAATTAGGTGTTGATCCATTAGGTGGTTCCGGTATTGAGTATTGGAAACGCATTGGTGAATATTATGGTCTTGATCTTGAATTGGTTAACGATCAAGTCGATCAGACATTCCGTTTTATGACGCTCGATCATGATGGCGTTATTCGTATGGATTGTTCATCACCATGGGCAATGGAAGGTTTATTACAATTGCGTGATAAATTTGACTTAGCCTTTGCTAACGATCCAGATTACGATCGTCATGGTATTGTGACGCCATCTGGTTTAATGAATCCTAACCACTATTTAGCGGCTGCGGTTAACTATCTTTTCCGTCATCGTCCACAATGGGCTAAAGATGTAAAAGTGGGTAAAACACTGGTTTCAAGTGCAATGATTGACCGTGTTGTGGCAGATTTAGGTCGTGAGCTAGTTGAAGTGCCTGTTGGTTTTAAATGGTTTGTTCAAGGCTTATTTAGTGGTGAGTTTGGCTTTGGTGGTGAAGAGAGTGCTGGTGCATCTTTCTTACGCTTTAATGGTAAACCATGGTCAACTGATAAAGACGGTATTATTTTATGCCTGCTGGCTGCCGAAATGAAAGCAGTAACAGGTAAAGATCCGCAAGAACATTACAATGAATTAGCACAACGTTTTGGTTCACCAAGCTATAACCGTATTCAAGCATCAGCAACCCATGAACAAAAAGCACTGTTGTCACGTTTATCCCCTGAAATGGTGACTGCTAGCACATTAGCTGGCGACCCAATTACAGCTCGTTTAACACATGCTTCAGGTAATGGCGCGTCAATTGGTGGCTTAAAAGTGATGACCGATTACGGTTGGTTTGCGGCTCGTCCTTCTGGTACTGAAGAAGCCTATAAGATTTACTGTGAAAGCTTCCGTGGCCCCGAGCACCGTGAATTAATTGAAAAAGAAGCCATTGAAATAGTAAATAATGTTTTTGCTAACAAATAAATTAGTGCAATAAACGAGTTATATAGAATACACTCTACCTAAAAGTAGAGTGTATTTTTTAATTATTGAATATTTTTAGATCACAGCATTGATATCCATCATTGAGGTTGATTTAGAATTAAAAATAGAGTGGATAATCAATATAATGCAAAATAATTTTGTTTTACGCAGTGTACGTTACATGCTGGATCTAAGTGATGCACATGTTGTAGAAATCATGAAACTAGCCGATTACACCGTCACAAAAGAGTTAGTCAATAGTTGGCTGAAAAAAGACGATGAACCTGAATTTGTCGAGTGTGACGATAATGCGATGGGACATTTTTTAAATGGCCTAATTTTTTATCGTCGTGGAAAAGATGAAAACTTCCCTGCACCTGAAGTTGAAAAGCGTATCACAAATAATATTATCCTAAAAAAACTGCGTGTCGCTTTTGAATTAAAAGATGTGGATATTCTGAAGATTTATGAGCTTGCAGACTTCCGTGTTTCTAAGCCAGAACTTAGCGCGATATTTCGTAAACCAGGACATAAAAACTACCGTAATTGCGGTGATCAGCTGGTAAGGTATTTTCTGAAAGGCTTAACCGAAACTCTACGTGGCAAAGGTAAAACGGTTAAGAAATAAAGCAAAATATTTTAATCAAAATTACCTCCCTCTTTAAATAGAGGGATTTTTTTAATAAAACGCTCCGTAGCACAAGAATTCATATTTAATCTTAAACGCTATGTGTGTACATTTTATAATGATAAATTAGAGCAAAAGTGCTTATTGCTATTAATAAAAATCCTAATTTATTTAAAGAGTTAGCTAGTATATAATATCTTTAACCTTTCCTTTTTCTGCTAAATTTGTCTTGTTTCGCAGTAAACTTGTATTTTTTAATATTCCATATCTCCTCCCATTTCCTCGCTGATTTAAAATTTTACCTTTTCGGTAACGTATGACTAGTGTTACTTATCACGCTTTAAGATAAGTAAAAATATCGTTATTCAATTGTTAATAAAATTTATTAAATATTTCTTTTTTGTTTCCATTCTGAAATTTAATTACATATCAAGCAAAATAAAGGTGATTTTTCGCACGAATTAAGTGGTCTGATCAGTAGTAAAATTTCATCAAATGAGGTAAAATTTCACCATCAAATCAATCTCTATACAGGAGGGCACTATGCCAGCTTATAACGAATATACAAAAAAACATGTTTTAGCCCGTCGTTCTGGTGCTGTTGCGCTAGGTGTTGTGGCATTTCCTGTTATGATTTTTCATCCTAAACGTGCACAATTTTATAGCTATATACATCGTGTATGGTCTAAAACAAGTGATAAACCCGTTTGGTTGGCAAAATCAGAAATGGCGCTAAACAGCCACAAATAACAGAATATAAAAATAACGCCTGCAAATGTGGGCGTTATTTTCATCCCGCTTTAAGTACTTTCCAGTGTGACCTTCTTGTTTTTCCTTATCTTCAAATAATCTTTAATTTTTACGTTACAATAAGCAGTAATAAGTCATTTAAACGAAGGCTATTAACCTAATGCTATTTATCTTATTGTTATATAAATAATGGCATTCGTGATAACAGGGAAATAAATAAAATGAAGAATACTGATCTGGAATTGGTGATTAATGAAAAGTTAAGCATTGAGAACTTTCAAGATTATGCACCTAATGGACTTCAAGTTGAAGGACGTCCTCATATTCAAAAAATAGTAACGGGTGTAACGGCAAGCCAAGCATTACTTGATGAGGCTGTGCGATTAAACGCTGATGCCATTTTAGTACACCATGGTTACTTTTGGAAAAACGAACCTGTTGTTATTCGTTCAATGAAGCGTAATCGCTTAAAGACATTACTTTGCAATGACATTAATCTTTTTGGTTATCACTTGCCGTTAGATGCGCACCCAATCTTAGGGAACAATGCTCAATTAGCGTTAAAAATGGGCGTTAAAGTTGAAGGTGAAATATTACCGTTAGTGCCTAAAGGCGTGTTTGATTTACCTTTAACACCGCTTGAATTAAAAGCACGTTTAGAAAAAGCGTTACAACGCAATGTATTGCATTGTGGTGATAATGCACCTGACGCTATTCGCAGTATTGCGTGGTGTACGGGGGGCGGACAAGGCTTTATTCAAGATGCCGCAGAGCAAGGTGTGGATGCCTTTGTAACAGGTGAAGTTTCAGAACAGACTATTCATATTGCAAGAGAAATGGGCGTTCATTTCTTTGCCGCTGGGCACCATGCGACAGAGCGTTATGGTATTAAAGCATTAGGTGAATGGCTTGCTCAAACACATCACTTCGACGTGACATTTGTTGATATTGATAATCCAGCATAAACCCATTTATTCTTATCTTAAAAGCTATCTCCCAAATTAAAGAGAGATAGCTTTTTTCGCTAATATCAATTACTCGTTAAGTTGAATAGGTAACGGGATCTGCAATTGTTGCAGATTATCGCATAGCCAAATTAACTGTAATAACGCCCGTGAGTCACGGGAAGTTAATGCCAAATAATAAGCTAATTGATCAGCTATTAATGTCATCCCTAAATCGTCTGCGGTGTGTTTACTTATTTCTAATTGCTCTTTTTGCATTTCTGAGAGTAATTCCCGTCCGGTACATGCTTGGGCTTCTAATACAGACAAAATAGGGCGACAGAACTTTTGTGCTAAGGTCGGTTCACTGTGATGCATTGCTGTTTGTTGCTTACGTTTAGCCATATATTCTTGAATACGGCTAATAAAGCCTGATTGTTTTTTCTTACGTGGAAATTGGTCAAAATCGAGATAAAACAGTTCAATGCCTTTTTCTGTTTTGATCCAAATAGTCGTTGGTAACAAGTCTATATTGAGATCACGCCGAACGGGTTGCACCGTGATGGCGACAATTTCTAACTCTTTTTTGGTAAGAAAGCGCAACTCTTCTAGATTATTTTGCGTTGTTCCTTCCCAATAGAGGCGCAAGAATGCTGAATTTTTATGATTATCTGATACTTCCCAAATGACGCATTGCTCAACCTCATACCAAATTAAAGGTTTATAGTTTTTGATATGCAAAACAAGAGGGGAAAGAAACCCTTCTGTTTGATGGGCAAAGTAATCAGGTAAATCTTGCCAATTATTGATGCCTAGCTCAGTTTGTAAATTGTTATAGTCCGTTATATCAAGAAAATCTGCTTGATTTTGAGCAAAGCTATCACCAATAGTGGCGAGTTTTCCTTCATCAGAAATACGAGGATCTTGTAATAAAAAAGGACGACGCATTAATTTATCCGCAGTTTGTTTCCATAATGACAAACTGTTCCAAACACCATAACGATTAAACAAGGTATCGAGCTGATTAGGGCGCGCTTGTGTCACTTGTAATAGCTGTTTTTCTTCGCTATCCCAAAAGGTAAACGTTGCTCCTAATGCGCCACTTTGTGCTGTCCACCAATTTGCCCCAACTGGAATAAGAGAAAGGCTATTTTTTTTATCATCATATTGACGACGAAGTTGCCCTCGTAACACTTTTAACTGTTCTGGTGTCGCATTAGATAATTGGAATAAATAGGCTGAAATATGGGCTAATAAACGTAAGACATTGCTTTCATCCATGGTGAAGTGTCTTTCTGCCAACAGTTTGACTTGAGTGCTTAATGTTCTTAAATAAGACGCTAAACGAGGTAAACCTTCCGCTCGAGCGGACATATTTAATAAATGCAACTGTGTGGCACTGCTTAAGCTAATATGTGATAGCCCTTGACGTAATAAATCATAAATAAATTGTTCAATGGTATTAATTAGAGCTATTTCTTCATCATTCAGAGGACGTTTAGAAGATTGCACCGTCATTAAATCTTCAGGCCATGTCCATGGTTGAGCATGTTGTTCAAATAATTTAGCCACGATAGCGAGATGAAAGGCTTTTTTCTGTGAGTCAGAAAATGGCGATAATATGCCATCGTAACCACTCGCTTGTAAGAAAATAACAGGTTCATTCACATCAGGAAGTTGAATTTTTAACTGAGTTCCTGTGTCTTCTAGATTGAATGTTATATTTTCCCATTGCTCAATTAATTTAATTGCTGCTCGACAGGCTGGTTTACCCGCTTTTTTGATTAATGCTTCTGGATCAAGAGCAAATAATGTGGGTAGCAGAGGGGCGATTTCAACAGGCTCAGTAATGACTTCTAATGATATTTCACCACTATTATCGTTATTTGAATTATCAGCACTATTATTAGCTTGGAGCCATAAAATGGCGGCTAAAATATGTTTACAGCAACCAGATGCAGAACAATCGCAACTGGCTTGTTGAATACCCGCTTCGTGTAAAACAACATTTTGTCCATCACTACTGAATTGCCCTGTATTGGCATCAGTGAGAGATACTTTTTCGTTATCAACATCTTTTCTTGCGCGTCTTAATAATCCTGCATTAGCAAATACAGTGAGCGCATCTTCATCGTAATGAAAGTAAACGGTTTGCCAACTCATTGCATTACCTCTGCTAGCCATTGCGCGAAATGTTCTGGTGTTAAAGCGGCAACTTGCATACCTCTGTCCGCGAGTTTTTGTGCAATCGCAGAGTCATAAACAGGTTGAGCTTCATCATCAAGTGCAGCAAGCCCTAATAATTTAACTTGTTGGCTATTAAGACGTTGTGTGCAATCTAATAAGCGGTTTAATGAGCCACCTTCTTCAAAGTCACTGATTAGTGAAATAACGGTACGTTTAGGGTTTTTGACTAAACTTTCACAGTATTGCATTGCACCAGCAATATCAGTACCGCCTCCTAATTGTACGGTCATTAAAACCTCAACAGGATCGTCTGCTAGATGAGATAAATCGACAACTTGAGTATCAAAAACCACTAAAGAGACATTAACGGCAGGCAATGAAGCTAAAATACTGGCACAAACAGCCGCATACATAATGGAACTAGACATTGACGCACTTTGGTCAACACAAAGAATCACATCCCACGGAAAATGCTGTTGCATCCGTGAGTTAAAATAAGGTGTTTCAATCACTAAACGGCGATTTTGAGTATCGTAATGTTTTAAATTCGCCGCGATAGTTGCACGCCAATCAAAGTTACGACTATTGGGGACTAAAGAGCGTCTAAAACGGTTACGACGACCTGTTAACGATTGGCGAAAATTATTACGAATTTGACGTAAAATATCTTCAACCACTTTGCGAATAATAGTTTTAACCGCATCTCGTGTTTCGTCGCTCATTCGTCCACGTAAGCTTAATAGTGTTTTGGCTAACGCTTTTGTGGGCTCCATTGCTTTTAACGTATTGGGATCTTTAAGAAAGCTACTGATTTGATAACGTTCAATAGCTTGTGATTGCATACGTTCAAAGGTGCTATTAGGGAATAGCTTACGTGCTTGATTTAACCAGTTTACCGCAGTAAGTTGCGATGCATCGAGTGAGCCATGACGTCCTCGTTCTTGGCGAAGCCCTCGGCGCTGATATTCTCGGCGATAGAGAAAGTCGAGTGTGCGTTCAACTTTTAAATCATCAGCATTAAACGTTGCTTGCCCAAGAGCATCATCAGCATATTGACCTAAAATCAGGCGCCAGCGTTTTGCTTGTTGTATTTTATCTTCAGGCATATCGTCATTATGCTGACTCATGGGCATTGTCTCCTTTCTCTGTTTTCTTAGTATCAAACCAAGAAATCATGCCTTGCTCCGTTATACGCTGTTGCAGTTTTTGATTGAGTTTAGTGGCTTCAAGCATCTGTTTAGCACTAAATTCTGACTGCCATAATGATAACGCTTGTGTATCTAAACCAATATCGTTGGCAATATATTGTGCAAGCTCTGCATTTTGCTTGGGATTAAGTTGGCTAAATGCAAAACGCAGATCAGGCAAGATCTGAATAAAACGTTCTTCATCCCATTGTTGTAACAAGGTATTTAAGTGATCAACCAATAAAGGTAAGCGGATCACAAGCTCTGGTGCTGTTCGCATTATCCCGACAAAATAACCAATAGCTTGTTCAGGAGAACTTCCTGTACTAAACGTGGCATTTAATGCGTTTGTTAGCGTGGTTTCATCAATATATGAGCCTAAATAGCGCAATGCATCAACAGCACCTTTTAATAAAGGAACTGCATCTAGTTGACCATCAAGGCGATTGAGTTGCTGATAGAAATCACTTTTGTAATCATGTGGATTATTGAGTGATGGCATAAATTCAATCAGTTCACGTAAAGAGAGCAAAGCTTGTAAATTGCTTTCTTGTTGTTGTTCATCACCTTGAGCGAGTTGTTCTAAGCAAAAAAAGGCTTGAGGAATAACTTGATGTAGACGATTTTCCAGTGCTAGCTCATCGGTAATATCAAGGTATTGGCGACCTCGCCATAAATGGATCAATTTATGTCCACATTGAGTTAATGACTCAAGACGAAAATCTTGCTGAATATAGCTATCTAACAGTTTAAAGAGTGATGGAATGCGCTGGTGGAGGCCAATTAATGCCGCTTGTGTTAATAACGTGACGGCACTTTGACTTGAACGGCTTTGCCCTTGCTCCTCAAGCTGTTTTTCCATCGATAACAACTTAGTTAAGGCGATAGCTTCAAGTTGTGAGCCTTTCTCTGATAATGAAATCAGCTCGCCTTCCACATTAGGTGTCCAAGCGTACTGCCACTCTTCAAATAATAAATCCAATTGATGACCAGAAAGAAAGTCAGGGCCATTGATTCGATGTGCAAAGTGAATTTCTAAGAAAGCCAGTAAATGTAAAAAACGACTTCTTAAGCGATGTTGCGGGTTGCGGTAAACATCACACTTAGTGGTTTTTGCTAATGTATCATCCAGTTTGAAGCGAAACGCTCTAGCACGCTCATAGGTTTCATTGACTAAAGGAGGCGTTGCCGTACCTAATGGAATTTTGCCTAAAAGATAGCCTGAAAAACAGGTTTTAATTTCTGTCCATAACTCGCTTTGGCTATCATCTAAACTGCCCTTAATAAAGGCACTTTGTAAACCATCAAGCAAATCATAACGGCCCATACCAGCGTGATCTCTCAGTAAAGCAAGGCGTAAACTTTGCTCGGCAGCCAGTTTTACGGCTAAATAGCTAGGTGGATTATCAAATTGTTTTTCTCTAATAGATTGAGCCACTGAGCTTAAAAATGCGATCCCCATTTTATTGCGATAAATTTGGGTAGGTTGTTTAGCAAGAGCATTATTTTCTAATTTATCATGATGTTGTTGCATTAAACTTTGCCAAACTTGTTGATAAAAAGCCGGAGATGGCATACCAGAAGCATAGCCATTAAGTGCATCTAATCGGTCAAAACTGTAGCGAATAAGCCAAGCTTGTTCTTTTTCGGCCATTCTTTGCATTTTAGTGAATTGCTTTTGCTCTGTGCTAGAAATGGCGAAAGAGTGAGATTGTGAATTGGCTAGACCTTCAATTAATGCAAGGGTATGAAATCCTCCTGTCACAATTAAAATCTTGGCATTAGGATCTTGTTGTTTGATGGTTTGAATATGAGTGAGCATATGAGCTTCACGTTGCGAAGAACCTTCTGATTCAAGTACTTCTGGCTCATAATCAAGGCGCGCAAGTGCACACCAAATAAAGGTATCATTAAAGAGGGTTTGCCAATCAGCTAAAGCTTCAATGTTGCGTAGCTCAAAAAGATGCTCCCAAACATCATCATGATCACGGCAATGACATTTTTTGGCTAATTGTGCAATAAACTGGCTATGGGCTAAATAACGTTCTTTTTGTAAGCTACGACTTTGTGAATCACTATACTCTTCGTTATTAACCTGAGCTGCCCATGGCAAATCGATAAAGCGTGTTTTTGCATTGATGCGTAAACCACCTCGCAATGCTTGCCATTCAGGAGAATATTCACAAAATGGAAAATAGGCAGAGTGCAGTGATTTCTCACGCCCTTCTTGGTTACCATCATTATGCAAATATTCTGCTTGCCCCATAATAGCCACGGGAGGCAGGGTGTCTTTATCAGTCAGGCTTGGAATAAGAGAATTAAAGGTATCAGGGCCTTCAATTAATATATAGTCAGGCTTTACCGAATCAATTAGTGATAAAACCGCATAAGCACAAGCGGGGCTGTGATGGCGTACTGGGGCAAAATAGAGATGTTGTTGCTGTAACGACGTCCATTTCAGTCGTGCTTGGTCAATTCTTTCTGGCAAAGGTATTGAAGGTAGCATCACCGTGTCGATCCCTTTTCTGGGTGAAAAGGCAGAGTGAGTTAACTCTGCCTTTAATTGATAAATAATGTATTTATTGTGTAGCAATTAATCTCAGCGTGTTATTGCCAAAACTCTTTTGATGCATCAAAGAACGCTTTCCACTCTTTACTGTTTCTGGCTCTTTCTCTGGCTACATTGTCCATGTAATAACGAATACGCTTGATATCATCAGCATTGTCTTTTAATACAACACCGATTAATTGGCGTGCAATTGCACCAGCATTCATCACTCCATCACCTAAATAATGCGCTTCTAAGGCGCAAGCATAAGCAATGTTTACAGCTTCTGCGGTTGACATAACTGCATCAGGCGTTTTGATATTGCCGCCATCTTGTGTATTACCTGAACGTAATTCTTGGAATGTGGTTACCAGCAATTCAACTACGTCAGCAGGCACCGTCACTTCATTAGCTAAAGAGCCTAATTCATTTTCAAGCTGTGATTGGATCAAGCTAATTTCAAATGCCGGATCACGAATAGGTTTTACGGTTTCAAAGTTAAAACGGCGCTTTAATGCGGCTGACATTTCATGAACACCACGATCTCGTAAGTTTGCGGTACCGATAAGGTTAAACCCAGGTTTTGCACTAATACGCGCACCATCACCCATTTCGGGGATCATTAACTGTTTTTCTGACATCAAAGAAACCAGTACGTCCTGAATTTCAGGAGGACAACGGGTTATCTCTTCAAAGCGAACAATTTTACCTTGCAACATACCTTGATAAAGCGGTGATCCCACTAAAGCGCGCTCTGTTGGGCCTTCTGCTAATAACAACGCATAGTTCCATGAGTACTTGATGTGATCTTCTGTAGTGCCCGCAGTGCCTTGAATAGTTAATCCTGAATCACCGCTGATGGCGGCAGCAAAAAGCTCTGAGAGCATTGATTTTGCTGTACCTGGTTCACCCACTAGCATTAAACCTTGCTTGCCTAATAATGTGACAATCGCGCGATCAACCAAGGCATCGTCACCGAAAAATTTAGGTGTGATGCCTAATGCATCATCACCTAAAATAAATTGGCGTACAGCACGAGGAGAGCGAAGCCATCCTTGTGGTTTAGGATTATTAACATCTGCTTTTGTTAAACACTCTAACTCTTGAGCAAATCGAACCTCAGCACTTTCCCTGATTACTTGTTGATCTGCGGGTGCTTTTTTAGCCATATTCTTTCCTAGTTATCCCTAATTATTACCAAGGTGTTTTCTTTTCCCATTCAGGATCAAATCCTGCACAAGCTTCAGCGATTTTTAGATAATCAGCATAGCTTTCAGCTAATAAAATTGGCGGAACTTCTTTTAGCTCAACATTATTGCGATCCCAGTAATCTTGCTGATTTTTCTCAAAGCTCAAATCAAATAAGACAGCAGGAATGTTTTCCTCTGGCACATAGCTACCACTGAAACCGATGTTGACGTAGTAGTTTAAACTAGAGAAGAATTTGTAATAGTGGGAGAACGAACCTCCATCTTCTGCTGGGCCACGCTGATAACCCATTTTGGTTAAAATACCGCGTAAAGTGAAAGTGTCTGTGATCCAGCCTTTTCGGTCTTCAACTTCTGTTTGCGTTAGATCTAACTCTGGGATCTTATGTTCCATTTGTGAGAATAAGAACTTCACTTTGTAATCTTTAAAATGAGCAATCCATGCTTTGCGTTCATCTTCATTAACTAATGCCGCGTGGGCTAATTGAATAAATGAGTCGTTTTGTAAAGTGACTTCGTCATCTTCAAGGTTAAGCAATGCGCCGTCATCAGAAGGGCGGAACGTATTGATCACTTCGCCATTTTTAACTTCCTGCCAAACTAATTGTTCAATTAATTTATGCATAATTGGGTGAGCTAAAATATATTCTTGCCAATCTGCACTTAACCATTGACGTTGAGCACACATGGCTTCATATAAACGCACACTTTGTAATTCAATAACTTGTTTAAGTTCTTTTTTACTTGAAGTGAAAAGTTTTTTCGCTTCCTTAATCAGCTCCGCATCATCATTTTTGCGCGCAGCAGGTAACGCTTTAACTTCTTTTCCTTCTGGATTAAATAGAACAAGTTTTTGTTTTGCATCCATTTTTGCAGTGAAAATACGTTCACCATATTCCAGCACTAATGTTCCGGTATCATCAAAACCTGCGGTTGGAATAGTTCTATCGGCTAATTCATCTGCACTCCAGCCATTACGTTCTGCGATTTGCGTAACTAAATGACGGGCTTTTTCCTGAACAGATGCAGTGCGATAGCGACGAGATAACGAAAGAAGAAGTTGGATGATAATAGGATCATTGCTTGAAGCAACCGCATCAATCATCGCTTCAATTTGTGCACGACGCTGATAATGATCGCGCATATAGTTGCGTAGTACAGATACCGCAACATGACCTTCAATCCCACAGATAAGCGCTAACATACCTTTATCACTGATTGCAGAGCCTAAATAACGACGTAATACCTCGTTTTTAATCTCTTCAATTACTTGCTCTAAAGTGTAGTTTTCATATTTAGCGTAATATTCAGGATAACGCTTCGCCCAGTTTTGATAATTGCTTAAACGTCCCGGTGCTTCACGTTGCGCTTCTACCATTGCTTCTTCCAGTGATGGCCCTTTAATATCCTGAGCAACGAAGGTATGCAGAATAAAGCTAGAAAGTTTATGTTGGCTATCTGTAGAAAGCAGGCCGATATAACGTTGTAATAGCGCGTTGCCTCCTGGCATTTTTAATTTTACTGCCAGAATAATCCACCAACGAATAATCGCGGGATCAACCGCTTTTTTATTTTCCCATGTGAGTGCAGGAATTGCCTCAAAATTAAACCAAGCAAGGCTTGCTGGTACTTTGGCTTTAAGGCCTTTTTCAGCTTCTGCTAATAATGTTTTTGGTGATAAATAGCTCGAAATGTCTTCACCTAATTGCTCTAATGCAGTGAGTAAAGAAGCTCGCACTACTTCGCGTTTCTCTTTTTTCAATAAGGCATTAAGCGCAGGTAAGGAATCCGGATTATTTAAGCGAGCTAGCCATTCAATGGCTGTAACACGGATCTCTTGTTTACTTGAGGTTAATCCTTCTTGTGCACTTAAATGAATATTAGGCAGAGTTTCTAATAATTTTTGTGCAGAAACGCGGTGTGTTTTATTTTCGCCTAATGCCAATTCCATGATGCGCGGAACAAATTGTGCAGGAATGGTTGGGAAACGACCTAATACTTCTATACCTTGTGATGTTTCAAATTGACGATAACGATGTTCACTTTGGTTTGGCATTAAGTTTAGGGCTTCTGCAATATAATCAGTATGTTGAGAGAAGAAAGGCCAAATTTGTTCTGGTTTACGAAAACGGCGTAAACCATCTTGATAGGATTCTAAGCATAGTGCCGCTGTGACACGGGCTGCACGTTTGAAGCCACATCTTTCTAATACATTTTCAACTTGTAGTAATTCAATATCACTAAATAAACGCTCAGGAATATCACCATTAAAGTAGTGAGAGGAGAAGTGATCGGCATGTTGGCGGTTGTTGGTTATCACACGCACAGCATGAAAGAATGTGTATTCTGGCAAATTAGGAATACGATTTTTGTGTTTAATAATTTGGATCTCATTCGACTGAATAGTGCCTTGCCCACTGTTGAGTTTATCAACTAATGCACGACATTGTTTTTCATCAATCTTAGATAAATCTTTATAATGACGTTGTGCCCAATTATAAGAGTGCTTCGATGTTTTATTTTCTTCAATTTCGCGTTCAGCATTTTCTTTCGCTTTAGCTAACATTTCATTGAAGTTATTGACCATCATATCACGGGCACTATCGGGTAATGGTGTATCTTCTAATGGCGTAAAATCAGGTGCTTCGATGGCATCAACAGTGTTTGCATTATCAGCAACGCTAAAGCGTTGTAGGGCACTTTCAATACTTTTGATGACTGCTTTTGAGGTTTCATGTTTTAACGCTTCTTCAAGTACATCACGGTTTTCACCTTGGCGAGCAAATAAATCAGCCGCTTGTGTACGTTGTTTTGGTGTACCATTCATTAAAACATGGGTTAAATTTTCTTTTACAATTTCAGCCGGTAAGGTATTTAAAATTGGCTCTGCGGTTTTCTTAACGGTTTTTAAGTTACTGGTGGCAAGTAAAACAATAATATCTGCAAAAGTATCGCGTAATATCGTATTTTTATTTAGATAGTTAATGAGCTCAACTAAACCATTTGCTGATAGTTTTTCAATTAATTCTGTTCTAATAAATTCTTGATGTGAAAGTAGATAATCTTTTAAATCATGAAGTTCATAAATACGCTTAAGATTAGAAGCATAATATTCAGAGATATCTTTTCTATCAAATAGTGCGAATAATGCATTTTCGCCTGCAATATTGGCCTCTGCTTCGACCATATTAGCGATAAATTCCATACTCCAATGTTTACGATGCTCTAAATTAAGATTACGTGCATTATCATAAGTAGTGTAAAACGCATCAACTAACAGGTAAATAACCCAAGTTGGCACTTCAGTTGTTGTCACTTTGATATTGATATCTTGACATGCGGCTGCAATGACTTTTGCATAACGAGCGACTTGTTCTAAGGAAAAGCTTTCGCCAACTTTAGAGTAAAGCTTATGGCGGGCATTAAGGCCTTGGGTGATAACTTTACTATATTTTCCTGTATCAATATTACTGGCATACCACCATTCTAATGTTCCTGCACGATGAAAATAAACGGCTGCTTTTGCTGCATCCAGTTTATTTAACTCAAAAAGAATTTCAGGGTTTTTGCCTGTAAGTACATAATCTAATGCACGTTTAGGTAATCCTTCATCAAATATAGCAAGTAGTACAAGAGATTCTTGGAGATATTTCTCAGTAATATCGACGTCTTTTTTCCCAAAAATAGGGAAAATGTCTAAGATTTTTTTTATCACGCCAGTTCCTTAAGCTATGTATGGATAAACAGTTTTTTTTACCATGAAATAGCGAAACGAACAATTTGATTATCACTGTTGGAAACGAAAGCAAGGTATATCATTTGTTAAATTTATAGATGTAAACGCTAAAAAAGCTAACCTAGCTTTATTAATATTCAATTCTGCAATATATAAAACGTTATATCAGGAAAAAGTGCTGAAAATGAAGAAGTGATAATAAAGGCATTTTTTGTGGTATTTGAAAAATTTAAGAATTGTCTGTTTAACAAAATAAGCGTTAACACTTAGCTAAATTGATTAAAAAAATAACAGCGGAAAATAAGATCAATTGTAAGAGAAAATCCCGTACCTTTTAGGAATACGGGATAAATTATTATTTAGTTGTTTGGCGAGAGAAAGACAACAACAAGGAGCCGAGGCTACAAATCAGTAAGGTGATGGCTAAATCTTGTCCCCATCCTGCAAGTGCGAGCCCGCCACCAATTAACAAATAGTAGAACAAGCCTAATAATGCCCCCGCAGTGCCTAAACGATCTTTATATTGTGCTAATGCTGTGGCTAAGATATTTGGAATAGCAATGCCATAAGCAATAACACTCGTCATCATTGGGATAATAAAGCTAATGTGATTACGTAAAAAATAAACACCCGCAGCACTCACTAATGCAATAAAGCTGGCAAGTAAAACTAATTTTCCACATGACCAATGATGATTTAATAATGCTTTATTAATATAAGAGCCAATACCGACACCTATTGCTAACACAATGCCACTATATCCAAAGGTGCTTGCACTATAACCTTGTTTATCAAACATAAAAGGTGCTAACTGATAATAAGCAAAAAGGCTGATATTAAAAAAGGCAATTAATAATACAGTTTTAGCAATTTGCTTATCCTTAAGCATTTTTATTGCCGTTTCTCCTAATGGGGCTGTTTTTATTGCTTCAGGGCGACTTTCAGGTAAAGCAAAAGCACTCCATAACAGTAAAATCAAGGCAAGAAGGGCTAGGCCACTAAATACGCCTTGGTAGCCGGCATAACTCACTAATAATGAACCACTTAACATACCTATTGCCGGGCTTAATGCGATAGCGGCTCCCATAACTGAGAATACTTTTGCTAACTCATCGCCACTATAGACATCACGCATAATGGTTTGTGTGCCTACTGAGCCTACCGCAGCACCAAAAGCGGAAAGCATGCGCAATCCAAGTAAGACTGAAAAATCTTGTGTCATGAAAACACCAAGACAAGCAATAGCATAAATAAACAACCCAGCTAACATTGTCGGACGACGACCAATGACATCACATAACCGACCCCATATAATGACCCCCAATGCAAATGCAAAGAAATAGAGCGAAAGTGTTTGTCCAGCCTCGTTTGCATTGACATGAAAGCCGTTTGCAATATCAGTAAGTGCTGGGCTATAAATGGTTTCTGCAATTTGTGGAAACATCATTAACGCAATTGCTAACCATAAAGAGAGTTTTTTGTTCATCTTTTTATCCTACATCCTTAAATCTTGATGAGCAGAATACAGAGATAATGAATGTCTTGTTATAAACATAAAGACATATTATTTTTCAAATAGGACAAGTGATGGCTTGGCTTAATCAATACGACCACTTTGTGCCAGAAGAGCATCTTGCATCAGTTGTGGGTATTGCAGCAGAAATGGGAAAGCACGATTCAGGATTTCATTCTCATGATAGAGGACAATTATTATTTACGCAGTCAGGATGTATGCGAATTACTTTGGCCTCTCGGGTTTCTGTTTTACCCCCTATGAGAATTGCGTGGATCCCCGCAAAATTGGAACATCGAGTCGAAATGTATGCCTCTGTGGGATATCGCTCTGTTTATATTTCCGATAAATATCATGATAAATTTCCAAGTGAGAGTGAGATATTTACGCTTTCTCCTCTTTTACGAGAAATTCTTGAGCGTATTTCTGTAGCTGATTTTGATACACAATGGGAAGAAGGACGCTACGCCAATTTATTGGCGGTTTTCTTTGATGAAATCACGCAGGCTCAACGACAACCTAATCATTTATTTATGCCGAAAGATAGGCGATTAAAACGTTTATCATTTGATGATTTGCCGCCACCGTTACAAGAAATGGCAAAGTATGTGGGAGCGAGTGAGAAAACGATTACACGCTTATTTTACAAAGAAACAGGCTTAAGTTATCAGCAATGGCGTCAACAGTGGCGATTAATGAAAGCCATTGAATTATTAGCTACTCATCATCGTTATATAGATATTAGTCAGATATTAGGATTTGCCAGTGACAGCGCCTTTATTACCTTTTTTAAGAAAATGACAGGTCAGACACCACAAGAATATTTGAAAAGCTGATCGATTTTATCGATAACTTTAAAACATAAAGCCCCGATTTAATCGGGGCTTAACAAGGATAATTAATAAAAAAATCAATTATTTCTTTTTAATTTCACTTTTAAAATCGCGCTCATCATAACCAGTATAAAGCTGACGAGGACGCGCAATTTTCAGACCATCTTCGTGCATTTCATTCCAGTGAGCAATCCAACCAATTGTACGTGCAATCGCAAAAATAACCGTAAACATATTGGATGGAATACCTAACGCTTTCAGGATAATACCAGAGTAGAAATCAACGTTAGGATACAGTTTTTTCTCAATAAAATACGGATCGTTTAGCGCAATACGTTCTAATTCCATCGCCACTTCAAGCAAGCTGTCATTGAGGTTTAATTCTTTTAACACTTCATGGCAGGTCTCACGCATTACTGTTGCACGAGGATCGTAGTTTTTGTAAACACGGTGACCAAAGCCCATTAAACGGAAGGAGTCATTTTTATCTTTTGCTCGTTTAATAAATTCAGGAATGTGTTCAACCGTTTTGATCTCTTCCAGCATACGTAGACAAGCTTCGTTAGCACCACCGTGAGCGGGTCCCCAAAGTGACGCGATACCTGCTGCGATACATGCAAATGGGTTTGCACCTGAAGAGCCTGCAGTACGTACTGTAGATGTTGATGCATTTTGCTCGTGATCTGCGTGAAGGATGAAAATTCTATCCATTGCGCGTTCAAGTACTGGGTTAACAATATACTCTTCGCATGGTGTTGCAAACATCATATGCAAGAAGTTACCTGCATAGGAGAGGTCATTTCTTGGATAAACGAAAGGTTGACCAATCGAATATTTGTAACACATCGCTGCCACTGTTGGCATTTTAGAGAGCAGGCGGTAAGCCGTAATATCACGGTGAACCGGATTACTGACATCCAATGCATCGTGATAGAACGCAGCTAAAGCACCTGTAACACCACACAGCACGGCCATTGGGTGTGAATCACGACGGAACCCATTGAACAGTCGGGTAATTTGTTCATGGATCATGGTGTGACGCGTCACTGTGGTTTTAAATTTATCGTATTGCTCCTGTGTCGGTGCTTCACCGTACAGCAGGATATAACAGACTTCCAAGTATGTTGATTCAGTCGCTAATTGCCCGATAGGGAAACCACGGTGAAGTAAGATACCGTTATCACCATCAATAAAAGTGATTTTTGACTCACAAGAGGCGGTTGAGGTAAAGCCAGGATCATAGGTGTAATAACCTTTGGAGCCGAGAGTACGAATATCAATAACTTTGGAACCGAGTGTAGGGGATAGAACGTCCAAGTCTACAGATGTTTCAGCAATCGTTAGCTTAGCTTTGTTATCAGCCATTTATAATCTCCTTAGCGCTTATATGTCTCCTAACAAAGTCGAGGGTATCTTCATAAAGATGCACTTCGATAGTGAAACTATAGTTGATGTAAGGTACCCAGCCGAGTTTTACTTAATGCCCGTCATATCTAGGTCTATAGTGTGTCACTTATGTTAAGGAGCTTTTGATGTTATGTTTTTTTAGGTGCTTTTTTATGCAATGCACTTAGAATTAGTACTGACAACACTTTTACATAAGTTTGAGGTTTCTGGAAGCGTGTTTGCGCACAAAAAAAACATAAACATTAAAATTATGCAGTAAATGTAATGAAAATGTTGTGCGTGTGTCAAAAATGATAATCATTTTTGCATCGGATGTATTAAATAGTGATCCTTCTCACTGTTCGAGGCAAATGTCGGGCACACAAGTTGTGTGGTAATTGTAATAAGTTTGTGAAGCACTTATACTGCGCGCAGGTCTCCGGAACCGTTGTTGCATGGAGAACCAGCGTAACGAATCCACAATTTTTGTAAAATAGACGGATTTAACATTTTACTTAAAATGTGCCTTTGTACCCCATTCGCTGTTTGATTTCCATCCAGGTCCGGAGGAAGGAAAAATTATAAAAGCTGTGTGGGCATAAATTGTGAAAAAACAAAGACCTGTCAATCTGGATTTACAGACGATACAGTTTCCACTCCCTGCTATCGCATCGATCTTGCATCGTGTCTCTGGTGTTATTATGTTAGTCGCAGTTGGCATCTTACTGTGGTTACTTGGCACCTCTCTCTCTTCTCCTGAAGGTTTTCAGCAAGCGGCTGAAATAATGACTGGTTTCTTCGCAAAATTTATTTTGTGGGGCATCCTAACGGCATTGGCATACCATATTTGTGGTGGTATTCGTCATATGTTGATGGACTTCGGCTTTATTGATGAAACCTTGATTGTCGGTCGCAACTCAGCGGCTGCATCAATGGTTATTACAGTAATTTTATCAATATTGGCGGGGGTATTAGTATGGTAAGTAATTCTTCTACTTTAGGCCGTACTGGCATACAGGATTGGTTATTTCTGCGTGCTTCAGCCATTATTATCGTTTTATATGTTCTTTATCTTGTGGGATTTATTGCTACAACAGAAATAACCTATGAGGTATGGCGTGGGTTCTTTAGCTCATCCTTAACCAAAGTGTTCACCATCTTGACGTTGCTTTCTATTCTTATTCACGCGTGGATAGGAATGTGGCAAGTGTTAACGGACTATATTAAACCGCTGGCATTACGCCTGACTTTACAACTGATTATTGTTGTTGCGCTGTTGGTTTATCTTATTTATGGAACAATTGTGGTGTGGGGTGTGTAATGAATCTGCCAGTAAGAGAGTTTGATGCTGTTGTTATTGGTGCGGGTGGTGCCGGTATGCGTGCCGCTTTACAGATTTCTCAAATGGGTCTGTCTTGTGCACTGATTTCTAAAGTTTTTCCCACTCGTTCTCATACTGTTTCCGCTCAAGGTGGTATTACTGTTGCGCTAGGTAATACTCATGAGGATAACTGGGAATGGCACATGTACGATACGGTAAAAGGTTCCGATTATATTGGTGACCAAGATGCTATCGAATATATGTGTAAAACCGGCCCTGAAGCAATTTTAGAGTTGGAACATATGGGGCTCCCATTTTCTCGACTAGATGATGGTCGTATTTATCAGCGTCCATTTGGTGGTCAGTCAAAAAACTTTGGTGGTGAACAAGCTGCGCGTACAGCGGCTGCTGCTGACCGTACTGGACATGCATTATTGCATACCCTTTATCAGCAAAATTTAAAAAATCACACAACCATCTTTTCAGAGTGGTATTCACTGGATCTAGTGAAAAACCAAGATGGCGATATTGTTGGATGTACTGCAATTTGTATCGAAACGGGTGAAGTTGTTTATTTCAAAGCAAATGCCACGATTTTAGCGACTGGCGGTGCGGGTCGTATTTACCAGTCAACTACAAATGCGCATATCAACACGGGTGATGGTGTCGGCATGGCGGTTCGCGCAGGTGTTCCTCTGCAAGATATGGAAATGTGGCAATTCCACCCAACCGGTATTGCGGGTGCGGGCGTATTGGTGACCGAAGGTTGTCGTGGTGAAGGCGGATATCTGTTAAATAAAGACGGTGAACGCTTTATGGAACGTTATGCACCAAACGCCAAAGATCTTGCCGGCCGCGATGTGGTTGCTCGTTCTATTATGATCGAAATTCGTGAAGGTCGTGGTTGTGATGGTCCTTGGGGGCCTCATGCGAAATTGAAACTTGATCACCTCGGTAAAGAAGTTCTTGAGTCTCGTTTACCGGGTATTCTTGATCTTTCTCGTACTTTCGCACACGTTGACCCAGTTAAAGAGCCAATCCCTGTTATACCTACTTGTCACTATATGATGGGGGGTATTCCAACAAAAGTAACGGGTCAAGCTATTCGTGTGAACGAGAAAGGCGAGGACGTGGTTATTCCTGGACTGTTCGCAGTCGGTGAAATTGCTTGTGTATCTGTTCATGGTGCAAACCGCTTAGGTGGTAACTCGTTGTTAGACCTCGTTGTATTTGGCCGTTCAGCAGGGGTGCACTTAAAAGAGTCACTGATGGAACAAGGCACAATGCGTGATGCGAGCGATTCTGATATTGAAGCCGCATTAACTCGCTTAAATCGCTGGGAAAATAACCGTTCTGGTGAAGATCCAGTTGAAATCCGTAAAGCACTGCAATCTTGTATGCAGCATAACTTCTCGGTATTCCGTGAAGGTGATGCAATGGCAAAAGGCTTAGAAGAACTGAAAGTGATTCGTGAGCGCTTACAAAATGCACGACTGGATGATAATTCAAGTGAATTCAATACACAGCGTATTGAATGCTTAGAATTAGATAACTTGATGGAAACAGCTTATGCCACCGCGGTATCTGCAAACTTCCGTACAGAAAGCCGTGGAGCTCATAGCCGTTTCGATTTTCCAGAACGTGATGATGCTAATTGGTTATGCCATACATTATATCAACCGCAAACCGAAACAATGACACGACGTGAAGTCAATATGCAGCCGAAACTGCGTGAAGCTTTCCCACCAAAAGTGCGTACATATTAATTAGCGGTGTTATTGAAGTTGCGGAGACTTTTAAATATGAAACTTGAATTTTCGATTTATCGTTACAATCCCGACGTTGATAATGCGCCGCATATGCAAGATTACACCCTAGAAGTTCCTGAAGGGCGTGACATGATGCTGTTGGATGCATTAATTCAATTAAAGGAAAAAGATCCTACCTTATCGTTCCGTCGTTCTTGTCGTGAAGGTGTTTGCGGCTCTGATGGTGTGAACATGAATGGTAAAAATGGTTTGGCTTGTATCACACCTATTTCATCTTTACAGAAAGGAAGTAAGAAAATTGTGATCAGACCGTTACCTGGTTTACCAGTAATTCGTGATTTAATAGTGGATATGACTCAGTTCTATACACAGTACGAGAAAATTCGTCCGTATTTAATTAATAATGGCAAGAATCCTCCTGCTCGTGAGAACTTACAGTCACCAGAACAGCGTGAAAAGCTTGATGGGCTTTACGATTGTATCCTTTGTGCTTGTTGTTCAACCTCTTGTCCGTCATTCTGGTGGAATCCAGATAAGTTTATCGGACCTGCTGGATTGTTAGCTGCATATCGTTTCTTGATTGATAGTCGCGATACAGAAACAGAATCTCGCCTTGATGATCTTAACGATGCGTTCAGTGTGTTTCGTTGTCATGGCATCATGAACTGTGTCAGCGTATGTCCTAAAGGACTCAATCCAACAAAAGCGATTGGCCATATTAAGTCGATGTTGTTAAAACGTAGTGCATAAAATAATAACCGCCCTAAAATAGTTAGGGCGGTTAATGGAAAAACTAAGTTAGACGTTTGCGGTAAATAGTAAGGCACCTTTAAACACTGTTAGACAGTGCTTAAAGGTTCCTTGAGAGCTAAAGCTCCATATTTAAAGAACCTGCGAGATAGCGGGTCATAAGAGAACCTTGCAATCGACACCGTTTAATCACGGTATTAGTTATCCACGGCGAACTAAAGCTGTATAGCTTAAGGGATCATAATGCAGAACGGCGCAATGAAGGACTGGCTAGAATCAACCTTTCTAGCAGGAGAGAATCAGTCTTACATAGAAGATATCTATGAAGACTACCTAACTGACCCAAACTCTGTTGACGAAAGTTGGAGAGAGATTTTTCAACAACTGCCCGCAAGTCAAGGCATAGAACAGTCGCATTCTCAAACCCGCGACTATTTCAGACGCCTCGCAAAAGAATCCACTCGATATCATACCTCGGTAAGCGATCCGGCAATGGACTCAAAACAAGTGAAAGTTTTGCAGCTCATTAATGCCTTCCGTTTTCGTGGTCACCAAAACGCTAATCTCGATCCGCTTGGTTTATGGAAACAAGAATCTGTGCCAGATTTAGATCCAGCTTTCCATAATCTAACTAAAGAAGACTTTGAAGAAACCTTCAATGTCGGTTCTTTTGCTATCGGCAAAGAAACGATGAAGTTAGGTGATTTATATGAAGCACTGAAACGCATTTACTGTGGTTCAATCGGTGCTGAATATATGCATATCACTAATACTGAAGAAAAACGCTGGATACAACAACGTTTAGAATCAGTGAATGTAGCAGACCAATTCACGAAAGAAGAAAAGTTACGCTTCCTGACAGAGCTAACCGCAGCTGAAGGTTTAGAGCGCTATTTAGGCGCGAAATTCCCAGGTGCAAAACGCTTCTCTTTAGAAGGTGGTGATGCATTAGTTCCGATGTTAAAAGATTTAATCCGCCATGCTGGTAAACAAGACACTCGTGAAGTGGTTCTTGGTATGGCGCACCGCGGACGTTTAAACGTGCTGGTTAATATCTTAGGTAAAAAACCGGCTGATTTATTTGATGAATTTGCGGGTATTCATAAAGAACATTTGGGAACAGGTGACGTTAAATATCACCAAGGTTTCTCATCTGATTTTGCGACTGAAGGCGCTCAAGTTCATCTCGCATTAGCTTTTAACCCATCTCACCTAGAGATTGTTAGCCCAGTTGTCATTGGTTCTGTTCGTGCTCGTCGAGATCGCTTAGATGAAGCGCGTAGCAATATGGTTCTTCCTATCACTATTCATGGTGATGCGGCTGTGACAGGTCAAGGTGTTGTGCAAGAAACCCTGAATATGTCTCAAGCGCGTGGCTATGAAGTCGGCGGTACAGTTCGTATTGTTATCAATAACCAAGTTGGTTTTACGACTTCAAATCCAAAAGATGCCCGTTCAACACAATACTGTACTGATATTGTGAAAATGGTTCAGGCACCAATTTTCCACGTTAATGCAGATGATCCTGAAGCGGTTGCTTTTGTCACTCGCCTAGCATTAGATTTCCGTAATACCTTTAAACGTGATGTTATGATTGATCTCGTTTGTTACCGTCGTCATGGTCACAACGAAGCGGATGAGCCAAATGCGACTCAGCCTCTGATGTATCAAAAAATCAAAAAACACCCAACACCACGTAAAATTTATGCGGATAAACTGGTTGCTCAATCATTGCTTGATGCCAATGATGTGACAGAGATGGTTAATCTCTATCGCGATGCGTTGGATCGGGGTGATTGTGTTGTTGAAGAATATCGCCCAATGGGGCTGCATTCTTACACATGGGAACCGTATTTAAATCACGAATGGAATGAAGAGTATCCACATAAAGTAGAGAAAACGCGTTTACAAGATTTAGCGCGTCGTGTGAGTACCGTTCCTTCAGAAATCGTGATGCAGTCTCGGGTTGAGAAAATTTATGCTGACCGTGCTGCTATGGCTGAAGGAGAGAAACTACTCGACTGGGGGGCAGCAGAAACATTAGCGTATGCAACTTTAGTTGATCAAGGTATCACCATTCGACTTTCTGGTGAAGATGCGGGACGCGGCACATTCTTCCATCGCCATGCCGTTATTCATAACCAAACAAATGGCTCTGTTTATGTACCATTAGCTAATGTTCATAATGCTCAAGGACAATTTAATGTCTGGGACTCTGTATTAACAGAAGAAGCAGTACTTGCATTTGAATATGGTTATGCCACAACAGAACCTCGTGGTTTAACGATTTGGGAAGCACAATTTGGTGACTTCGCAAACGTTGCTCAAGTGGTTATCGACCAATTCATTAGCTCAGGTGAGCAAAAATGGGGTCGTATGTGTGGTTTAGTCATGTTGTTGCCACACGGTTATGAAGGCCAAGGCCCAGAGCACTCTTCTGCACGTTTAGAACGTTATCTGCAACTGTGTGCAGAACAAAATATGCAGGTTTGTGTGCCGTCAACTCCGGCCCAGGTTTATCATATGTTACGCCGTCAAGCGTTACGTGGCATGCGTCGCCCACTTATCGTAATGTCACCAAAATCACTGTTACGTCATCCATTAGCGGTTTCTGCGTTAGATGAATTAGCCAATGGTAAATTCTTACCGGTCATTGGTGAAATTGATGATTTAAAACCAGCTGATGTGAAACGTGTTGTGATGTGCTCAGGTAAGGTTTACTACGATTTATTAGAGCAGCGTCGTGCTAATGAACAAAACAACGTTGCCATTATTCGTATTGAACAACTGTATCCATTCCCACACGAAGATATTGCGCAAATTCTGGCACCTTACTCCCATGTGAAAGATTTCGTTTGGTGTCAAGAAGAGCCTTTAAATCAGGGGGCTTGGTATTGCAGCCAGCATAATTTCCGTGATGCGATCCCTACGGGTGCAACATTACGTTATGCAGGACGTCCTGCATCAGCCTCTCCAGCTGTTGGTTATACCTCTGTTCATCAGGAGCAACAAAAAGCTCTGGTTGAAGACGCACTGAAAGTTGAATAAATAAGGATAGAAAATGAGTAGTGTAGACATTCTAGTACCGGATCTCCCTGAATCAGTTGCTGACGCATCGGTCGCAACTTGGCATAAAAAACCTGGTGATAGCATTCAACGCGATGAAGTGCTGGTTGAAATCGAAACAGATAAAGTTGTTTTAGAAGTTCCTGCAAGTGAAGCTGGTGTTTTAGAAAGCATTCTTGAAGAAGAGGGCGCTACTGTTGGTTCACGCCAATTGCTAGGTCGTATTCGTTTAGGTGATAGCACTGGCATTCCTGCTGATGTGAAACCTGCTCAAGATAGTACGCCAGCACAGCGTCAAAGCGCGGATATTGCTGCAAAAGACAATAATGATGCCTTAAGTCCAACAGCACGTCGCTTAGTGGCTGAACACGATATTAACCCTGCGGATGTGAAAGGTAGCGGTGTAGGTGGACGTTTAACTCGCCAAGATATCGAAGGCCATGTTGCGAATAAGTCAACGGCACAACCTGTAGCAGAAGTTCCTCAAGCACCGTTATCTCACCGTAGCGAAAAACGTGTACCAATGACACGTTTACGTAAACGTGTAGCAGAACGTTTATTAGAAGCGAAAAACACCACTGCAATGTTGACAACATTTAACGAAATCAACATGCAACCAATCAAAGAGTTACGTGCTCAGTATGGTGAAGCATTCGAAAAACGTCACGGTGTACGTTTAGGTTTTATGTCTTTCTATATTAAAGCCGTTGTTGAAGCCTTGAAACGTTATCCAGAAGTGAACGCTTCTATTGATGGCACTGATGTGGTTTATCACAACTACTTCGATATCAGTATTGCAGTATCGACACCACGTGGTCTGGTAACACCAGTATTACGTGATGCGGATGCAATGAGCATGGCCGATATTGAGAAAAATATCAAAGCATTAGCTGTAAAAGGTCGTGACGGTAAGTTAACTGTTGAAGACTTAACTGGCGGTAACTTCACTATCACAAATGGTGGTGTTTTCGGTTCATTAATGTCAACTCCAATTATCAACCCACCACAAAGTGCCATTTTAGGGATGCATGCTATTAAAGATCGCCCAATGGCAGTAGATGGCCAGGTTGTTATTCTACCAATGATGTATCTGGCTCTGTCTTATGACCACCGTTTAATTGATGGTCGTGAGTCTGTCGGTTTCTTAGTAACCGTTAAAGAGATGCTAGAAGATCCAGCTCGTTTATTACTTGATGTATAGGTAATAGATATCGCTTTTAGGCAGGAGATGCTCCTCCTGCCTACTTAGCAACAGACACAAGCATCAAAGAAGTACAGTGTGTTCGTGAAGCCAGATTTTACTGGCTTATAGTCAAAAAAATAAGAAAGCCCGACTTTCAACAAGATTATGGATAGAACATCATGAATTTACACGAGTATCAGGCAAAACAGCTTTTCACACGGTATGGATTACCAGCACCTGCTGGTTTCGCCTGCACTACACCGCGTGAGGCAGAAGAAGCTGCATCAAAAATTGGTCAAGGCCCTTGGGTCGTGAAATGTCAGGTTCACGCGGGTGGACGTGGTAAAGCGGGCGGCGTAAAAGTCGTTAAATCTAAAGAAGAGATCCGCGCATTTGCTGAACAATGGTTAGGCAAGCGTTTAGTCACTTATCAAACAGATGCTAATGGTCAGCCTGTTACACAGATTTTGGTTGAAGCAGCAACTGATATTGCTAAAGAACTTTATCTTGGTGCGGTTGTTGACCGTGGTACCCGTCGCGTTGTCTTTATGGCCTCAACAGAAGGCGGCGTTGAAATCGAAAAAGTGGCGGAAGAAACGCCAGAACTTATTCATCGCGCAATTATTGATCCACTGACAGGCCCTATGCCTTATCAGGGACGAGAATTAGCATTTAAACTGGGTCTAAAAGGTAAGCAAGTCAGTCAATTTGCTAAAATATTCATGGGATTAGCCTCTATTTTCTTAGAGCGTGATCTTGCGCTAATTGAAATTAACCCTTTGGTTATCACTAAAGAAGACGATCTGATTTGTCTTGATGGTAAATTAGGCGTAGATAGCAACGCGTTGTATCGTCAACCAGAAATGCGTGAAATGCACGATCCTTCACAAGAAGATCCTCGTGAAGCACAAGCGGCACAGTGGGAACTGAACTACGTTGCATTAGATGGCAACATTGGTTGCATGGTCAATGGTGCAGGTTTAGCAATGGGTACTATGGATATTGTTAAACTTCACGGTGGCGAACCCGCTAACTTCCTCGATGTAGGTGGTGGTGCAACAAAAGAGCGTGTAACTGAAGCATTTAAAATTATTTTGTCAGATGAAAATGTCAGTGCTGTATTAGTCAACATTTTCGGCGGTATTGTTCGTTGTGACTTAATCGCAGACGGTATTATTGGCGCAGTTGAAGAAGTTGGCGTTAATGTTCCTGTGGTTGTTCGTCTCGAAGGAAACAATGCAGAGTTAGGCACCAAAAAATTAGCGGATAGTGGATTAAATATTATCGCAGCTAAAAGCTTAACTGATGCCGCGAAACAAGTTGTTGCAGCAGCGGAGGCAAAATAATGTCTATTTTAATCGATAAAAACACCAAAGTAATTTGCCAAGGTTTTACTGGTAGCCAAGGAACATTCCACTCTGAGCAAGCAATTGCTTATGGTACACAAATGGTCGGTGGTGTTACACCAGGTAAAGGCGGCACTACGCACTTAGGCTTACCGGTATTCAATACAGTGCGTGAAGCCGTTGAAGCAACAGGTGCAACTGCGACAGTTATCTATGTACCGGCGCCATTTTGTAAAGATTCAATCTTAGAAGCGATTGATGCAGGCATCAAACTAATTATTACTATTACTGAAGGTATTCCTACGCTGGATATGCTGACTGTTAAAGTGAAATTAGATGAAGCTGGCGTGCGTATGATTGGCCCTAACTGCCCAGGTGTTATCACTCCAGGTGAATGTAAGATTGGTATTATGCCTGGCCACATTCACTTACCAGGTAAAGTAGGTATTGTATCTCGTTCAGGTACATTAACTTATGAAGCTGTTAAGCAAACAACAGACGTTGGCTTAGGTCAATCAACTTGTGTTGGTATCGGTGGTGACCCAATTCCGGGTTCTAACTTTATTGATATTCTGAAGCTTTTCCAAGAAGATCCACAAACAGAAGCGATTGTAATGATCGGTGAGATTGGTGGTACAGCGGAAGAAGAAGCGGCCGCTTATATCAAAGATCACGTTACTAAGCCGGTTGTCGGCTATATTGCTGGTGTAACAGCGCCTAAAGGCAAACGTATGGGACATGCGGGTGCAATTATTGCTGGTGGTAAGGGCACCGCAGACGAGAAATTTGCTGCTCTTGAAGCTGCTGGTGTGAAAACTGTCCGTAGCTTAGCTGATATCGGTGAAGCAATTAAATCACTGATCAAGTAAGTAACAATTCTGTTAATAATTTCAGATTAATACTATCTAAAATGCCAGTTTCCAAAAAAGAAGCTGGCATTTTTATTTCTAGTTTCATTTAACAGCTTATATAAATAGCTAGTATTGTAATTAACATATCAATACCTTGCCTAAATTTACGCTAATAAGTTGTTTTATATTATCTTTTTTAAAAATTGATCTGTATGCGAAAACGCATTTTTCTATTTATTTACTTTATTGTCGATCCTAAAAATAATGATAAAAACCATAAACAAGTCTCTTGGATTGTTAAAAATAATATTTTAAATACGTGTTTTGAATGAAAAGAGTGTCATCTAGGAAAAATGAACATTTGTTTTATGGTGTTTTCAATACTAGGTTCTTCTATAAATATCGTAATAATTAGCGTTAAATTTATACAAGGATCACCCTGTAACGCTGATTTTTACTAAGAATATAAGACGGTTAAGCATGCTAATGAATGCATAAAGAAGAGAAGGAGGCAAGCTCTTTGGTAGGAAAAAATACCTTTCTATTATACAAAACATCAAAATGACGATTAAAGTCAGATTATGTTCTATTTATCGTTATAAGAATTGATAATAAGAAGTTGGTATTATCTCGAAGAACATTTTGTTTAAATAAGAAAAAATAATAAAAAAGTTTTCGTATTATTTCTCATGTCGTTCAATGATTGACTTATTTAAATTATCTATCTTATTGATTTATTTGTGGTTATTTGTTTTTGTGTAAATGGCTGTTTTGTATTTTGTCAGCTAAATATGGATTTATTGTACTTTTTCTATTTAGAATAAAAAAGAGGTTATAAAAAATAATATTAGGAATAAATAAGCAAGATTAGACTTTTTCATATATCTTTGTTAGATCAAAAATTGAGAGTATTTTTTTTATATATACATTTTTGTAAATTTCAACTTATTAATTAATAGCTTATTTTTTTAAAATATTTATTATTTACCTGCAAAAAAATAAAATTGATATTAAAATTAATAAAACACAATTAAATGTGTTTATTTTTAAGTCTTTTATGAAAATAAAAAGTTAATTTTATTATGGAAGTTATAAGGAGGTAAATAACACTCAAAAATAAAAACAACATTGCATTAACACAATGGTAACTATTGGGCAATTTATTCGCAACTAGTTAACATTAAAGTGTTTTTTTGATGTGGGTCAAGTTATTAATTGTGGAAAAAAATTCTGAATATGCTTAAATTGGCACACGATCAAATATGCTGTTACAAACCTAAAAGTCGTATTGTTGACCTAAGCTCAAAATTCAAATCTGGGTCACGCAAAATATATTTATTATATGTAAATATAAGCGTACTATTTGTAAGGTATTGTGTTTTTGGTCTTTAATATTCGTTGTTGTTTTTAGAGGCATTTATTGCTGGTAGTTATGAGGCTTTATAATTTAATAAAGTCGGGTTGCCGCAAGTCGGTGTCTTCCTGCTAGGAGCAAGGAGTCAAGATGTTTGATATTGTCGAACTGTCACGGTTACAGTTTGCCTTAACAGCAATGTATCACTTCCTGTTTGTCCCATTAACGCTGGGTATGGCGTTTATGCTGGCAATCATGGAAACGATATATGTTCTGTCGGGTAAACAAGTTTACAAAGATATGACAAAGTTCTGGGGTAAGTTATTTGGTATTAACTTTGCTCTGGGTGTCGCAACTGGATTGACCATGGAGTTCCAATTTGGTACTAACTGGTCATATTTCTCTCATTACGTCGGTGATATCTTCGGTGCACCTTTAGCAATCGAAGGTTTAATGGCGTTCTTCTTAGAATCAACTTTCGTCGGGTTGTTCTTCTTTGGTTGGGATCGCTTAGGTAAGAAGCAACACTTGATGGTAACTTGGTTAGTTGCTTTCGGTTCTAACTTCTCTGCTCTGTGGATCCTTGTTGCGAATGGTTGGATGCAAAACCCTGTCGCTGCAGACTTCAACTTTGAAACCATGCGAATGGAAATGTTGAGTTTTGCTGATCTGGTTTTAAACCCTGTCGCTCAAGTTAAATTTGTTCACACCGTTGCTGCTGGTTACTGTACTGGTGCATTCTTTGTTCTGGGTATCAGCTCTTACTACCTGCTCAAAGGTCGTGATATCGGTTTTGCAAAACGTTCTTTCGCAGTTGCTGCTACTTTTGGTATCGCAGCTGTATTATCTGTTATCGTGCTGGGTGATGAATCTGGTTACGAAATGGGTGACGTACAGAAAACCAAATTGGCTGCGATTGAAGGTGAATGGCATACAGAACCCGCTCCAGCTGCATTTAATCTGATTGCATTCCCTAATCAAGAAAAAATGGAAAACTCGTTTGCATTACAAATCCCTTATGTCATGGGTATTATTGCAACGCGTTCTTTCGACACACCTGTATTAGGCCTTAATGATCTGATGAGTCAGCACGAAGTTCGTATTCGTAATGGTATGAAAGCTTACGAATTATTAAGCGAATTACGCGCAGGTAATACTGATCCTGCTATTCGTGCAGCATTTAATGATACTAAACAAGATTTAGGCTACGGCTTATTACTGAAGCGTTATACTGATAAAGTTGTTGATGCAACAGAAGAGCAAATCAAATCTGCTGCAAAAGATACTATTCCTAATGTCGCACCATTGTTCTGGTCGTTCCGTATCATGGTCGCTTCAGGCTTCCTGATGTTACTAGTTGTTGCGATTTCCTTCTGGACAGTTCTGTCTAACCGCATTGGTAACTATAAATGGTTACTGCGTGCTGCTCTGTTTAGTATTCCATTACCATGGATCGCAGTTGAAGCAGGTTGGTTTGTTGCAGAATATGGACGTCAACCATGGGCGATTGGTGAAATCCTGCCTACGGCTGTAGCAACTTCTTCATTGACACAGGCTGATATCCTAGTATCTATGGGACTTATCTGTGGTCTGTATACACTGTTCCTAATTGCTGAAATGTTCCTGATGTTCAAATTTGGTCGCCTTGGGCCGAGCAGCCTGAAGACGGGTCGCTATCACTTTGAACAGAAGACAGCTTCTTCTCAAAGTAAGTAACACAGGAGTCCACTATGTTTGATTATGAAGTATTGCGATTTGTTTGGTGGCTACTGATTGGTATCTTACTAATTGGCTTTGCAGTCACTGACGGTTTTGATATGGGTGTTGGTGTGTTACTACGCGTTATCGCGAAAGATGACACTGAACGCCGTATTTTGATTAACTCTGTTGCACCTCACTGGGATGGTAACCAAGTATGGTTAATCACAGCAGGTGGTGCATTATTCGCTGCATGGCCAATGGTTTATGCTGCAGCATTCTCGGGTTTCTATTTTGGTATGATTTTCGTACTGGCGGCTTTATTCTTCCGCCCAGTGGGTTTTGATTATCGTTCTAAACTGGAATCTCCAAAATGGCGTGGTATGTGGGATTGGGGTATCTTTATTGGTAGCTTCGTTCCACCATTAGTTATCGGTGTTGCTTTTGGTAACCTGTTACAAGGTGTACCTTTAGAAGTCGATAGCATGCAACGTGTATCTTATAATGGTACGACTAATGCGCTGATCAACCTGTTAAGTCTGTTAAACCCATACGGTTTATTAGCGGGTGTGGTTAGTTTAATGATGATTGTTGCACATGGTGCAAGTTATCTTCAAATGCGTACAACTGGTGAATTACATGAGCGTACTCGTAAAACAACGTACATTACCTCATTAATTACTTTCATCGCATTCGCATTAGCTGGTGTATGGTTAATCTATGGTATCGATGGCTTTATTATTACAAGCGCTATTGATACAGCTGGTCCATCATCTCCACTACTGAAAACCGTTTCTCATGAAGCAGGTGCTTGGATGACTAACTACAACAATTATCCTGTGTTATGGGTATTACCGGCCTTAGGTCTGTTATCTCCATTACTGGCGATTGTTGCAACTAAAGCAAATAAAGGGGGTTGGGCATTCCTGTTCACTTCACTGACAATTGCGGGTGTTATCCTGACGTGTGGTGTGACCATGTTCCCATTTGTGATGCCTTCAAGCACTTTCCCAGATGTGAGCTTAACTATGTGGGATGCAACTTCTAGCCTGTTTACTCTTCAGGTGATGACAGTTGTTGCGATTATCTTTGTACCTATCGTTCTCCTTTACACCATTTGGTGTTACTGGAAAATGCATGGTCGCCTCGATAAGAAATTTATCGAAGGCAATAATCATACTCTGTACTAAGGAGCATAGAGAATGTGGTATTTTACATGGCTTCTCGGAACGCTCTTCGCTTGTAGTATTGCGGTGATCGCAGGACTGGCTTTCGAGCATGCTGAAGCGAAAAAAGCTTCAGAAAGTGAAGAATAATGTTGGATAAAAGCTACCAACTATTAGACAAGGGCCCTATTAGGGCTCTTGTTTTAATCATGGCGTTGGTAATGGCATTTTGTGTCATGTGGGACCCTAGCCGATTTGCAGCGAACACAAGTTCACTGGCAATTTGGCAAGGTATCCTTCTTATTTGGTCTGTATGTGCTGGAGCAACTTTTGGTCTAGCATTTCGTCCTAAACATGTTGTTGCAAAATGTTTATTACATCCAATCCCTGCAATTATTATTTTGGTTGTTGGGCTAATTTACTTTTTCTTCTAAGAAAATACCTTATTTCTACTCAGTGTATGAAAAAGAAATAAGGTATTTTATTTTCTAAATATCCTTGCTACATTCGTTCACTTTTCTAACGTTATAGCTGGATATTTTCTTTTAAGTAATCAATAAATAAACGTGTTTTTCTTGGGATATATTCACTATAAGGGAAAATAATATTAACAGATTGTGTTAACAAAGAAATATCAGGAAACAGCACAACTAATTTCTCTTCCAATAATTCTTGATGAATGAACCAATGTGGTAAAATAGCCATTCCTGTATGCGAAAGTACCATTTTTTTTAATGCCGAAATAGTATTAGTTTCAAAATAAGCATTTTGAGATAACTGAGAGAGTAAGATATTAAATTCTAAAGATGGTGAAAGTTTACTTTGACGTAAATTACTATTTGCTAAATAAGGAATAACCTTTAAGTCGTCGATAGTTTTTATTGAGAATTTCTGTAATAAACCAGGGGAAATAACCAAACTTATCTTATAATCAGCCAGCTTTGTAGATCGGTAATTGCTATCTTTCAATGTACCAAGTCGAATAGCGAGATCAAGCTTATGGTTTATTAAATCCTCAATAGAAGAATTAAATGCATATTGTATTTTTAGCTTTGGGTGTAACTGTATAAATTGATTGAGTAATGGCAAAATATAGTGTTCACCAAATTCAGTTGTTGAACTTAATCGTAACGATCCTTGCAGCTCTTGTTGTCCTAATCGCGCCTTATCCAAAGTTTGTTCTAACTGACTTAACACGAGACGAAAGTCTTGATAAAGCATTTCTCCCGTTTCTGTCAGTGAAAATCGTCGTGTATTACGATTGAGTAAAGAGACATCCAATTCTGTTTCTAATGCTTTGATATGAATACTCACCATCGATTTACTTAGGCGCAAATATTTTGCTGCTTGAGTAAATGAACCGGTATCAACAACAGCAATAAAAGAGCGAATTCGATCAATTTGATTTTGCATGATTGTTTACTCTGATTAAACAATAAATTCTATTTTGTCAGATAGACGAAATTCGTCAATATTCCGTACTCTATGTGCGGAGGATTTTTATGACTTACCGCTATCGAATTGCATCTATATTTTTGCTGGGCTTTTTTATCGATTGTATTAACATTTTTATGTCAGCCATTGCATTACCTGCAATAGCCAATGATATGCAGATCTCTATCGTTTCTGTTACATGGGTTTCAAATAGTTATATTCTGGGATTAACATTAATTATTCCCTTGAGTCACTGGTTATCTCAACGTTTTGGAATTAAAGCATTGATGGTAACGTCAATGTTGATGTTTAGTTTATCGGTCGCATTAGTCGGATATTCTCACGCTTTCAGCGAACTTATTTTTTGGCGCTTTATTCAAGGTGTGAGTGGTGGACTGCTAATCCCAATCGGACAAGCATTAACTTTTCAATATTTTCAAGGACATGAAAGAAGCAAAATATCAACGATCATTATGGCGATAGCTTTGATTGCACCGGCAATATCACCGACATTAGGTGGATTTATTGTTGATGTTGTTTCGTGGCGTTGGGTTTTTTATAGTAATATTCCATTCTCATTGTTAACTGCGTTTCTGGCCTTTATCTGGGTAAAAGAGCCTTTACCTAAAGAAAATGTTATACCTGATATTAAAGGGATCATTCTTATTAGTTTGATCATTGTATCTGGATTGTTCGCATTATCTGCTTATGGTGAATATCACTCAACATTATTTGCCTTAGTGATTGCCGCACTTTCAACAAATTTTGCTGTACTTTATTATTACCATTATCGGCATCATTCATCGCCGGTTATTAATTTAGCATTATTAAAAAATAGAAATCTATCACTCTCTATTTTTATTTATTACTGTATTCCAGGTGTTTTTACTGGGGTGAATATTCTCGCTATTTTTTATTTACAACAATATTTAAAATTTACTGCTCAAGGAACAGGTTTTTTCATGTTGTTGTATGCACTGGGTGCTTTTATTTCAATGACAATAAGTGGTGCACTTTATAATAAATTAGGTATGAAATATTTATTTATAATTGCATTGCTATTGCACAGTATTGGTATTTCTTTATTAACATTTGTAAATAGTAATACAGATATTCCATTACTGATTATTGCCTATCTAATTATCGGAGTGGGTGGGGGGATTGGTGCTAACACCGCTCAAACCACAGCGTTGTATGACTTTAGTACACAAAAATTAGTTCAAGCAAGTATTATTTGGAATATTAATAGACAAGTTGTTTTTAGTATCGGGGCAACTATGGTTGCTATGTTATTTAATATTCTTTCTCTTTTTTGTTTACCACAAACAGCTTATAGCATGACCTTTTTAATATGTGCATTGATAGGCATATTACCTCTTACTTTATTATTTACAATAAAGAAAAAAGTGATTACACAGGAAACACAAGATGAATTTTAATACTGACTCAATTATAGAAAGCATTAAATCTTTGCATGATGAGATTGAAACAGTTTTTACACAATACCCACTATCAGTTGATGCCATTACAAAAATAGAAAACCTTTTATCTCAAGAGTTTTCAATGGTAGGGATCAGTGGGAAAGCAGTGAGTTATGATGACGTTATCGCGATGTTCAGACAAAATGCAGGAAAAAGACGTGGTCTGAAAATACAAACGAGAGATTATAAAATAATTTATCAGTCAGATTGTTTGGCGCTTGTCAGATATCAAGAAATACACAGTGAAAATAAGAAAATTCTTATGCGCGAATCTGTAGTGTTATTGAGACGTAATTCTCATGATGAGTGTTGGCAATGGCACTATCTTCATGAAACTCCAATCGTAAGTAATTAATTGATTTATATATAAAACCAGTTTTTAACTGGTTTTTTTCTGTCATTAAAAATAATACTATTAAATTAAACAATCTATGAATTTCTAATTAGCAAGCATTTTTATGCTGTCTTAATAAAAATATTTTTTCTATTCAGAGCACAAAGCATATTGCGTGTTGCAAAGAAGAGTTTATGATTGGCGCCTGAAAACTGCGTTTTCTATTCTTTACGTTACTACGATTCCCTTAGAGCGACCTCTTAAGTATAGTTAGATAACCTATAGCTACATTATTTATGGACTTAACTCGGGAAAGGTAATGGAGGTAATATGCAGTTTCTTTGGCCTGTTCGTGTTTATTATGAAGATACTGATGCCGGTGGTGTTGTTTATCATGCCAGTTATCTGAAATATTTTGAACGCGCTAGAACTGAACTACTCAGAGAAAAAGGTTTTCATCAGCATGATTTACGGGAGTATGATCATGTTGTATTTGTTGTACGTAAATTATCAATAGAATATATTGCGCCAGCTCGACTTGATAATCTTTTGCAAGTAGAAAGTGAAATTACCACATTGCGTGGTGCTTCAATGACATTTTCTCAAAAGATTATTAATGAAGATGGTTGTGTATTATGTAGCGCAGAAGTGCTTGTTGTCTGCGTAGATTCATCAAAAATGAAGCCAGTAGCGCTTCCCAAGTCCATTATCGCGGAGTTTAAGTAGTGGCTGACATGAATGTTATCGATCTCTTTCTAAAAGCAGGGCTTTTAGTTAAGTTGATCATGTTGCTTTTAATCGGATTTTCTATTGCATCTTGGGCGATTATTATTCAGCGAACTAAAGTTCTGAATGCCGCCGATCGTGAAGCTGCAGATTTTGAAGATAAATTCTGGTCAGGTACTGATTTGGCTCGTTTATATAAAGATAGCCAAGCTCGCCGTGATGAATTATCTGGCTCAGAGCAAATTTTTCATTCTGGCTTTAAAGAATTTGCCCGTTTGCATCAAGCAAGCGTTCATGCTCCTGATGCAGTTGTTAATGGGGCATCAAGAGCAATGCGTGTTTCTTTCAATCGTGAATTAGAATCTTTAGAAACTCATATTCCTTTCCTCGGCACTGTTGGTTCTATCAGCCCATATATTGGTCTGTTTGGTACAGTATGGGGAATTATGCATGCATTTATTGCATTAGGTAGTGTTAAACAAGCAACATTACAAATGGTTGCTCCCGGCATTGCTGAAGCGTTGATTGCAACAGCTATCGGTTTATTTGCGGCAATCCCCGCAGTTATGGCTTATAACCGGTTTACGCAGCGTGTAAATAAACTGGAACAAAGTTACGATAACTTTATGGAAGAGTTCCTGACGATTTTACATCGCCAAGCTTTTGCCTCCGCAGAAAAGAAATAGTTAACGCAGAAGGAGAGAGCTGATGGCACGGGGTCGCAGTAGCCGCCGAGGCGTAAAATCAGAGATTAACATTGTTCCTTTGCTCGACGTATTATTAGTGCTGTTACTTATTTTCATGGCAACGGCACCTATTATCTCGCAAAGTGTTGAAGTTGATCTTCCTGAAGCAACAGAGACACAAACTGTTTCAAGTAGTGATAACCCTCCTGTGATTGTCGAAGTGGCAGGGGTTGGGCAATACAATATTCGTGTTGATCAGGAAGTATTAGAATTATTACCACAAGAACAGATTATGGCTGAAGCTAAACGACAACTGGAAAAAAATCCGAAAGTTGTATTTCTTATTGGCGGTGCTAAAGATGTTCCTTATGATGAGATAATTAAAGCGCTCAACATGTTACGTCAAGCAGGTGTTAAATCTGTAGGTTTAATGACTCAACCTATGTAATTAGGTTGAAATAAGTTTGGATAATAGCGTGGGAAAGAAAACGAAGCCAATTCGAAGTAAATTGAGCGGTTCAGTTATCTTGTCTACCGCCTTGCATTTACTCGTTATAGCCTTACTTATCTGGGGTTCGTTAACTCAGAAATGGGATTTAGGTGGTGGCGGTGGATCTGATGGACAAGTTATTGATGCTATTATGGTCGATCCTAATGCTGTGGTGCAACAGTATAATCAGCAAAAAGCGCAACAAGCTAACGTCCAAAAAGCCGAGCAAGAGCGTAAAGAGCGAGCTGAGCAACAAGAAGAAGAGTTGCGTCAGCAGCAAATGAAAGAACAAGAACGTTTGAAAACGTTAGAAGTTGAACGTTTACAAGCAAAAGAGGCGGCAGAGGCTCAAAAGCGTGAAGCAGCATTAGCTGCCGCTAAAGCAAAAGAAGAACAAAAGGTTGCAGAAGAAGCGGCTGCGCAAGCAAAAGCTGAACGTGATCGCATTTTAAAAGAGCAAGCAGATGCTAAAAAACAAGCAGAAGCTGAAGCGAAAAAACAAGCTGAATTAGCCGCAAAGCAAAAAGCGGAAGAGGCGAAAGCTAAAGCTGAGGCAGATGCTAAAGCGAAAGCAGAAGCTGAAGCCAAAGCGAAAGCTGAAGCGGACGCTAAAGCCAAAGCAGCCGCAGAAGCAAAAGCCAAAGCAGCAGCAGAGGCTAAAGCAAAAGCCGCAGCTCAACAGCAAAGTAAAGCAGTAGATAGTTTACTTGATGGTTTAATGGCTGATGGTAATAAACAAAGTGGTGCAGCCGCCGCTGGTCAAGGCGGTGGAAATCGTACTGGTGCCAATAATGCAGGTGTTGCTACTTATATTGGACAAGTAAAAACGGCTATTGAGCAAAAGTTTATTGACCCTGAGTTGTATAAAGGGCGAACTTGTGAGCTAAAAGTCAGTATTGCACCTGATGGCTTGTTAATCAGTGCGAAGGTTGTAGGGGGGGACCCTTCTTTATGTCAAGTGGCATTAAGAGCAGCAAATACCGCTAAATTACCGAAGCCACCGAAAGATGTTTATGAACAAGTAAAATCATCAGTAATTGAGTTTAAACCATAAAACTGTCTGATTGTAGGAAAACACACACTAATTTATATCTATTTTAGAATGTTATTGATGCGTTGTATGGTGTTGTTGAAAAGCGTTTGTTACTATTCTGTGCGTTATTGCGTAATAACCGCAATAATAAAAGGGAGACATGATGAAGCAGGCATTAAATGTTATCTTCGGGCTTTTAATTTTATGCGTAACCACTCTGGCTAACGCTGAAGTTCGAATTGAAATTACACAAGGGGTGAATACTGCACGCCCTATCGGTGTTGTTCCTTTTAAATGGGAAGGCACTGGTCAAATGCCAGAAGATATCGCTGGTGTGATTGCAGCAGATTTACGTAATAGCGGAAAGTTTAATCCTATTGATGTATCACGTATACCTCAACAGCCTGTCACGGCTTCTGAAGTCCAACCTGCATTATGGACTGCATTAGGGATTGATTCTGTTGTTGTTGGACGCGTACAACCGTCAGCGGATGGTCAATATTTAGTAAGCTATCAGCTAGTTGACGTTGCGGGCTCTCCAGGCGCGGTTTTATCTCAAAGCGAGTTTAAGGTCCCATCTAAATGGCTACGTTATTCTGCTCACACAGCCAGTGATGAAGTGTTTGAAAAACTGACAGGTATTCGTGGGGCATTCCGTACACGTATTGCTTATGTTGTTGTGACTAATGGTGGCGCATATCCTTATGAATTACGCGTTTCTGACTATGATGGTTTTAACCAAGATCGTGTTTATCGTTCATCACAGCCATTAATGTCACCAGCATGGTCACCAGATGGTGCTAAACTTGCATATGTGACCTTTGAAAGTGGTCAATCTGCTTTAGTGGTACAAACATTAGCAACAGGTGAAATTCGTCAAATAGCATCATTCCCAAGACATAATGGTGCACCATCGTTTTCACCAGATGGCTCTAAACTTGCATTTGCTCTTTCTAAGAGTGGTAGCTTAAATCTGTATGTTATGGATTTAGCCAGTGGAAATATGACACAGGTAACCAATGGCAGAAGTAATAATACTGAGCCAAATTGGATGCCAGATGGACAAACCTTAGTCTATACTTCAGATCAAGGTGGACGTCCACAAATTTACAAGGTTAATATTAACGGAGGAACGCCTGAGCGTATTACGTGGGAAGGTAAACAAAACCAAAATCCTGCAGTAAGCCCAGATGGCAGTTTCTTAGTTATGGTGAGTTCTGAAAGCGGTAGGCAACATATCGCTAAGCAGGATCTGGAAACGAATTCCGTACAATATCTAACAGATACGTTTCTGGATGAAACGCCAAGCATCGCGCCTAACGGCACAATGGTTATTTATAGCTCTACACAAGGCTTAGGCACCATTTTGCAGCTAGTATCGACTGATGGACGTTTCAAAGCGCGTCTTCCGGCGACTGATGGTCAGGTTAAATCGCCTGCCTGGTCGCCGTTTATGTGATGCATAAAAATTATGTATGGCAAACAAATAAAGGAACAAATAGAGATGCAATTAAACAAAGTGTTTAAAGGGTTGATGTTAGCATTACCACTCGTTGCTGTTGCAGCATGTAGCTCAAACAAAAACGACGATCAAACTGATACAAACAATGTACCAGTTGTTGAACAAGGTCCTACTGCTGAAGAATTAGCACGTCAGCAATTAGAACAACTGAAACAACAAAACATCGTTTACTTCGGTTTTGACAAATATGACATTAGCTCAGACTACGCTAACCTGTTAGATGCACACGCTGCATTCCTGCGTGCTAATCCTTCAGTACGTATCACTGTAGAAGGTCATGCGGATGAACGCGGTACTCCAGAATACAACATCGCGCTGGGCGAACGTCGTGCTAACGCTGTGAAAATGTACCTGCAAGGTAAAGGCGTATCAGCTGATCAACTGTCAATCGTTTCTTACGGTAAAGAAAAACCAGCTGTACTGGGTCATGACGAAGCCGCTTATGCGAAAAACCGTCGTGCAGTACTGGATTACTAAGAGAACGGCATGAACAACAGTAACTTCAGACCTTTCTTGATGAGTCTGTTGTTACTGGTTGGCGTAGCGGCTCCTGTAGCCGCTATTGCCCAAGCGCCAATCAGTAATATCGGTTCAGGTTCGACCGATGAACGACTCGCCCAACTTGAGCGTTTTTCAAATGCTCACAGCCAGCTTTTGACTCAATTACAGCAACAACTCGCTGATTCTCAGCGTGATATTGATATGTTACGTGGTCAAATTCAGGAAAATCAATATCAGTTAAATCAAGTTGTTGAACGCCAACGCAATATCTATCAACAATTAGATAGCCTTGGTGGTGGAGCTTCAACATCAACAGAAGCCACCCAATCTGATAATACTGCTTCTTCAACATCTCCTGCGGCAACTAATTCAGGGCAAGGTGATGAGAAGGCTGATTATAATGCAGCAATTGATATCGTATTGAATTCAAAAGATTACGATAAGGCAATTGTTGAATTAAACAACTTTATCAATAACTATCCAAAATCTAGCTATCAATCAAATGCACAATTTTGGTTGGGTCAGATGTATTACTTAAAAGGTAATAAGGATCAGGCAGCAAGCACCTTTGCTATTGTTGTTAAAAACTATCCAAAATCTCAAAAAGCAAGTGAAGCCTTTTATAAAATTGGTTTAATTATGCAAGAGAAAGGGCAAAAGGATAATGCTAAAGCTGTTTACCAACAAGTGATTAAGCAATATCCAAATAGCGCTGGCGCTAAATTAGCGCAAAAGCAGCTAGGAACACTCTAATTATTGACCCCGTAATGTAAAATGTTGCATTTTCGGGGTTAAATGATTGTTTTTTCAACGGTTGAATGTTTTTTTGAAAAAAAACGTTGCACAAATACATTAAATCAGTATTATTACCCGCCGTTGCCACAGAGAATGTGGCGAGTTCGAAAAAGGGTCGTTAGCTCAGTCGGTAGAGCAGTTGACTTTTAATCAATTGGTCGGGCGTTCGAATCGCCCACGACCCACCATTTTCGAATACCAATCCGTTTTTATTGAAATGGGTCGTTAGCTCAGTCGGTAGAGCAGTTGACTTTTAATCAATTGGTCGGGCGTTCGAATCGCCCACGACCCACCATTTCAAACCCTTCCTTGTATATCTATCATTTCTTAAACAGTAAATAACGTTTATTATCTTTCTATTTTTTGATAGTGCAGTTCACCACTTTATTAAGCAATGAAGATAGTTTTATCCCAATTGAAAAAACTATCAGGTCTTAATTTGTAATAATGTTCAAATCAGTAATGACAAATAATTGATGACGTGATTTGTGTGTATTCATTTTCAGTCAAAAATTCATTATCGATTAACCAATTACTGACAAGCTCTTGGGTTTTAATGGCTGTATCGATAGGATGGTTTAACTGTTTCGAAGCATCAAGGAAAAAAGCCATCATAACAGAAAGGGCGGCTGCTGACTCATAAGGTGTACTCATTGCCAAGGTGCTTTCTAGTGAACGCAATGAATAAAACTTAGGTAGCCATTCTTTCAGATTTTTTCCTTGATACCACACATCTTGTGTTGATGTACTTAGCGCAACTTGTTCAAGTAACTCGATTAGCCATTCACGCATATCGTTTATACGATAATTAGCAAACCAAAACTCATGGCGTAAAATGGCTATAGCGACTTGTGACGCTTCAAACCAGAATTCTTGAGCATTATTGTAAGCTTGCTCTTTAGTGAGCGTAGGTGGCGTTATAGTGCTAATTTCAGGAAGTCCGTCACATAAACCTGTTTTATCAAGTAAGATCTGGTATCCACGCTGGTAAACTGGGCTAAGTCCCTCTGTTTTCATGCTAAAAATACGCTCAGGCTCTGCCATCATAATGTCCATTTTGCGACCTTGAGCTAAAACATGTAAATAAATAGGCCAAAGTTTACCTTTAGGATCTTCACACTCTAATTGTAAGTTAACTAAGCTATCACCAAATTGTGATAACCAATGTTGGTTTTTTGCGAGTTCAGTCGCACCATAACCGATAAGCTCTATATCAATATCAGAATAACTGTCTATCTTTTTATTACGACCTAATGATCCTGTCAGTATTACAGCTTCAATTCTAGGATCGAGGAGAGCAAAAGATAGTGTGCGATCGATTAAGCGTGTTGTTGGCTCCATATTTCTCTCTAATAATTAAAAGGTATAAAGTTATTTATCGTTTTTATTGTTTAAAGCGTAGATCAGAATAATTTGTTTAGTGTATAAAACATTTTTTTTGTTGTTTTTATAGTTAAACAATATAATGTTTAGTATTTAAAACTAAGTGCCATTATAAATATGAATTTATAATATATCTTTACTACTTTGCAAAGATGTCGCAATAACCCATATTTTCTTTGTTTTTTTCTATGATTAAGTCGGGGTTGTAAAATGGATGTCATGAGTTGGTTTAGTATCAATAATATTTTAGTCAACATTCCACTTGGACAAGGTGGGTACCCACTTTCGTGGATTGAAGCTGTGGGCACTATAGCAGGTCTCTTGTGTATATGGCTTGCAAGTCAGGAAAAAATTATTAATTACTTATTTGGACTGATTAACGTCACCTTATTTGCCATTATCTTTTTCCAAATTCAGTTATATGCGAGTTTATTGCTTCAAATTTTCTTCTTTGCGGCCAATATTTATGGATGGTATGCATGGAGCCGAGTAAATGATTTTGAGCAAGCGGAACTAAGAATTCGTTGGTTAAAACCAAGCCATCGTCTCTTTTTAATTATTGTTTCAATTGCTGCTATTGTCGCTTTGACTTTTAATATTGATACTGTATTTGGTTATTTAGCCGTTGTTGCTGTTGATATACTAAATGTCTTTGGTGCAAACTTAGCTACACCAGTGATTGAACCTGATGCTTACCCATTCTGGGACTCTACAATGACCGTCCTGTCGATTGTAGCGATGATCTTAATGACACGGAAATTAGTTGAAAACTGGCTAATTTGGTCTGTTATTAATGTGATTAGTATTGTTATATTCTACAAACAAGGTGTTTATGCAATGTCTGTTGAATATATTATTTTACTGGCTATCGCTATTAATGGTTCTCGTTTGTGGATCAAAGCAGCAAAACACTCTAGTAGAAATAATTATCTCTCCTAATAAAAAAAAGGCTGGCAGAGTTATCTTTCTCGCCAGCTTTACTATTCATTGTTTTTATTCTTATCCTTAACGCAATTTTGAATCATTATTTCGCTTAAGTGCGCTATTTCCATTTTTGACGATTTTTTAGAAAAATAACTATAGATGCTTTAAGGTGAAAGGGTGTTTACAGATAGAAAATGAATGGTTAGATTGGGAAAGCAATAATAACATTGACTAGATAACATAAAAGAGTGGATACACGGGAATGAATTATCAAAATGATGACCTTAAAATAACACAAATTAATGAACTCTTACCGCCAGTAGCTTTATTGGAAAAGTTTCCAGCAACTGATAATGCGGCTTTTACAGTTCGTCATGCCCGTGAAGCTATTCATCAAATCCTAGCAGGAAAAGATGATCGTCTATTAGTGGTAATTGGACCTTGTTCTATTCATGATCCGAAAGCTGCACTGGAGTATGCACAACGTTTAAGTCTTATTAGAGAAGAGCTGAAAGATAAACTTGAAATTGTAATGCGTGTTTATTTTGAAAAACCACGTACAACAGTCGGTTGGAAAGGCTTAATTAACGATCCTCATATGGATCATACTTTTGATATTAATGAAGGTTTACGCATTGCTCGTAATCTTTTATTAACGATTAATGATAGTGGCTTACCAACTGCTGGCGAGTTCTTAGATATGATAACACCTCAATACGTTGCTGATTTAATGAGTTGGGGGGCTATTGGCGCTCGAACCACAGAATCACAAGTTCACCGTGAGCTTTCATCTGGTTTATCTTGTCCTGTTGGTTTTAAAAATGGTACAGATGGCACCATTAAAGTTGCTATTGATGCAATCAATGCGGCGGGATCACCACACTGTTTTCTTTCAGTGACTAAGTGGGGTCATTCAGCTATTGTGCGTACAGCAGGTAATAGTGATTGCCACATTATTTTACGTGGTGGTAAAGAGCCAAATTACAGCGCTGAACATGTTGCAGCGGTGAAAGAAGGGCTTAAAAAAGCCGGTTTACCACAAAATGTGATGGTTGATTTCAGTCACGCCAATAGTTGCAAGAAATTTGAGAAACAAATGGAAGTTGGTGCTGACATTTGCCAACAAATTAGTGCGGGTGAAAAAGCATTAATTGGCGTTATGATTGAAAGCCATTTAGTGGAAGGTAGCCAGTCATTAGAAAGCGGCGAGCCTTTGGTTTATGGCAAGAGCATTACCGATGCCTGCATTGGTTGGGATGATACCGAAATACTGTTACGCCAACTAGCATATGCAGTTGCGGCGCGTCGAAATAAAGCGTAATAATTAAATTTAGAGTATAAAAATGCCACTTTGAAGTGGCATTTTTTTATCTAACTCAAAATAAAAGTAAAATTATTTTGCTTTACCTTGGTTAGCAACAGCGGCTGCTTTTGCTGCGATTTCGTCAGCATTACCTAAGTAGTAACGTTTGATTGGTTTCATATTTTCATCAAATTCGTAAACTAAAGGTACAGCGGTTGGGATATTCAGCTCAAGAATTTCATCTTCGCTCATGTTGTCTAGGTATTTAACCAGAGCACGCAGTGAGTTACCGTGAGCGGCGATGATAACTTTCTCACCAGAAGCAACACGTGGTTTGATAACTTCTTCCCAGTATGGTGTTACACGGTCGATAGTTAATGCTAGGCTTTCTGTTAATGGCAGTTCTGCTTCAGTTAAAGATGCATAACGAGGATCTTTACCTGGGAAACGTTCATCGTCTTTAGTTAATTCTGGTGGAGTGATAGCAAAACCACGACGCCATTGTTTAACTTGCTCATCACCGTATTTTTCAGCGGTTTCAGCTTTGTTTAAACCTTGCAGAGCGCCATAATGACGTTCGTTTAATTTCCAGCTTTTTTCAACTGGCAGCCATTGTTGATCAACTTGATCAAGAATGTTCCACAAGGTGTGAATTGCGCGTTTCAAAACAGAAGTATATGCATAGTCAAAAGCAAAACCTTCAGCTTTTAGCAGTTTACCTGCTTCTTGCGCTTCATTACGGCCTTTTTCGGACAGCTCAACGTCAGTCCAGCCTGTAAAACGGTTTTCTTTGTTCCATACACTTTCACCGTGTCGAACTAGCACAAGCTTAGTTACTGCCATAGTTTAGACTCCTATAATTACTTTCTTAATATAAGTTTAAAATCAGCACTTCAATCATTATATGGATCATCGACAAGAACGCCAAACATAAGTGACAAAACAAGAGGGATTAAGTCAAAAATGTCGTTTGTTCGATGAATTATTGCACAGTTGTCACACCTTTTGCTTAATCGTTCAAGCTGTTAATCTAGCGGGATCGGCGTAAAAAAACAAAATATCCGTTTTGTATAAAAAATAGACGAAAATAACGTCCGCAAAAATGACAGATTTTTTATTTATTATTGTTCGAATAATAAGCAAAAAAGCGTCAATTTAAATAAAAAAGTAAAGCTAAGTTTACCGTTAATTTCTAAAATCATTGCCCTGATTATGACAGTAAAAATCAACATTTAACAAATTTCTTGCTGGTAACGATAAATTTCGCCTTCTTTAATAAATGTCAATCGATGAGTAATGCACGATGGCGCGTCTTCTTGATGGTGGCTCACAAATAAAAGTTGCGTATTGCTGTGGCTTATCATGATATCTATAAAACGTTGGATTAAGAGCCGATTCGTTGTATCTAATCCTTGCAGTGGTTCATCAAGAATGAGCAAAGTAGGGTGCTTAACTAATGCTCTAACAATTAACACTAAACGTTGCTGCCCCCATGATAAAGCATGAAATGGACTATTGGCATAGTTTGTTAAACCCATTAACGCTAACCATTCATCAGCGAGTTTAAGCTGCTTATCTGTAATCGCTTGATAAATGCCAATAGAGTCATGAAAACCTGAAATAATGACATTCTTTACTGTTGAAGAAACTCGATAACTCTGATGCAAGGCATTACTGACATAACCAATATGGCGTTTAATCTCCCATATTGTTTCACCACTGCCTCTTTTGCGGCCAAATAGTGTTAAGTCATTGCTGTAACCTTGAGGGTGATCACCTGTAATCAAACTTAATAACGTCGATTTCCCTGCACCATTAGGGCCTATAATCTGCCAATGTTGCTGAGGTTTTACCTCCCAGCTTAAATGGTGAAGAACAGGTTTGTCGTTATAGCTCACTACGCCATTTTTTAGCACGATAGGGGAAAGTGTCGGTGATAATTGAGGAATAGCATCTGGTAGATCTTGCTCAGGTAATGTGAGATTTTCCAGCGTTTCACTGTGAGATAATTGCCCTATTACAGAGTCAGATAACACCTGTTCTTTCTCACCGTTGGCGACTAATTCGCAATTAATTAGTAGACCTGCATACTGAATAAAGTCAGGAATATCATTAAAACGATTTAAAATCAGTATGATAGTAAGATTTTGTTGATGTAATAGAGTTAGTAACTCATTTAAAGCGCGGCGAGAATCAACATCTAAGCCATCAAAAGGCTCATCTAAAATAATCAAATCTGGTTTGTTCATTAAAAGCTGAATAAGTAATACTTTCCGAGACTCACCAGTAGAAAGATATTTAAATCGTCTTGATAGCAAGTATTCAATACCAAATTGTTTTGCTAATAAAAAGCATCTGTCATCATCTTTTACCTGCATTTGAATAACTTGAGCTACGGTTAAGCCAGTGTCTTCTTCACCTTCACTTAATAAATCTGTGTTATTACGACGCCACTCTTCTTCAATCATTTTTTGTAGTTTTTCAAAAGAGAGGCTAATTGGACGAGAAAATGTATTGATAAACTCACCAGAGAGCAAAATACCTTCTTGGCATAATGCATTTGCTAAGGCAGTTTTGCCACTTCCATTACTGCCTACAAACGCCCAACTGTCACCTTCGTTTATGACTAAATTGTCAATTTGTAAACAGAGTTTATCGCTTAAGCGAAATTGTGTTTTGTTGAGTTGCAAGTGTTTCATTATTATTAGCCTTGTTTTTTTAATGTAAGCTAAGTGCAAGTTAAGTATCTAGCAATATAGGGTTAATAGAAACTTGTCAATATTTGCTGAAAGAACGTTTTCCACAAGTATTATACACCTACTATTTAATGATAACCTTTAAAATGCGTTTCCTATGTAAATATATAAACATCTTTTAAGGATGATTTATATATGCATAAATTTAAAAAAATTCACCTATTCTGCTTTGTACTTTTGCTCTTTAGTAAAAATAGTTTTTCTTTGAATAATGAAAGTGTAAATAACAATTGCTTTCTTATTAATAAAATTGATCTTATAGGAAGCAATTTATTAGATCATAGAAGTAAATCTAAAATAATTTCACCATATCTACAACAATGTTTAACATCAAATAAGATAAAAAAGATAGCTGAATTAATTACTCATAATTATATTAAAAAAGGTTATGTCACATCACAAGCAATAATTGAAGAGCAAGAGATTTCCAATCATAAATTAGTAATAAAGATTATTGAAGGCAGAATAAAAGATATTTCTATCAATGGTGTTTCTTCTAGATTGGTCGATATTATTTTTCCTTCATTTAAAGGGGCGATTTTAAATCTACGAGAGTTAGAACATGGGTTAGAACAACTTAATCGATTAACAACATCACAATATACATTAGATATAAAACCAAGCGATAGAGTGGGATATTCTTCTATTTTTATTGTTCAAAACAATAAAAAAACGCCTTTTAAAAATCAATTAATCATTGATAATTCAGGTGATAAAACAACAGGTGAAATTCTATTAGCGAATACTACAACCATAGATTCATTATTTGGATTGGGCGAACAATGGGGTTTTTCACTAAGTTCAAATATAGATTTTTCTCGTGCTCACTATTCTCGCTCTTATTCTGCAAGTGTGAATATTCCTTATGGTTATTGGTTTTATCAATATCAATTATCCCATAGTCAATCCTCTTATCCTTTTCAAAGTCAGAATGCTCAGTATAGTTATAAAAACAAAAATAGAAATCAACAATTTGATATTAGCCGTTTAGTCTATCGTGATAATAAACAACGAATAACCCTAAAGGGGACATTAAAACATAGAAAAGCAAAAACACAATTAGCTCAACAAAAATTATTAATAAGTAGCCCCACATTAACTTCTTTATTATTCAGCCCAGAATATAGTTTAAATTTCGATAGAGGATATTTAACGATTAATCCAATGATAGAAGTAGGACTTTCTTTTTGGGGGGCATCACCTGATTATATTGCTGATAATTCACCTCGTAGTCATTATCGAAAGCTAAGCATAAATTTAAGCTATCAACATTTATTATTTAATAAACTTTCCTATATTACGTCATTTTATGGACAATATACGCAAGATAATCTTTATAGTATAGAAAAACTAGCAATTGATGGAATAAAAGCAGTTCGTGGATATAAAGAATCAAAATTGAATGCGAATAGCGGGTTTTATTGGCGTAATGAAATCAATATATCACCAATAAATTTTTTTTTAGGAAAGTGGAATTTTATTTTTGCGCTTGATTATGGTGTTGCTCATTCAGATAAATATGAAACAAAGAAGAGTGAAATAATTGGAAGTGCAATAGGTGCTTCTTTTTATCACTCTATTTTTTTCTCTCAGATATTAATTAATAAACCTATGTTTTATCCCACATCATTAAAGCCCGATCACTGGTCTTTATTTTGGTCTGTTTCTTTTGCTATTTAAAGTTTGGAGGTTTATATGCACGAAAAGGATATCTCTCGAAAACAGCGCTTAATTGGCTATAGCATTATTTATTTAACTGCTATTTATCCATTACACCCTGCTTGGAGTTCTGCGATGACTCCATCAGATAAAACAATAAAAATAAGTCAGCAAAATACCGTTCCTATTATTAATATTACAACACCTAATAATGTTGGTATTTCTCATAATCAATTTCACTCCTTTAACGTCGGCAAACAAGGTGTTGTACTAAATAATGCAACAACCGCTGTTAATACACAATTAGCCAACCAAGTGAATGCCAATACCAATTTAAAAGGTAATGCAGCTAATTTAATTATTAATGAAGTGGTGGGAAATGGGCGTTCAAAATTATTAGGTAAATTAGAAATTGCAGGACAACAAGCAGATGTTTTAATTGCTAATCCAAATGGCATTACTTGTGATGAATGTTCATTTATTAATACTCCAGCAATTACGCTCACAACAGGAAAACCTCTTTTTAATCCTCAAGGTGCTTATTCGGCAATAGAAGTGAAAAAAGGTGATGTTGTTATTGGCACGCAAGGTATAGATCTTCAAGCTCAGAATTATGCTGACATTATTAGCCGTAGTATTGAGTTAAACGGGAAAATAAATGCTAAAAACCTTTCTTTAATGCAAGGAAATAACCGTATTGATTTTGAAAAAGGAACAGTAAATAACCTTATTGGAGAAGGCATAAAGCCAACAATCTCTATTGATACGAAAGCACTGGGTGGAATGTATGCCAACCAAATCAGGCTAGTCAGTACAGAAAAAGGGGTTGGCGTTAATTTAAGTGGTATTCAAACAAATAAAAATAGTGTGAATTTAACGGTTGATGGAAAAATTACCTTTAATGGCAATATTCAATCTGAACAAGATATTAATGTTAGCAGTAAAGAACTACAAATTAATAGTAATGCAAAGTTAAAAGCAAAAAGGGATATTACTTTAGCATCTAACACATTAACTAATCATAGTGAAATTATCTCAGAAAAAGATATGCGTTTATTTGCAGATAAACTCACTAATAAAGGTGAAAAGGCACTTATTCAGGCAAAAGATAATTTATGGATACAAAAAAATGCGCAGGGTGATCCTAGTAGTTTAATTGAAAATCAATCAGCCACAATAAAAACAGAAAATGGTGATTTGATTATTAGAACAAAGAAGTTGGTCAATGAATCTATTACTCCTTTATTTAAAGAGATACAACAAGAGCCTGATTCTAATCTCTCTATAAATATCGGTAATCATCTCCTCTTGCCTTCCAGAAGTCCTACGGATGATTTTCTTTTAGTTATTTTATTCCCTGAATTAAAAGATTTTTCTGATAAAAAATGGTTTGATATTTTAGATTTAAAAAGTAATGGAGGAGTTAATGTAGAACGCACATTTTTTGAAAAAAGTGATCAATATGTTCCAAGTGTTATTTCTTCAGGGAATAATTTATATATACAATCTAATGAGTTTATTAATAACCAATCTAGAATTGTTGCAAATAATAATTTAATTGCAACAGGCAGTAATGCGAAATCATATTATTATCGTTCTGGATATTTTAATAAATGGGACATGTACTCTCATGATAATGTTAAATTTTATTATCGTGATGATATAATTAAATATAAGCTTGATGAAGCTAAGTTTAATAAGGTAAGTCATTTCGTACCTTTTGTGAAAACGGGTAGTCATTATGAATTTTCTGTAAATGATGTTTCCGACTATGTAATAAAAGCAGGTAACAATTTAGTTTTAGATTTTAAAAATAGTATAGATTTAGAACGTAAACTTCCATTTTTAGAAAAAGAAATAAAAAAATTCAGAGGATTATCAGATTTTGAAAATACTATATTAGCTAAAAATATATTATTAAATGCTAATAATGTGAATATTTCTTTAAATTTAACAGCGAAAGATTCCTTATCTATTATTGCTGATGAAAATATAAATATAACTAATTCAGAGTTGTTAGCTGATGAAAATATAAGTTTGACAGCGACTGATGCTATAAATTTTGAGAATATAGATGTAGCTGCAAAATATTTTTCTACTACAACTAAAAAGGGAGATATTAGTCATTTATTTAATCCCACTACCTTTTATACTCTAAAAGGTATTAAATCACCATATATTGATATTTCTAAAAAAATAGATTTTCATTCTGGAAAAAATATTTATATTTCAAATGTAATAGTTAATAAACCTAATGAAATAAATTTATCTGCACTAGAAGATATTAAAATAAATCGTGATGAATCTTTTCTTTTTAATTTAGTACCTTTTATTAGAGATAGTGGATATATTCCGGGCTTTTTAATTAACATGGGGGTTTGGGAAAGTAATAACAATATCGTTTTTACTTCAGGTAAAGATATTATCAGTCAAGGAATAAAATATCATAGTGATAAAGCCATAACTTTCAATGCCGGACAGGATATTTTCCTTGCCTCCAAATCAATAAAAGAAGCCGATCCTTTCTTTAGTGATGTTTATTATCCTCAATTACAATCTAAGTTATTTTCAGACAATAACCTTATTTTAAATGCCGCTCGTGATATTGACTTAAGTTCAACCGTATTAAATTCAAAAGATAAAGTCATTGTATTAGCAGGTAGAAATATAAAACTGGGTGCAAATGCTTATTCTGCTATTACAGATCCTCACGAAGATGCTCAAGATATTCAGTATGCCACATCTGCTATTACGGGAAATAAAGGTATTTCTATTGCGTCATCAGGCACTTTAATCACAGAAGGAAGTTCACTTAAATCAGAGGGTGATGTCACTATTTCAAGTAGTGGCAATATTCAATTGGGATCACTGCAAACACATTTTCGTAAAGAGTCGGGTTCTGAGTTAGAAGATCTTCGCAAACAAATAAGTACGGAAATTAATAGTGGTAATAATCTAACTCTATTATCTGAAGGCAGTATTTTATTTCAAGCATCAAGATTAACTGCTAATAAAGAGATGGATATCGCCGCTAAAGGTGGTTTTCTTTACGCGCAAGCAATGGAAGAGTCGAGTTATTACGAAGAGGAAAAGAAAAAATGTAATAGGTGGACTTTGTGTATTACTAAAAAGAAATATACAAAAACATTTTATAATACCAATAATAAAGTTACCGAATTTATTGCTAATGGCGATATTAATTTATTTGCTAAAGATGATATTACCTTAGAAGCAAGTAAACTAGAAACTGCTAAGAATGCAAAATTAACCAGTAAAACAGGAAAAGTTAATTTTAGAGCAGTAAAAAATACGGCATTTAAACAAGTTATTACTCATTCAAAAGATATTTATATTACTCAGCGTGATCAGGGATACACCAAAGGAATATGGGTGTTACCTGAACTCTATATTGGCGGAAAGCTCACAATTGATGCCCCAAAAGGCATATCTGCGGATATTAAGGCTAAGAAAAAAGAATCACTAGAACAAGCATTAACTGTTTTAAGTAATACACCAGAATATGCTTGGCTTAACGCTCTCCAACAGCAAGAAAATATTAATTGGAATTTAGTTAAAGACACTTATTCCAGTTGGAATGATAAAACTCAGCAATTAAATCCGGTTGTTGGTGCCGTTATTGCCATCGCGGTAGGGGTCGCAACTTACGGTACTGCCACGGCGGCAACCATTGGTGGAATGGCAAGTGAAGCTACTATTGCGGCAGGGGCTTCAGCAAGCGTGGCTTCAACGGCATCGGTTGCAGCACAAGCAGGTTTTGCTTCTTTAGTTTCGCAAGCGACTGTCTCTTTAGCTGAAAACCGAGGTAATATCTCAAAAACACTTGAATCACTCGGCCGTAGTGATACCGCTAAATATATTGTTACAAGTATGGTGGTTGCAGGGGCATTGCAAGGTCTTGACCAATTTATGGGTTGGGATCAGGCAATCCAAGGAGGAACTTTACCCTCAACAGGCAAGTTATTGCTTACTGATAATGCCACATGGAATCAAGTTGCACAGCGTGTCGCCTCGCATTCAGTTGTTAGCTCAACACTGGGTACGGCAATTCAAGGCGGTAGTTTTATTGATAATTTTAAAACCGCGTTATTAAGCAATATTGGCAGTCAATTCCATGCAGAAGGTGCCAATCTAATTGGTGATAACGGTGCCGTATTAGGGCATGCGGGAAAGGTGTTAAGTCATGGTGTCGTTGCAGGTATTAGTGCAGAAATTGCAGGAGGCAGTGTTACTGGTGCAGTAGCAGGCGCCTTGGCGGCAGAGATAGCGGCGATATCACTCAACGATAATCTAATTAAGACAGAGCAGTGGCGAGAACAGCAAGCTCAGAGAAGCCGTCTAGTTGGTGCTTTGGCTGGTTTACTAGCAACAGGTAAAGCGGAAGGCGTTATTAGTGCAGCTAATTCAGCAGAGTTAGTAGAACGTTATAATCGACAACTTCATTTAGAAGAAACAAAAGCAATTAATAAATTAGCCAATGGAGATAAAAATAAATTAGAGCGCTTATTAGCTGCGTCTTGTCGAAAAGTTTATTGCGTTGCTCAAGAATCATTAGATTCATCTGAAAGAAATTATTATGAATCTTTAATGAAAAAATATCCATATACACATGTGGAAGATTCATTACTTTCAGATTATTGGATCACAAAAGAGAAAACTAGGATAGGTGGAAATTATCCCTTATTTAGTGGTTATGAAAAAATCAAATTATTTACTTACACTGAAGCCGATAAATTAACAGATAGTGAAACATTTTCAAAAAATCAATGGATTGAAAATGCGAGTAAATTTACTGGATGGGATAAAAAAACACTTGAAAACTTAACTTCAGTAATTGCAATAGGTGCATCAATAACTAGGCGTAATGGTAATAGAATTTATGGTCCAATAAGTTTTAATGCCAATAAAACGCAGTTTATACCAATAAATGATATTTATTTTATTGACAAATCAGGAAATAAAATCACAATGCAATGGATGTACCAAGGTACAATAGTAGAGCAAGGAATGACATTTGAGAATTACATTGGTCTATCAAATAAACGACTGACACGATTACATCTTAACGCCAAAACATTTGACTATTATGATGGTAATACAGGTGAATATATTAGTGTAAAGACATTGAATACCCAAACAGCCTCAAGAATTAAAAATCCAAAATCAATAGAAAATACATTAAATACATATATTTCAAAAATAGATAGTTATAATGGTGATGGACGTGGAACTACAGAAATTTATAAAAAAGATGTAAAGTTAAAAACATTAGAATTAGGAGTTCCAGAAAAAACCACTAAAGAACAATGGGATGCTATTAATGATTCTATCAAAAATGCATCATCAAAAAATATAAAAGTTAATATTACAATTATTGAGGAATAGTATATGTTTAAATTAAAAAATAATAAATTAAGAGCGAGTGTTTATTATAATGATGCTCATTATATTTTATTAACTTTTTCTGGCCACTCTATCTATATAATGGATCTAAAAAAAGGCTATAAAGTTTTACCTAATGATATTCTTGATGAAGAATTAGGTTATTATGCAAAAGTCGCACTGATTAAGAGCGAACAGATTAAAGGAAATTCAGATAAGTTTCATCAAATGTATAATGATAAAAAAACTTATCAAGATTGGATAAAAAAAATAATCAAAGAGTATGATTATAAAAATAAAACAGCACTTTTTAATAATATGAATAGATGTAGCTTAGAGCTTACAGATGATGAAATTACTATTAGTCCTCTAAACCATTTACGTATGGATCATTGGGTAGGTGAGGGAATACCCGATAGTGCAATTATTACATTAAAAACCAATTGTAGTGACGAGGATTTAGGTGCCTCAATAAAAGAAGCTTTTACGCGTTGTATTAGTCGTAGAGTTTAAATGGATACTAAATAAAACCACCTTATGCTAATTATGTGTAAGGTGGTTTTTTATTATATGAATTTATCTATGAGTAATAATCAATTAATAAATCATTTACATTCTATCTATCCAGAACTTCTTATCAATATCCATAAAATAAAGGGGTATTCTGATGATGAGATAAGAAAAATTGAACGTTTATATCGTATTAATGTAACAGAGCAATTATATGATTTTCTAAGTTGTATGGGGCGTTGCAGTGGTGGTTTCTTTGGTGATTCCTCGTTGTTATTTTACCGTAATAGTTTCTCTGTTAGAGATCATGTGCAGTTTCAAATAGGTAGTTGTTCTGAGCTTTGTGGCATACAAAAACACGATTTATTAGATCAAAAACCTTTCTTTTTTTCGATAGAGTCAGAAACGCAATATCTATTTTTATTAACTTATTCAGATAATCCAAATAAAGTTTATCAGTATGATGAAAATGAAGAAGTGATAAAAAATACTCATTGGGATTTTAATGATTATCTAATGTATTTAATAGATAAATCAACAAGAAAGAATATAAATAATATTTTAAAATATGATTTTATTGGTGAGTTGATTGAAATCTAATGATGTAAAATTATATAGTTTAAATGGGTTATAAATAAAATCACCTTATTCTAATGATGTGTAAGGTGATTTTTTATCATATGAGTTTATTTATGAAAAATAATCAATTAATAAATGATTTACATTCTATCTATCCAGAAATTCTTATCAATATCCATAAAATAAAGGGGTATTCTGATGATGAGATAAAGTAGCAATAAGTGCAAAAAGCCTAGATACTCAAACGATGAGTAAACTTAATCGACCAAAACAAATTTATAATACAATTAAAGGTAATATAGATGATGTTGCAAAATTTGAAGGTCATAGATTGTCAGGAGTCAATTTACATTCAGAAATGATAGCAAAACGAGAAATTTGGCTTGCCGTACCACAATCGACAACAAAGGCTCAATGGATTGAAATTAACCGTGCGGTAGCTTATGGAAAAAGTATGAATATTGAAATAAAAATAACGCAGGTAAAATGATGACGTTTATTAACGATAATGAGTATTGTGCTTTGATAGTAATGACAGATAAATTTTTTTGCTTAAATACTGAATCTGGCTATGGGCTAATGACAATCGATCCGAATTTTTCATCAATTATACTTTCTTTAACGTGTTCAAATAAGAAGCTTGGTGAAAGTTTAATTAAAGTTTTAGAAAATAGTCGAACTCAGCTCAAAGATGAGGAATATGATAAACTCTTTAAAAAGGAAAATATAAAAAAAACTGGAATTCATGGTTAGAATTATTACGGTATAAATATGATTATCGCTCAAAACGCCAACTTTTAGCTAATATGCTAAACTGTTCTATTTATCTTTCTAATAACAAAATATTAATTTCACCTTCTTACCATTCAAGTCTTGAAGGGTGGGAAGGAATTGGGGCATCCCATAAGCTTATTTTATCGTTAGATAGCTCATTTGATGAGATAGGTTCGGGTATTCGTCTTGCATTTAGTCGGTGTACTACTAAGAAATTTTAATTTAACGAAAGTGAGAATCCTGTAAAATTGAAATGTAATATATATGTAAATTTTAGGTAATGGATACTAAAATAATTAAATAATTTGATTTTGAATTAAAAAGATTGGAATGTTTCTTTTTGAAGCCCTTAATGAATTATATGAAGACCATCCAGTAGGATATGAAGGAAAAACCAAAATGGGTGACTATTTTCGTTTTATTGTTCCAACTATTTATGCAACGATAGAGGACATTCCTGAAGAGCTAAGAAAATATATTGTAGTCTCTGATAGTCTTGATTTTACCAAAGATAGATTGCTCGATAACAATAAAATTAGCGATTATTTTACTCGCATGTATTCAGAGTAAATAATTTTAATTTTTTATTCTTTAATAAAAATATTCTTCTAAATTAAAAAACATCACTTAATATTATTTATTAAAATAATTAGCAAGTGATGGTTTTATTTTTTAATAAAACTAATCATATTAATAATTAATAAAGAATAGCAGTAATAACCTGAGCTTTATATTGCTGTAAAGCTCACAATTGATGCCCCTAAAGGCATATCTGCGGATATTAAAGCCCAAAAAGAATAATCAATGGAATCAAGTTGCACAGCGTGTCGCCTCGCATTCAGTTGTTAGCTCAACACTGGGTACGGCAATTCAAGGCGGTAGTTTTATTGATAATTTTAAAACCGCGTTATTAAGCAATATTGGCAGTCAATTCCATGCAGAAGGTGCCAATCTAATTGGTGATAACGGTGCCGTATTAGGGCATGCGGGAAAGGTGTTAAGTCATGGTGTCGTTGCAGGTATTAGTGCAGAAATTGCAGGAGGCAGTGTTACAGGAGCTGTAGCAGGCGCCTTGGCGGCAGAGATAGCGGCGATATCGCTACAAAGTAAATTATTTGAGCCTAGTTATTTAAATGAAACTGACAGACAAGTTGCATTAATTCAAGAGGCAATGCATGGCAATGAAGGAAAAACACAGCTCACTAAATTAATAGGTGCACTGACAGGCGCTATTGTAACTCGTAAGCCTGAGGGCGTATTTTCTGCGGCTAATTCTGCGGAATTAGTTTATCGGCATAATTACAGTGAGCATATGCTTTCTAACTTAGCTTTAGAAAATAATAAGGATATGATCGCTGCTTCGAAAGGAGATGTTGCTGCAACAGAAAGAGTTGTCAATCGACAAAATGCAGGAATGATTGCAATCGCGCTTGGTTTAGGAGGAAGTGCAAGTTTTATTGCTGGTCATACGGTTATTGCAGCAACACCAGAACTTATTGCTATTGCTCAAGTTGCATTTAATACATGTAAAGCTAACTGGGTTTATTGTGCTAATCAGCTAGGTATTAATATTGCTGGGATATCGGCTCCAGAAGCAGCAATAGCAGGCGTCACTTTTGGCAGCGGTTATAAGGTATTAGCAAGTTCAGAAGAAAGTACTAAAGCTTTCTCTAGCATGTTAGCTAATAGCTCAAAGTCTTTAATGACGTCGGGTAAATTAAATATTACTGCTATAAAACCGATAGTAGAACAAGAAAAATTATTAATAGCAGCAAATAAAAAAGCTATTGAAATAATCAACAACAGGGAAATTATAATATATACAGGAGTAACTACGAATGGATATAAAGTATCTAATGGAGCCAAAACAGTAGTTTCTAAAAATGAATTAGACCATCCTATTGTTCAATCTAGGATTAATATTAAAGTGGGAGATTTTGAATCAGGTTGGTTGCATGTACAAAAACGTCATTTTTCAGGAGCGCAAAATGCTAGCCAATTTACGCTTCCTGAACAGGAAATTAAAGATATATTATTAAGTCCTGCTGTCATTAAGATTCCTATTAATAAAACGAGAGAATCATATAATAAAAACACCAATGGTATTGATATTTTGTATGAAAGAGTGATTCGGCTTGATAAAAATATAGGAATTGATAAATTTAGTAAACAGCCAACTAACATAATTACTATGCTCACAGATAAAAATGGAAATTTAATAACTACTACCACTGGGGAAATAAAATGATGACAAATGAAGCTTTTTTAAAATTTAAGGATTCAGAAAATAAAATTATTATTCCGTACCTTAAAAAAGTATTTCCATCATTGAAATCAGCATATTGTTTATATCATATGATAGAACAATTAGAGGATGTTTATACTTACTTAGTTAATAGCAAGGATGTTATTTTTATTGAAGTGTCGAGGTTAAATGATTCTATTAACCATACGGATATTTTATCAATTAAAGATTATGCTATTATGAAAAAGGGGAAACAATATCATCGTTATATGAAAGAGATTATTGCTTTATCAAATAATGAGATAATTAAATGATAGTTTATAGATGGAATATTAGATTAATAAATTATATATAACAGTGCAATTATTACATTAAAAACCAATTGTAGTGACGAGGCCTTAGGTGCTTCAATAAAAGAAGCATTTACACGTTGTATTAGTCGTAGAGTTTAAATGGGTTCTAAATAAAATCACCTTATGCTAATTATGGGTAAGGTGATTTTTTATTATGTTGAATGATCTATAAAAACCATCACTTAATATTTTTACTAAAACACTAACTAAGTGATGGTTTTATTTTTTAATAAAAAGCAACCATGCTAATAATTAACACAGTGTGGCAATAATGACCTGATCGGCATTAAACAAAGCCGTTACGCTGTCATTAATATGTAAATTTTGCTCTTTAACATGCTGATTAGAACAGGTGGCACACACTTCTTGTCCACCTTCTAATGTCACTACTAATTCACTGTTTTCATTGCCCGTCTCAATTTGAGTTAGTGTACCTGACAAGGCATTGTCATATTGCTGTGTTAAAGATGAGCCTTTTTCAATATTGACCCATGGCGCTTTAATTAAGATCAGTACTTCTTTACCTTTTTTAAGCCCTAGGCGATCTGCACTTTTTTCCGTTAAGGCTGCATGAATGATGGTTTTTTTATCAGACAGTTGAACATTAACATGTTGCTGAACTTGTAAGTTATCACGCTCAATAATGGTACCGAAAAATTGGTTTCTTGCGCTGGTTTGTAATGAGAAACGAGAAATAGCTGCTAACAGGCTATCAAGAGGAAGTGAGTCGTCTTTCAATACATCAAAGGCTTTTTGCTGAATTTGACCTAGCAGATCGTAAAGTTGAAGTAAACGCTCACAATAATGTGTCAGTGTTGCACCGCCACCACCTTTCCCCCCTGTTGCTCTATCAACAAGAAGTTCGTCTGCGAGTTGATTCATTTCATTGATGGCATCCCAAGCACTTTTATAACTAATGCCTGCCATTTTTGCCCCTTGGCTAATAGAACCTGTCGCTTTGATCTGTTTTAATAATGCAATACGACGAGGATCGGCAAAGAGCTTATCTTGAAGTTTAAGTGTTAATAATATTTCTGCTTGCATAATGATAGGCTTCTTCTTTTTTGTGTGTTTATCGCATTTTTTGTGCCGACACAAAGCGATAATTCTCTAGAATATATACAACTATAGCGTTATTATTCGTTATTCGTGAAGAAATGCCAACTCTGGCTTTCCGAATATACCATGATAAAGAGGTTATCATGCTTGAATTATTGAAAAGTTTAGGGTTCGCTCTCTTGATGGTACCTGTTGTAATGGTACTTATTATGGGCATCATTTATGGTTTAGGTGAAGTGTTTAACTTGATTTCACCAAGTCAGCCAAAAGCAGACAAAAAATCATAATTTTCCCTTCCTGATTTAGAATAGCCCTTTATCTTAAAGGGCTATTTTTTTACTCGCCATATTCGTCATACTTCAAGCCACAGCGTTGTTTACTGTGTTCATTCGCACTGTCACATACTTATGTATGCTCCCAGTGACTCATTCACTTGTCGCCTAGCTGTGACTTGAATTATTTAGAGTATCTATTCACTCATTTCATATTGTTGTGTTGTTTATTGCGCTTCTATCTCTATTTTTTGCCTCTATTTTTATGGTTATATTTATTGATATATAACCAGTTTCTAACATCTAATCCTTTCATTTCACGCTATATCTTGATATATACAGCGTGGTTATCCTTAATTTAAGTGGAATTAGAACATGAAAAAATTATCAGGTAAGTTACTTGCTGGTGCGGTTATCTCTTTTGCTTTAGTGAGTCAAAGTTTCGCATCGGAAAAAGTAACGGTATTTGCTGCCGCTTCTCTTACCAATGCTCTTAATGAAATTTCGGCACAATATAAGCAAGAAAAGAAAACTGAAGTGGTTGCATCTTATGCATCTTCTTCAACATTGGCTCGTCAAATTGAGCAAGGTGCACCTGCAAATCTGTTTATTTCAGCAGATCAGCAGTGGATGGATTACGTAATCGATAAAGATTTAATGGTTGCGGATTCACGCCATACACTATTAGGTAATGATTTAGTACTCATTGCCCCTAAAGATAGCAAATTAAATGACGTTGTTATTAATAAGGAAACCAAATGGAAATCCTTACTTAATGGTGGAAAACTTGCTGTTGGCGATCCGGACCATGTGCCTGTTGGTATCTATGCAAAAGAATCATTAGAATATTTAGGTGCATGGGATACAGTAAGCCCAGATATGGCTCGTACTAATAACGTGCGTAGCGGTATGGCGCTGGTTGAACGTGATGAAGCACCATTAGGTATCGTATACGGTTCTGATGCGGTTGCGAGTGATAAAGTGAAAGTGGTCGGCGTATTCCCAGCTGATAGCCACAAACCTGTTGAGTATCCAATGGCAGTTGTAAAAGGTCAGGACAATAAAGCAGTTCGTGATTTTTATGACTATCTGAAAACACCTCAAGCCGCAGAAATCTTTAAGAAATACGGCTTTAGTCCACTGTAGGAATTATACTTTTGGAGATGTTAAGTGAATACGAATGGCAAGCCATCATACTAAGCCTTAAGGTATCGACTGTTGCAGTTATTATTAGTCTACCTTTTGGTATTTTTATGGCTTGGCTTTTAGTTAGGGTACGTTTTCCCGGTAAATCATTGCTTGATAGCATTATCCATTTACCTTTAGTTCTACCTCCTGTTGTAGTCGGTTATCTTTTACTGATCAGTATGGGTAGGCGTGGATTTATTGGTGAATGGTTATATGACTGGTTTGGTTTTAGCTTTACCTTTAGTTGGCGAGGCGCAGCACTTGCATCTGCAGTGGTTGCATTTCCATTGATGGTAAGAGCGATCAGATTAGCATTAGAAGCCGTCGATCAACGAATGGAACAAGCAGCGAGAACTTTAGGTGCTTCACCATTGCGTGTCTTTTTTACCATAACGTTACCTTTGTCTATGCCAGGGATCATCGCAGGCATTGTGTTGGCATTTGCGCGCTCATTGGGAGAATTTGGCGCAACAATCACTTTCGTCTCCAATATTCCAGGGGAAACAAGAACTATCCCTCTGGCAATGTATACTTTGATTGAAACACCCGGTGCGGAAATGGATGCTGCCCGTTTATGTGTCATTGCAATTATTTTGGCGCTCGTCTCTTTAATGGCTTCAGAGTGGCTAACTCGTTGGGGTCGTAAAAGATTGGGGGGCGTATGCTAGAGATGAATTTTAAACAGACGTTAGGATCACTGCGTCTGGAAGTCAATACTGAACTGCCAACAGAAAGTATTACTGCAGTTTTTGGTTTATCTGGCGCGGGTAAAACCTCACTGATTAATGTAATTGGTGGCTTAACCAAACCCGATTCAGGGCGCATCGTATTAAATAATCACACACTGGTTGATACTGAAAAGAAGATTTATCTGCCACCTGAAAAACGTAAAGTGGGTTATGTATTCCAAGATGCTAGACTGTTTCCTCATTATACAGTAAGAGGAAATTTGCTTTATGGTATGTCTCCAACAATGAAAGTGCAGTTTGATCGCATTATTCATTTGTTAGGTATCGAACATTTACTCTCACGTTTCCCGATAACACTATCAGGTGGTGAAAAACAGCGTGTTGCCATAGGGCGAGCATTGTTAACAGCGCCAGATATTATGCTAATGGACGAGCCGTTAGCCTCGCTTGATTTACCGCGTAAACGCGAGTTACTGCCGTATTTAGAAAAGCTCTCACAAGATGTACAAATTCCTATTTTGTATGTGAGCCATAGTCTTGATGAAATTATTCGACTTGCAGATAACGTTATTGTGATGGATGCAGGAAAAATTAAGGCGACAGGTAAGCTGGAAGATGTATGGGCAAGCAGTGCATTACGTCCATGGTTACAAAAAGAGACATTAAGCAGTATCGCCAATGTGATGGTGGTAGAACACCATAGTCATTACGATATGACAGCAACGGCTTTTGGTAACCAAGTGCTGTGGTTACCTCAAATCGAGGCTAAAATTGGTCGTGATGTGCGTGTCCGTATTGATGCTTCTGATGTGTCATTAACCACGAGTCGTCCATCAAATAGCAGTATTCGTAATATTTTGCATATGAAAGTGGTTGAAACCATTAAAAATGATGGTCAAGTCGATGTAAAGCTTGTCAATGATGGTAATTATTTATGGGCAAGGATCACGCCTTGGGCAAAAGATGAATTGAATATTCAAGAAGGGCAATGGCTTTATGCGCAAATTAAGAGTATTTCCCTAAGCCGCCATCTTTGATTCATTCGTTATATGTGCTGATAAAAAAGACCTCATTTTAAATGAGGTCTTTTCCTTTTGGGGAGGTAAAAATAAAACTAAGACAAAATATATTTGTGAATAGTTTCTGCAATACCCGGCTGCGAATTCACTTTGGTGACCATTTTCGCACGTGCTTTCACTTCATCTGAAGCATTACCCATTGCAACACCTAAACCAACATGTTCTAACATGCTAAGATCATTAAAATTATCACCAAAGGCAATAACATCACTCATATTCATCCCATTCGCTTCAACCCAGCGTTGCAAACGACGACCTTTACTGTTGCCTTTTTTAGCGATATCAACTTGATCAACCCAAGACCATTCACACTCTAAGCCGACTTGTTGTTCAATTTTTTCAACTAATGCGTGTAGTTCATCGTGAGCAGGCGTTGTTGTGGCAATTTTCCAAATGGCATTAACATCATGCATTGCTTTATAAAAATCATCGACTTTAACGAGATTGGGGCGCTGTGCAATGGGAAGGGTATCTGCCCAATTAAGAGTGCGTTGTACTGCTGCAGTAAGTTGGTCGTACATCATTGCATCGTCAGCATAAACTAAATGGTGTACATTTGTTTGCTTAACGAGATCTAATACTGCTCTGGTTTCTTGAGTGGTTAATGGATCGGATTCCAGTACTTTTTTACCAATATAGTCATAAAGGTAAGTCCCATTACAGCAAATTGCAGGGGTGTCAAGATCGAGTGCCTGATAGAATGGATGGATAGCAACATGATGACGACCTGTTACAATTAAGACTTTAACGCCTGCTTTTCTTGCAAGATTGAGTGCTTCTAAAGATTCTGGCAGGATACGTTTTTGGTCATCAAGCAGTGTGCCATCAAGATCCAATGCAATAACGCGATATGACATAAATAAGCCCCTTGATAGTATTAAGATGCAATGTTACTGATGGTACACGTTAACTAATAAAAGATAAACTAGCTTAATCGTGACAGGTTATCGTTAGTTACTCTATTATTCTTTATAAATCAATGGGTAATCGATTTTAAGGAGAAGGGATGAAACAGGTAGTCTACGTAGCAAGTCCAGAGAGTCAACAAATCCATGTTTATGCATTAAACGCTGAAGGTGAAATGGATTTATTGCAGGTTGTAGAGATTGCAGGGCAAGTACAACCGATGATTGCAAGTGCAGATGGAAAATACCTTTATGTCGGTATTCGACCTCATTTTAGTGTGGTGACATTTGCGATTGCTGCCGATGGTCAGTTAGAACAAAAGGCTATCACTTCCATTCCAAGTACTCCTGTTCATTTATGCTTAGATAAAACGGGGCGTTTCTTATTTGTACCTTCTTATCATCAAGGTAATTTAGCTGTTTTACCTATTAATGATAAGGGGATCCCTCAATCACCTATCCAAATTATTGAAGGATTAAATAAACCTCACTCATCTAATATTGATTGGAATAATAAACAACTGATTGTGCCTTGTTTAGGTGAAGATCATATTCGTTTATTTAATTTATCAGAAGAAGGGCGTTTAACAGAAGCAGGTACTGAAGAGCTGACAACAGCACAAAATGCAGGGCCTCGTCATATGGCATTCCATCCTAATGGTAATGTGTTTTATTGCCTTAATGAATTAGATGCGACAATCAATGTTTATCGTCGCATGGGGGATTTATACCGTTTAATGCAAACGGTTGATATTGTTCCTGAAACATTTAACAGTACTCGTTGGGCATCAGATATTCATATCACGCCTGATGGGCGTTTTCTTTATGCTAGCGAACGCTCTGAAAGCTTTATTTGTGCGATGGCAATCTCTGAGGCTGGCGATTATCTACAACCTGTAGGTTATTATCCAACACAAACACAGCCTCGTGGTTTTAATCTTGATAATACAGGTAATTACTTGATTTCTTGTGGTCAAAAATCAGATTTTGCATCTGTTTCTCGTATTGATAAACATACGGGTGCCTTAACAGAATTAGCGTGTTATCCAGTAGGTAAAGGCGCAATGTGGGTTACTGTTGTGACGAAATAACTATCACAGTATAAAAGTTACTGAAAACCTCTAGCAAAACATTACCTTACTAGAGGTTTATTTGAATGAAAGATTTATGAGAGATTAACCACTTTCTCAATAGCTTGAGTGAGTTTAGTCAGGCTTGCTGGTGGCATAATAAATGGTGGCATAATATAAATCAGCTTACCAAAAGGTCTGATCCAAACCCCTTCTTCTACAAAGATTTTTTGTAATTTTGCCATATTAACGGGCTCGTTCATTTCGACCACACCAATCGCACCTAACACTCGCACATCTTTGACACTTTTTACCTGTTTTAATGGCAGGAGCTCTTTTTTAAGTTGGGCTTCAAGTCGTGCAACTTGATTTACCCAATCGCCTTTTTCTATTAGAGACAAACTGGCATCAGCAACAGCACAAGCTAAAGGATTTCCCATATAAGTAGGGCCATGCATAAAGCATCCTGCATCACCTTGGCTGATGGTTTCGGCAATATGACGTGTAGTTAAGGTAGCAGATAAGGTCATATAACCGCCCGTTAAGGCTTTACCTACACACATAATATCAGGAGAAATTCCAGCGTGCTCACAAGCAAAAAGCTTACCTGTTCGGCCAAAACCCGTGGCAATTTCATCTGCAATTAATAACACATCAAATTCAGTACACAATGCTCTTGCGTGTTTCAAATATTCAGGATGATAAATTCGCATTCCACCCGCGCCTTGAACAATGGGTTCAAGCATAACGGCGGCAATTTCTTGATGATGTTGCTCTAGTGTTGAGTGTAATGAGTGGATATCAGTGGGATCCCATTCTTCATAAAAGCCTGTTTTGGGTGCATCCACAAAGAGATGATTAGGCAAGTAACCTTTGTACAGACTGTGCATGGAGTTATCTGGATCACACACTGACATCGCGCCAAAAGTATCACCATGATAGCCCTGCTTTAGCGCCACAATACGTTGACGTTTTTCACCTTTAGCCTGCCAAAATTGCAAGGCCATTTTCAGTGCGACTTCAACAGCAACTGAACCTGAGTCTGCTAAGAATATACATTCAAGAGGCTCTGGTGTTATCGCCAATAATTTACGACAAAGTGATACTGCTGGGGGATGAGTAATGCCACCAAACATCACATGAGACATATTGCTTAGCTGTGTTGTAACGGCATTATTAAGTTCTGGGTGATTATATCCATGAATTGCAGCCCACCATGAAGACATTCCATCAATTAGTTTTCTACCATCAGCCAAGACTAATTCAACGCCTTTTGCACTGACGATAGGGTAAGCAGGTAACGGATTACTCATCGAGGTGTATGGATGCCAAATGTGGCGTAAATCGAAAGCGATATCTTCAGGTGTCATTCTATTTTTCACTTAATCATGTAAACCAATGGTGATCAATTTTAGTTGACATGATAACCCTATTATTTAAACTGGCAATCACTTTTAAACAGGAGATTGTATTGTGAGCACATTAAAACGCTGGACATTAAAAGAAGCCAGAGCACTGTTTGATATGCCATTTTTAGATTTGGTTTTTCAAGCACAACAAGTGCATCGTCAACATTTTGACCCTTCACAGATCCAAGTCAGTACATTGCTTTCTATCAAAACAGGAGCTTGTCCTGAAGATTGTAAATATTGTGCTCAAAGTGCGCGCTATAAAACCGGATTAGAAAAAGAGCGTTTAATGGAAGTGCAGCAAGTGATTGAATCAGCAAAAAAAGCGAAAGCAGCGGGTTCAACGCGTTTTTGTATGGGAGCAGCTTGGAAAAACCCGCATGAACGTGACATGCCTTATCTTGAACAGATGGTGAAAGAAGTCAAAGCATTAGGCATGGAAACCTGTATGACTTTGGGGAAGTTAGATGATTCACAAGCTAACCGATTAGCAGATGCAGGGCTGGATTTTTATAACCACAACCTTGATACCTCACCTGAATTTTACGGCAGTATTGTGACAACACGGACCTATCAAGATCGCTTAGATACGCTTGATAAAGTGCGCAATGCGGGTATTAAAGTGTGTTCTGGCGGAATTTTAGGGTTAGGCGAGGAAGTTAAAGATCGCGCTGCAATGTTGGTGCAATTAGCCAATTTGCCACAACCGCCAGAAAGTGTGCCGATTAATATGTTAGCCAAAATTAAAGGTACGCCATTAGCTGATAATGAAGATGTCGATCCCTTTGATTTTATTCGTACTATCGCCGTTGCTCGTATCATGATGCCTCGCTCTTATGTACGCCTTTCTGCCGGTCGTGAGCAAATGAGTGAACAAACACAAGCATTCTGCTTTATGGCTGGAGCGAACTCTATTTTTTATGGTTGCAAATTGTTAACAACAACCAATCCAACTGAAGATAAAGATCACCAATTATTCCGTAAATTAGGCTTAAATCCTGAACGATTAGCAGTATCTATGGGTGACAATCAGCAAGAAGAAGCTTTGATGCAAGCGGTTGCCAATAAAGACACTGAACAATTTTATAATGCGGCACTGTAATGAGTTGGCAAACCTATTTAGATGAACAACTTAATGGGCGTAGAAATACGCCATTATGGCGAAAACGCAACGTGATCAAACAGGTGAAGGGGCGTTTTTTGATCACAATATCAGGTGAAAAGTACCTTAATTTTTCAGGTAATGATTATTTAGGTATCAGCCAACATGCGGACGTCATTAAAGCATGGCAACAAGGTGCTGATGAGTATGGTGTAGGTAGCGGTGGATCAGGGCATATCACTGGATTTACACAAGCTCATGCACAGTTAGAACAGCATCTTGCAGATTGGCTAGGTTACGATAATGCATTGTTATTTTCATCCGGTTATAGTGCTAACCAAGGTGTTATTTCGGCATTACTTGAAAAAGACGATGCTATTATTGCGGATAAACTTTGCCATGCCTCGTTAATGGAAGCCGCTGTATTATCACCCGCTATACTATGGCGTTTTTTACACAATTCTTCTGATTCTTTATTTCAACGACTTAATAAAACGTCGGCTAGTAAAACCTTGGTGGTTACAGAAGGGGTATTTAGCATGGATGGAGATCAAGCCCCATTAACAGAAATAGCAACAATAAGCCGACAACATGATGCATGGTTAATGGTCGATGACGCACACGGTATTGGTGTTTTAGGTAAAGAAGGTCGAGGTAGTTGTGATGAAGCGGGTATCAAACCTGAGCTATTAGTGGTGACTTTTGGTAAGGCTTTTGGTGTCAGTGGGGCGGCAGTGCTTTGTAACAAGTCAACAGCGGAATTTTTTGAACAATACGCACGCCATCTTATTTACAGTACATCAATGCCACCTGCACAGGCAGTTGCGTTACATTCAGCACTCAATATGATTAAACAAGCTGATGGTGAGCGAGCATACCTTCAACAATTAATTGATACCTTTCGCCAAGGTGTTGTTTCGCTTCCTATTAAATTATTGCCTTCACAAACGGCTATTCAGCCATTAATTATCGGTGATGAGCAATTATGCCAAACACTTTCAGATTATCTGCAATCTAAAGGTCTATGGGTAAAGGCAATTTTTCCTCCTACTGTACCGCCTCAAAGTGCACGCTTACGAATAACGTTAACCACTCGCCATCATCTTTCAGATATTAAGCTGTTAATCGAGACGCTTCATGCATTCTTTAGTCAAAACAGATAAACAACGTATAGCCCAAACATTTGGTAAAGCTGCGGTTCATTACGATAATCACGCCAATATTCAGCGCTATAGCGGTAATAAATTAATGGATTTAGCGCGTTATGATAGTGGCAAAATTGTCTTAGATGCAGGATGCGGAACAGGATATTTCAGCCAAAAATGGAAACAACAAGGCAAGTTTGTTATTGCACTTGATCTGTCACACACCATGCTACAAGTGGCAAAACAACAACAGCGGGCTGATGGTTACTTACAAAGTGATATCGAGCATTGTGCAATTACGCCACAAAGTGTGGATATCGTGTTTAGTAATTTAGCGATGCAATGGTGTGATGATTTATCTGTTGCGATTAACTCACTCATGAAAGCAGTAAATAAAAAAGGTGCACTTTATTTCTCAACACTCACTACGTTGACACTGCAAGAAGTCAGAGAGGCTTGGCTATCTCTTGATCAACATCCGCATGTTAATCCTTTTTTATCGCTTCACGATATTAAGAAAGCGTGTTGTGGCTTTCATTGCCAATTTTCTACTGAAACGGTTACAGAACATTATGATTCATTACATGCGTTGTTTGCTTCTTTAAAGGGCGTTGGCGCCAATTTTGTGCAAGGAGATCGACAAAAAGGGTTGATGACACGACAAAAATTTCGTGCGCTAGAAAATGTATGGAAAACAGAATCAGGTAAATATTTACTCACTTATCAAATTGTTATAGGAAAAATATCATATGGCTAAGACATGGTTTTTAACAGGTACAGATACAGAAGTGGGTAAAACTGTAGTTAGTAGTGCACTATTGCAATGTGCGGGGCATCAAGGGTATCAAACCGTAGGCTATAAGCCTGTTGCTTCGGGAAGTGAGTGGCTAAATGAAGGTTTACGTAATTCAGATGCACTGACACTGCAAAAATTCAGTACAGTAAAGTTAGATTATCACCGTATTAATCCTTACTGTTTTGAAACGCCAACATCGCCACATATTGTTAGCCAAGAAATAAAACAGCCTATTGATTTTAATGTGATGTCAGAAGGGTTGTCTTATTTAAAGCAACAAGCTGATTGGGTTTTAGTCGAAGGCGCTGGTGGTTGGTTTACCCCACTGTCAGAAAACTATTTTTTCTCTGATTGGGTTATCAATGAAAAGCTACCTGTTATTTTGACTGTGGGTGTTAAATTGGGTTGCATTAATCATGCGTTATTAACGCAACAAGCAATTATTCAGTCTGGTTTAACATTGGCTGGCTGGGTTGCAAATGAAGTTGAACCTGCGGGGCGATATCAAAAAGAATATCTGGCAACATTAAAACAGCATATTAACGCACCATTTTTAGGCAAAATACCCTACTTAAACGAAGTAAAAGAGCATAATTTTACTTCTTATCTCGATCTTTCCTGTTTAAAACTAAGTTGATAGGCGGTTATTAAGTAAATTATAAAAGTCTATTTTTTATACTAATAAAAAAATAAAAAAAATAAATTCAGTCAATTTTTAGGGATATTTTAAGGTAGAAAAAAAGACGTAACCTACCGAGAGATAACAACTTTGTACAGTTATCCACTATTCCTGTGGATAACCTTGTGTATTACCATTATAAAAATACGCTGAATAGAGAGAATACAAGGCATTGCTAAAGATTGGTGTTATTCTCAACTTTTATTTTTAATTCTTATATATCAATTAATTAAATAAAATCAATAGAGGAAGTGGTGTTGGTGTGTCTCTTGGAATAATTCACAAAAAAGGGGTTGCCTTTTTGAAAAAAATTCAGTTCCAAAACTGGGGATAACTTATGCTAATTATTCAGACAAATTTTGTGAGATAGAGATTGAAGCTGGATTTTTATCCAGTATCATAAGGAGTGTCAGCGAGGAGATAAAAATATGAGCAAAGATTTCAAACTGCATTCTGAATTTAAACCGGGTGGTGATCAACCTGCCGCTATTGCCTCACTCTGTGAAGGGTTAGATGATGGTCTTGCTCATCAAACCCTTTTAGGGGTAACAGGTTCAGGTAAAACCTTTACGATTGCCAATGTAATTGCCAATCTCAATCGTCCGACTATGGTGTTGGCGCCGAATAAAACATTGGCAGCACAGCTTTATAGTGAAATGAAAGAATTCTTTCCTGAAAATGCAGTGGAATACTTTGTTTCTTATTACGATTATTATCAGCCAGAAGCGTATGTGCCAAGCTCAGACACTTTTATTGAAAAAGATGCTTCTGTTAACGAACATATTGAACAAATGCGTCTATCTGCGACTAAAGCTTTGCTAGAACGTAAAGATGTTATTGTCGTATCATCGGTTTCTGCTATCTACGGTTTAGGTGATCCTGATAGTTATTTAAAAATGATGCTTCATCTGACTAACGGCATGATAATCGACCAACGTGCCATTTTACGCCGCCTTGCTGATTTACAATATACTCGCAATGATCAAGCCTTCCAGCGAGGTACATTTCGCGTACGTGGTGAAGTGATTGATATCTTTCCAGCTGAATCTGATGATTATGCATTACGTGTTGAGCTATTTGATGAAGAGGTCGAACGCCTTTCACTGTTTGACCCTTTAACAGGGCAAATTCACTATAATGTGCCTCGTTTTACTGTTTACCCTAAAACGCACTATGTCACTCCCCGCGAGCGTATTCTTGAAGCGATGGAAGAAATCAAAAAAGAACTTGCAGACAGACGCAAAGTGCTTTTAGCGAATGATAAACTCGTTGAAGAACAACGCGTGACACAGCGTACTCAATTTGATCTCGAAATGATGAATGAATTGGGATATTGCTCAGGTATCGAAAACTATTCACGCTATTTATCAGGTAGAGGGCCTGGTGAGCCACCTCCAACCCTGTTTGATTACCTTCCTGCTGACGGTCTATTAGTGATTGATGAATCACACGTTACCATTCCACAAATTGGCGGAATGTACAAAGGCGATCGCTCGCGTAAAGAAACCTTAGTTGAATATGGCTTCCGTTTACCTTCCGCGCTTGATAACCGTCCGTTACGTTTTGAAGAGTTTGAGGCGTTAGCACCACAAACGATTTATGTTTCAGCAACACCGGGTAAATATGAACTTGAAAAATCGGGTAATGAAATTATCGAACAAGTTGTAAGACCAACAGGCTTACTTGATCCGATTGTTGAAGTGCGACCGGTTGCCACACAAGTTGATGATTTACTTTCTGAAATTCGTATTCGTGCAGCAAAAAATGAACGTGTATTGGTTACAACACTAACAAAACGAATGGCTGAAGACTTAACAGAATATCTTGAAGAGCATGGCGAACGAGTTCGCTATTTACACTCTGACATTGATACTGTTGAACGTGTCGAAATTATTCGTGATTTGCGTCTAGGTGAGTTTGATGTATTAGTGGGTATCAACTTACTTCGAGAAGGTTTAGATATGCCTGAGGTCTCTTTAGTAGCGATTTTAGATGCTGATAAAGAGGGTTTCTTACGTTCAGAACGTTCATTGATTCAGACAATTGGTCGTGCGGCTCGTAACCTTGAAGGTAAAGCAATTTTATATGGCGATAAAATTACCGATTCAATGGCAAAAGCGATAAGCGAAACTGAGCGTCGTCGCGAGAAACAGCAACAATTTAATCTTGAGCATGGTATTGTCCCTAAAGGATTAAATAAAAAAGTGGGTGATATTCTTAAGATTGGTCAACCTACGCAAGGGCGCAATAAGAAAGGGCATAAAGCAACAGATATTCATGAAAATTATCCGTTGTTATCAACGGCTGAATTGGAAAAAGAGATCCAACGTTTAGAAGCTGAAATGTACCAATATGCAAAAGATCTTGAATTTGAGAAAGCAGCGAGTACGCGTGATAAGTTGCAAGCATTACGTGCTCAATTTATTGCTAACTCTTAATTAACGAAATTAAATTCACAAACCGATAAAGGGATATCCTTATTTTACAGGGATTATCCCTTTTTATCTTCTATCTTCCATTTTTTGCCTAGTTTGATATTCCCTTAATGGCGTTCAACTGTTTAAATACCACAACAAACAAAGCGTCAATTATTTACAAAGATAAAAAAGATATTAAGGACAGTGAATGAGTGGTTATGTTTATGCAGGGTTTCCTAGCTCTGCTGGGGTAATTCTTGGAGTTATTCTTCTTATTATACTTTTTAAATGGCTACGCAAATTTACTGTACAAGATAGTGAGTTGCAAAAATCATCAACATCAGGGCAAGAGCCCATTTTATCTGAAGCAGAAAATACATCAGCTCAGTTATTACCTCATGAATGGGGTTTATATGTTGCAGCACCTTATGCCGCAATGAATGAGTGGGCATATAACGAATATGCTCGAGGTAAAGATGATGGTGGATTATCAGCAGGTTGGGGAATTAACGACCGTTGGGATTTAGTGTATCAACTATTTTGGTTGCTCACTCAAGGCCACACCAATGATTTTTATCAGCTACGTGATCAAATTTTGAATGGCAAAGAAGACGATGTTCAGTCATTAAAAAATGACATTTTACTTTCTGAGTTAACTGAACATGATAAAAATGAGCGTTTATGGCAAATCGATATGATGAGCACTAATCGCATGAACATCCAAAATGTGAAATACCTTATTTGGGATCTCTGCCGTTTTAACAAACTTTGTCTAGAAGGTTGCCAACAAGGTTATATTACTCAACAAGAAGCTCAAACCTGGTCATTAATGAGCGCATCAATGTTGCGTCGGATCTATGATGGTTGGGAAGATATGTGGAGAAACTTTATTGCTGCTCGTTGGTTTTGGGCAAGTGGCGATCAAGATTGGGTTTCTTCACATCAAGCTTTTACGGATGTGATACAAAATATTCTGAATGCAGAAGATACGTTGGCAACAGAAGAAAACTGGATAATGGATTTACCGCCATTGGATTTAACATCTTTCTCTCGTACTGTGGCTGGTCTCGGTCTGATGAAAAATGATGTACCAATGACACTTGACGAAATTGAAGAAGTGATTAGCCAGCGTATTACATTAAAGCAGCTTAATAGCTAATAATACGTTGAAAACCAATAGTGATATTGTGTTTTTACCAACCAAAAACCGCACTTGCTGTTTATTGCAGATGCGGTTTTTTTATGGAAGCAAGGTAATAAATACTATTTAATCGCTTGAGGTGATGAATTACGTTGCCCTAATTGCTGTAATGTTAACTCAATAGCTTTGCTTAATAGATGGCGGTCGTGACGATAAGGAATATCTTTAGCTTCCAATTGGGTCTGTACAATTAATCGACCTTTCATCGATTCATATTGTGTTTCAGGGCTAATGATCACGGCATCTATTGTTTGTAAACCAATATAATTTTCCATCATAGCGATTTTATCAGACATCGTCATACTGGCAGCCGCGGGGCTTAGCTCTTTGCCTAAATTACCAATATAAATCGTTGTTGCACTACTACGGCGTAATGCTTGTGCAAGCTCTGGCAATAATAACAAAGGCATTAAACTGGTAAAAAAACTACCGGGGCCGATTAAGATAAGATCTGCTTGATCAATGGCTTCAATGGCTTCTCTCGTCGTGGGTACTTTAGGATAAAGATCAAGTTTTTGTGGGATCTTAGGCAAAATATCAACGTTAACTTCACCATAAATCTCATTACCTTGATCATCTATTGCCATTAGATCAACGGCTTGTTCAGACATAGGAATAAGATGTGCATTGACTCTTAATAAGCCACGAATAAGATTAATTGCTTCTAAAGGCCGAACACTTAAGTTATCTAACGCTTTTAGCATTAAATTTCCTAAATTGTGCCCAGCCAGTTCACCTGTACCAGAAAAACGGTATTCAAACATGGCAGAAGCCACCGAAGGCTCAGTAATTAACTGATTAATGCAATTGCGCATATCACCCCACGCAATGCCACCTTCTTCTTGACGAATACGGCCAGTAGAACCGCCATTGTCTGTTGTTGTAACAATACCAGTAAGGCGAGAGCCTAAGTAGGAGAGTGCTGAAAGCACACGTCCAAGGCCATGACCACCACCAAGGGCAACAACACGATCTAAATCACTTAGCGTGCGATTTCGCATATTTGTTCTACTCATCTTTAAAAATTTGCCGCTAATTTATCACAATTAAATTTTAAGCCTATGATCACGACGTGATTTCATCACATTCCTAGTTTTATTTCACTTTTGATAGCCTAATATTTAACCAATGAAAGTGTTTTTATTTATGTTATTAGCGTGACTAAAGTGTTGTAAGTCGTTGTATTATAAATTATATAGCGAAAACATTATTCGCTTTTTGCATAATTAGCAGGTAGAATCCACAATAAATATATAGGTATTAGAAACCTGTGAAAAACAGGTAAAGATAAACTCCTAGCCTTTACGTCTAAGTCGTGTATTGACAAGATATGATGTTCTGGCCGTGACGAAGCAAGTCACCAGGGTGCAAGGTAGAAATGTCTGCATCTCCCGATTTGGAAAGGTGTTATTATGCAACAACTCGTTGATGCGTTTTCCCGCAAGTTTTTCTATCTACGTCTTTCAATTACAGACGTGTGCAATTTCCGTTGTACTTATTGCCTGCCTAATGGTTATAAGCCTAATGGACACAAATCATTTCTTTCATTAGATGAAATCAGTAGACTCACGCAATCTTTTGCTGCATTAGGAACAGAAAAAATCCGCTTAACCGGTGGTGAACCGACAATGCGCCGCGATTTTACTGATATTATCGCGACAATCAAAGATAATGCTGCAATTAAAAAAATTGCAGTAACAACAAATGGTTATCGTTTGTCACGAGATGTTGCACAATGGCGTGACGCGGGTTTAAGTGCAATTAATGTGAGTGTTGATAGCCTCGATCCTCGTCAATTCCATGCTATTACTGGGCAAGATAAATTTAATCAAGTAATGGAAGGTATTGATGCAGCATTTACTGCGGGGTTCGAAAAAGTCAAAGTTAACGTTGTGTTGATGCGCAATGTGAATGATAAAAACCTCCCTGATTTTCTTAATTGGATCAAAGACAGACCTATTCAGCTGCGCTTTATTGAATTAATGGAAACCGGTGACGGGAGTGATATTTTCAACCGCTTTCATTTGTCTGGTGAAGTTATTCGTCAGCGCTTACTCAATGAAGGTTGGTTACAAATTCCTCGCGCCCGTAGTGACGGGCCTGCTCAAGTATTTACCCATCCTGATTATCAAGGTGAAATTGGTCTGATCATGCCTTATGAGAAAGACTTTTGCCTAACCTGTAACCGTTTACGTGTTTCGGCTATTGGTAATCTCCATCTTTGTCTATTTGGTGAAAATGGCATTCCTTTACGCGACTTACTTGCTGATGATAGTCAACAACAAGCATTACAACAGCGTATTCAGGGCGGGCTTCTTCATAAACGAGAAACTCATTTTCTTCATCAAGGCGATAGCGGTATGACACCGAATTTATCTGTTATTGGTGGATAGTTTTTCGCTCTGTTATTTCGTTAATTTCAGGAGTTGTGCATGTCTCAACTAACTCATATTAATGCTGCCGGTGAAGCTCACATGGTGGATGTTAGCGCTAAAGCTGAAACAGTGCGAGAAGCGCGTGCTGAAGCTTTTGTTGAAATGTCAGCAGAAACATTAAGCATGATCACCGAAGGTAAACACCATAAAGGTGATGTATTTGCGACCGCAAGAATTGCAGGTATTCAAGCAGCAAAAAGAACATGGGAATTAATCCCATTATGTCACCCGCTGTTATTAACTAAAGTCGAAGTGCGTTTAGAAGCACTCACTGAATCTAATCGTGTACGCATTGAATCTGTTTGTCGTTTAACCGGTAAAACAGGGGTTGAGATGGAAGCATTGACTGCGGCATCGGTAGCGGCGTTAACGATTTATGATATGTGTAAAGCCGTTCAAAAAGATATGGTGATAGGGCCTGTACGTTTATTAGAAAAAACAGGTGGTAAATCAGGCCACTTTAAGGTGGAAGCATGATTAAAGTTCTCTTTTTTGCGCAAGTCCGTGAGTTAGTGGGTGTTGATTCTCTCGAATTAGATTGTGAATACCACACAGTAGACGATTTACGTAAAGTATTAATCAACAAAGGTGAACGATGGTCACTTGCGTTAGAAGATGGCAAGTTACTCTCAGCGGTAAATCAATCTTTTGTTCAAGGTTCTCACGTTATTAATGATGGTGATGAAATCGCCTTTTTCCCACCTGTTACAGGAGGATAAGATGAGCGCATCAACTCGTATTTCAGTACAAACCGAAAACTTTAGTGTTGGTGATGAATACCAATGGCTTTCTGAGTGCGACAGTGATGGCGCTGTTGTGACCTTTACAGGGAAAGTGCGTAATCACAATTTAGGGGATGAAGTCAGTACGCTCACGCTTGAACATTACCCAGGTATGACTGAAAAGGCGCTTAATGACATTGTTAATGAAGCGCGAGGTCGTTGGCCTTTACAACGAGTTAGTGTTATTCACCGAGTGGGTACATTGAATATCGGTGAAGAAATAGTGTTTGTGGGTGTCACTAGTTCCCATCGTAATAGCGCGTTTGAATCTGCTGAATTTATTATGGATTTTTTAAAAACACGTGCGCCTTTTTGGAAAAAAGAAGGGCTCTCTGAAAATAATGATAGATGGGTTGAAGCACGCCAAAGTGATTATGATTCAGCCGAGCGTTGGGAATAAACCACTACGCTGAATTAAACGCTACATAACTTTACTTCAATTTATTTTATGATGACATTTCATACAGTTTATTTTATGGAAATGTAAAGTCAGTGTGATAAAATTAAATCCTAATGAGTCCATAATGGACTCTTTACTGAAATAAACGTTATCGTTAAACCTAACGTTATCACTATGATTAAAGGGTAATCATCATGGATCGATTTTCACGTTCAAATGATTCAATCGTACAGCGCACAGGTTCTGGCCTACAAACCTTTATGGCTCAGGTTTATGGTTGGATGACTGTCGGCCTGTTATTAACTGCGTTTGTTGCATTATACGTTGCATCAAGCGAAGCATTATTATCAATGATTTTCTCAAGCAAGATCGTCTTTTTTGGTTTGATCATTGCTCAATTAGGATTAGTTTTCGTGTTATCAGGTATGGTTCATAAAATGAGTGGTGCAATGGCAACCTCATTATTTATGCTCTATTCCGTGCTAACCGGTGTCACTATCTCAAGCGTATTACTGGTTTATACCGCATCTTCGATTGCGAGCACCTTCTTTATTTGTGCGGCAATGTTTGGTGCATTAAGTATTTACGGTTACACCACTAAACGTAGCTTAACGGGTATGGGTAGCTTCCTGTTTATGGGGCTTATCGGTATCATTATTGCTTCTATCGTGAATATCTTTATGCAAAGCTCAATGATGAGCATGGTTATCTCTTACGCTGGTGTGTTAATTTTCGCAGGTTTAACTGCTTATGACACACAAAAACTAAAAGATATGGGTAATGAGATTAACCAAGAAGATAAAGAAAATATGCGCCGTTACTCAATCATGGGTGCATTAACGCTTTATTTAGATTTCATCAACTTGTTCTTAATGTTACTGCGTATTTTAGGCGACCGTCGTTAATTTTAACGATATGACGTTGATAGACGCTGTTTAACAACAGTATAAAAAATAAATCCCATAACTTTATAAGTTGTGGGATTTTTTTGTATTGAATAATTTAATTGTTATTGTTTTAAGCAATCTTTCTTCGGAAAAGATAATAAGCAATGCTACCCGTTCCTACTGCAATCACTAATAAAGGCCATAAGCTGTGCCATATTACGGTGATATCTGCATTTTTAAGGTAAATCTGTTTTGTGATATCGGTGAAATGACGAATAGGGTTTATCCATGTGGCATGTTGTAGCCAAACGGGCATGTTTTCTACGGGAGAAATATAACCGGATAATAAAACTGCAGGCATCATAAACACAAATACACCAATAAAAGCCTGTTGTTGTGTCGAACTTAAGGCCGATATTAACAAACCAAACCCTACCAGCGATAAGCCATAAATCAGCATGGTAAAGTAAAATAGAACCAGTGAGCCAGAAAACGGAATTTGATAACCAAATATCCCAATAATTAATACGATGGTACCTTGAACGGCAGCGACAACCATTGCAGGAATCGCCTTACCGATAAAAATTTGCCATGTTGATAGAGGTGAAACTAATAGTTGATCTAAAGTGCCTTGTTCACGTTCTCTAGCAACGGAAAGTGAAGTGACTATCATCACGCCAATGGTAATAATCAACGCTACTAACGAAGGTACAATAAACCATTTGTAGTTTAAATTAGGGTTATACCAATTGCGAACAACAAGTTCTGTTTTATTCAGCAAAGAAGGTGTATTACCTGCTAATTCAGCTTGATAGTTTTGAACGATTTGCTGTACATAATTAGCAGCGATTTGCGCACTATTTGAATTTCGACCATCTAGGATTAATTGCAATTTGGTAGGAGCACGGCTTTCTAAATCAGCACTAAAATTCTGTGGAAAACGAACTAATAAAAGCGCTTTGCGATTATCAATCGTTTCTTTTATTTCATGTTCGTTTTTAAGCAAAAGAGTTTGAGAAAATGCACTTGCTTTGGCGATACGTTGGGTTAACTCAATAGATTGTTTTCCATTATCCTCATCAAAAATTGCAATAGAGGCATTGGTAACATCTAACGTCGCTGCAAAAGGGAATAAGATCATCTGAAAGATCACGGGTACTATTAAAATAATACGCGTTTGAGGCTCTTGTAATAATGACTGTAGCTCTTTCATTATCAAGGTGAGAAGTCGATAAAACATAAAGTTCTCCCTTTAATCTAATCGACGACGTGTTGCTAACGCCGTTAATCCAATAAAAAATATCGCCGATACAATTAATAGCCACATATCTAGCATCAATATCAATGGAATATCGCCAGCTAAAAATAGCGTTTGTAAACTACTCACAAAATAACGCGCAGGAATAAAATAGGTCACCACTTGAATAAAGATGGGCATACTATCAATTTCAAACACAAAGCCTGATAACATAATTGCGGGCAAAAATGCAGCGTTTAACGAAATCATTGCCGCATTAAATTGATTACGCGTTAGCGTGGAAATAAGCAATCCCATGCCTAAAGCGGTAGCTAAAAAGAGCGAGGTGATCCCACCTAAAATCCACAACGATCCTCGATAAGGTACGCCAAGCACAAATACGGTGACTACCATACACAAGATCATGACAAAACTGCCTAACACTTGGTAAGGAATAAGTTTTGAAAGTAAGAGTTCTGTGCGAGTGATTTGGGTGGAAAGTAGCGCTTCCATAGTACCACGTTCCCATTCACGAGCTATTACTAACGAAGTGAGAATTGCGCCGACAACGGTAATAATAATAGTAACCGCTCCTGGAATAATATAGTGCTGACTTATCGCCGCAGGATTAAACCAATAGCGAGGCTCTATTTCAATTAATGGTGTAGTATCAATACCCTTACTAATGGCTTGTTGCTGCAACCAAATTTGCCAAACGCCTTTGGTATAAGCCTGAACAAAGTTTGCAGTATTGGGCTCACTGCCATCGGTGATCACTTGAATAGGGGCTGTAGTATCTTGACGGGCAAGTAATTCAGCAAAATTAACAGGAATAACCACAATGCCACGAATTTGCCCCGCTTGCATTTTATCGATTAATAATTGTCGATTATCACTAATAGTTGCATTGATATACGGTGAGTTTGTGAAGGTGTAAACAAGCTCTTGTGCGGGTTGGCTTTGTTGATTAGTTAAAATACCAATATTTAATTTGCTTGAGTCTAAATTAATGCCATATCCAAAAATAAATAGCAAAGTGAGCGGGATAACAATAGCAATTAGGGCACTACTGGGATCACGGGTGATCTGCTTTGTTTCTTTTAAACACAGTGCGTATAAACGTCGCCAAGAAAAGCGAGCATGAGATGATTGAGCTGAATTATGCATGTTTTTCGCTCCCTTTATCATTTTCACTTTCAAGTTTTTTATCGTAATCCAGCACTAAACCAATAAAGGCATCCTCCATTGAAGGAGTTGGATTATCATCACTGGCAACCATTTTTTTGAGAGAATCTGGCTCACCAGCCGCAATGATTTTTCCGCGATAAACCAAACCAATACGATCACAATACTCGGCTTCGTCCATAAAGTGAGTGGTAACCATCACGGTCACTCCTTTATCAACCATGCCATTAATATGTAGCCAAAATTCTCTTCGTGTTAATGGATCAACGCCTGATGTTGGTTCATCTAAAAAGAGAATATCAGGCTCATGCATTAATGAGCACGCAAGGGCAAGGCGCTGTTTATAACCTAAAGGTAAGGTTTCAGTGATTTGATTTACCATTGGCTGTAAACCAAAAGCAGTTATCATATCGTTGATTTTATCGCGTTGCTGTTTGCCATGTAAGCCATAAACACCAGAGAAGAATTTCAAGTTTTGTCCCACTTTAAGGTTGCCATAAAGTGAGAATTTTTGTGCCATATAACCTAAATGTTGACGCGCTTTACCTGAGCTTTCTTTTAAGTCCATACCTAGCACAAGGGCTTTACCGCTGGTAGGGACTAATAAACCACACATCATTTTAAAGGTTGTCGATTTACCTGCACCGTTAGGGCCCAATAAACCGAAAATTTCACCACGTTTAACTTGAAAATCGACATGATCGGTTGCTGCAAATTGCCCAAACATTTTGGTTAACTGTTGCGCTTCAATCACAGTCTCATTAGGTGAAGGAGGGATCTGAGGCATAATTTCAGCTAATTCAGATTTATGAGAAGGTCCACCTCCTAATAAATCGATAAAAGCATCTTCAAAGCGAGGAGTAGCAGGAATAAGCTTCGCATCAGGTTTACCCAAAGCGTTCAGTAATTCAGATTGATTACTCTGTTTTTTCAGGATCAAACGAACAGATTGTCCTTGAATAACACCATCAGTTACTTGAGGTTGAATAATAGCTTGTTGTAATACTTTTCTTCGCTGATGGCCTTCAACATCAAGCAGAAAAGAACGACCTGCCATTTTTGCTGTTAAGTCTTGTGGAATACCACTATAAAGTAACTCTCCTTTGTTAAGCAAAAGAATGTTTTTACATTGCTCTGCTTCATCAAGATAAGAGGTGCTCCATAGTATCAACATGCCATCGCTGGCCAAAGCATGCACCATTTGCCAAAGTTCACGGCGTGCAATGGGATCGACCCCAACACCGGGCTCATCAAGCAGTAAAACTTTAGGACTACCTAATAAAGTACAAGCAAGCCCCAATTTCTGTTTCATTCCGCCTGAAAGATTGCCTGCAAGGCGAGAGGTAAAGCGAGTGAGATCGGTAAAAGAGAGCAACTGTTGGTAAACTTTTTTACGCTCTTCACCGATGACATTTTTTAAATCAGCATAAAGATTAAGGTTTTCTAATACTGTTAAATCTTCATAGAGCCCAAATTTTTGTGGCATATAGCCAAGAATAGCTCTGACATCGACACTCTGTTTTTGCGGATCCATGCCTAAAATACGAATATCACCGGCATCTGGTTTTAATAGCCCAGCAAGCATCCGAATTAAGGTTGTTTTACCTGCACCATCGGGGCCAACTAATCCCGTCACAGAGCCACCTGTGATGGTGGCTGTTAATGACGAAACTGCAGGGTTTTCCATCCCTATAAAGCGTTTCTCAACACCTTGAAGTTCGATAGTGTAATCAGTGTGTTCCATTTTTCCCTCACATTTAATGAGAGGAGGCAAATTTTAAGGTGACAGGCATACCTTGGCGCAATTCGTCATCGGCATCTGTTACAACCACTCTGAGGCGATAAACTAAATCCGTTCTTAATTCAGGTGTTTCCACACTTTTTGGCGTAAATTCGGCTGTTGGGGAAACAAATCCAATCGTACCATGGTATGGCTTATCCTTACGTCCATCGGTGTAGAGATAAACTTCTCGATTGGGAATAGCTTCGTTTAAATGTGTTTCACTGATATAAGCTCTGACCCAAACAGGGTTAGTTAATGACACCGTAAATACAGGGCTTCCAGCAGATAATATTGTGCCTGGCTCCACAGCTCGAGTTAACACAGTACCTTGTGATGGAGAGATTAATTGCGTGTCTTGGAGATTTAATTCTGCTTGTGCGACGGCGGCTTTAGCTTGCATAACTTGTCCTTTCGCCGCATCAATATCTTCTTTTCGATAACCATTTTGATATTGATTTAATTTATCTTGGGCTGCTTTTAAGGCTGCGGCTGCTTGATTGCGATTATTTCTTGCGCTATCTAACTCATTGGCTGAAATGACTTTTCGGTTAGCCAAATCTTGCTGGCGTTTATAAAAGTTGTTGGCATATTGCCAAGCTGCTTGTTTTAATGACACATCAGATTGGGCTTGTGCAATTTCTTCACTGCGATAACCGGCTTCCATTAACGCTAATGCAGCAATAGCACTATCACGCTCACCATAAGCTTTATTTAGTGCATTACGATAGGGGGCATCATCAAGTTTTCCTAACAATTGCCCTTGTTTGACTGGGGCACCTTCATCAACGAGTAATGTGTCTAATCTTCCAGCAACACGAAAACTAAGATTGACTGTACGTATATCGACATTGCCATAGAGTACTAATTCAGACTCTTTGTTTTCTTCATAATAATAGATACCTGCAATAATACCGATAATAATCATTAAGATAATAAACAAACTGACTTTTTTAGTTTTCATAATAACTCTATTTATGCGTGATGTGGGTTAGTGTAAATCTCTCTTAATCCGTTGAGTAATAAAGTAATATGAGTTTTTAAGGTATTCGAGATAATTTGATATTCATTTTTACCTATTCTATCCCATCCTGTTTGTCTAAGAATGGTTTCTCTTACTAAACGAAATGATAGCACTTCGCCTAAAATAGCGTGAGTATGTAACATCGTTGTGGGTAGTGTAGCATCTAAACCAATATAGAGAGCTAATAGTTTGTTTACACGCGTTAAAAGCGGCGATAATGCTTGTTGGTGGATCAAAGAGTATGCTTCTGTGGGAACAAGCTGTTCTCTTGCCATGATACGACTAAGATGAATATTTTCTTTATCAAGCACAAGACGAGCATATTGTAGAAAACTATCTGTGATAAGCGTTTGCAGTAATGGCAAATGTTCTGTTGGGTTAGGTCGTTCAAGAAATTCGTCAAGAATGACCACTGTCGGTTCAAAATCAAGGCGAATAAGATCAGCAATATGTTGTGCAACGGCGAGATATAACCCTTCTTTAGAACCAAAATAATAAGCGATAGCGGCAATATTTTGTTGAGCAGCTTGTGCAATTTGGCGTGTGGTGGCTGCATCGGGGCCATTTTTACCAAAGATCTCACATGCCGCTTCCAATAATTGTCGTTTTGCTAGTTCACCACGTGTCGTCTTCTGATGGGTTTCTGACATAATCGAAGATACCTTACTTAAGTAAAATGTAACAAAACCAATGATATTAAAAACAGCGATAACAAGGCGTATTATATTAGATGATATTGAACAATAGGGAAAATTTGTAATAAATAATCGAATAAAAGTGATTTGTAATAAAAAATACTATCTATTATTGAAAATTATTTTTGTATTCTGAATATAGCAAAAACTGTTAAAATAGGGGTTATTAGGTTAACCTAGCAAGGTTCATTCTCTTTTATCACTGTCTATACCTAGAAATGATAGTACCTATAGAGTAATAATATTTATAGATTGACAGTATGAAAGCCCGTCATTTTTAATTTCAATCACCGTGTTATACGTTTTGGTTGTAGGAGACTACTGTTTTGACCGATTTTACATCGCTTGGTTTAAGTGAGGCGCTTCTCCGCGCTATTGATGAACAAGGGTATAAAACCCCAACCCCTATTCAACAACAGGCGATTGAGCCGATTTTGGCAGGTAAAGACGTATTAGCCAGTGCACAAACAGGCACAGGTAAAACAGCAGCTTTTACATTACCAATATTGGAAAAGTTATCTCAATCAGCTACAAAAACTAAAGGTCGCCAACCCGTTAAAGCGCTGATCTTGACACCAACACGTGAGCTTGCCGCTCAAATTGCTGAAAACGTAAAAGCGTATAGCCGTTATATTCCTATTCGTTCACTTGTGGTTTTCGGTGGTGTGAGTATTAACCCACAAATGATGAAATTGCGTGGTGGCGTTGATGTATTGATCGCAACGCCTGGGCGTTTACTCGACCTTGAACATCAAAATGCAGTTGATCTTTCTCGTGTTGAAGTCTTAGTGCTTGATGAAGCTGATCGTATGTTAGATATGGGCTTTATTCATGATATTCGCCGTGTGATCAATAAATTACCGAAAAAACGTCAAAATTTATTGTTCTCTGCGACATTTTCTAAAGAGATCACAGGACTTGCCAACTCGTTGTTAAATAATCCTGTGAGTATTTCCGTTGCACCAAAAAATTCAGCAGCTGAATCTGTTGATCAATATGTCCATTTAGTGGATAAAAAACGTAAAACAGAGTTGTTATCACATTTAATTGGCTTAGAAAACTGGCCACAAGTGCTTATTTTTACACGTACAAAGCACGGTGCTAATAAGCTTGCTGAACATTTAAATGCTGATGGTATCAAATCAGCGGCTATTCATGGCAATAAAAGCCAAGGTGCGAGAACTCGTGCTTTAGCTGACTTTAAAGACGGTAAATTAAAAGCGCTGGTGGCAACTGATATTGCCGCTCGTGGCCTTGATATTGACCAACTGCCTTATGTCGTCAATTTTGAATTACCGCAAGTTGCAGAAGATTATGTTCACCGTATTGGTAGAACAGGTCGTGCTGCTGCAACAGGTAAAGCTATTTCATTGGTTTGTGTTGATGAACATGGATTATTAGCTGATATCGAGCGTCTATTAAAACGTGAAATTCCTCGTTTAGCCTTAGAAGGTTACGATCCTGATCCTTCAATTAAAGCGGCTCCATTGCATAAGAAGCCAAAAAATAATGCACCACGTAGAAGTGGCGGTGGTCATGGGCGTGCAGATATTCGTGGCAAAGATAATCGTAATAATGCTCGTAAAGAGAATGATAGCGAAGGCAGTAAAGACGGTGGTCGTTATAAAAGCAAAGAAAACTACCGTAATAAAGATGGCTCTCGTACTGGTAAATTAGGGTCTCGTCGTTCACGTAAAAGTGATGAAGGTAGTAATAATCAAAGCCCTTGGTCAAAAGCTAGAAAAGAGTTTTGAGGTTAAAAAGTGCGAGTTCTATTAGCGCCAATGGAGGGGGTTTTAGACCCCCTTGTGAGAGAGTTACTCACTTCGATTAACGATTACGATCTCTGTATTACAGAGTTTGTGCGTGTTGTTGATTCATTATTACCAACAAAAGCTTTTTATCGCTTATGTCCTGAACTACATACAGAAAGTCGCACTAAAAGTGGAACACTGGTGCGGGTGCAATTATTAGGGCAACATCCACAATGGTTGGCTGAAAATGCCTTTAGGGCGGTATCATTAGGCTCTTGGGGGGTTGATTTAAACTGTGGTTGCCCTTCAAAAACAGTCAATGGTAGTGGTGGTGGTGCTTCTCTTCTAAAACAGCCAGAAACGATTTATCAAGCAACAAAAGCAATGCGTGACGCAGTGCCTTCAGCGTTACCTGTCTCTGTTAAAGTAAGACTTGGTTGGGATTCTTCTGCGTATAGTCATGAAATTGCTGATGCCGTAGCACAAGGTGGTGCTACGGAAATCACGATACATGGCAGGACAAAAGAAGATGGCTATAATGCTGAAAAAATTAATTGGCAAGCCATTGGTGATATTCGTCAAAGACTCTCAATACCTGTGATTGCCAATGGTGAAATTTGGAACCGTGAAGACGCACTCGCCTGTTTAGCGACAACGGGTTGTGATGCGATAATGATTGGTCGTGGCGCCATGAACACGCCTAATTTAAGCCGTGTTGTAAAGGGGATTGAAGCAAGAATGCCTTGGCAAGAGGTGATTGAATTATTAAAGCGCTATGTTCGTTTAGAAAAGCGTGGCGATACAACAATTTATCATGCATCACGGATTAAACAGTGGTTTAGCTATTTACGCAAAGAGTATCCCGAGGCCGATGAGTTATTTCGGCAAATTAGAACATTAAAAACGTCGCCAGAAATTGCGCTCGCCATAGAGGCGCTGTAGTTTAAAAATAATCTTATTCGATAATAATAGCGCTCATTAATCAGCGCTATTTTTTTGTTCGTTAAGCAATAATCTCTCTATTTATCTTAAATATGATGTTACTTATCTCTAACAATTGGAAAAAATAACTATTTCGACTTACACTCAATAGGTGACATTTTTAGGTATGTTGTCTATATCATGACTATTTTAGGGGGAAATATGGGAATTCTTTCTTGGATTATTTTTGGTTTGATTGCGGGTATTCTGGCGAAATTCTTAATGCCTGGCTCTTATGATATTGGTCTGATATGGACTTGTATTTTAGGTATTGTGGGGGCGGTTGTTGGTGGCGCAATTAGTAGCTTCTTTGGCAAAGGCAAAGTGGATGGCTTTAACTTTGGTAGTTTTGTCGTTGCTGTGATTGGTGCCATTGTGGTGCTCTATCTTGCAAAGATATTTGCAAGTTAATATCTTCATACCAAATAGAGATTGACAACAAACCCGCGTAATGCGGGTTTACTTTTTCAGGCAAAATAGATCAAGTTAGCATTCACAAGGAAGGGCACTTTCAGCACCCCATTGTGCCCAAGAACCGTCATAAAGTGCGATAGATTGGCAACCTAATACGGTTAACGCTAAAAATAAAATTGCCGCGGTCATACCTGAACCACAAGTCACAATAATAGGTTGTGATAAATCAATACCAGATTGTTCAAAAATTTGCTTTAGCTCAGCATTGCTTTTCAATTGCCCATTAACAACGAGTTCATTCCAAGGCACATTTTTACTACCCGGGATATGTCCACTACGCAAACCAGGACGGGGTTCAGGTGCTCTACCATAAAAACGATCAGCAGAACGTGCATCAACTACCTGTTTTTGTTTGGTCTCTAAATTATCAAGAAGTTGCTGTTTATTGGCATAACGTTGTGCATGACGTTCAACAATAAAAGGAGACAGTGCCGGCACTTTAATTGCTTCACCTTGTTCTGTTGCAAATCCAGCTTCAACCCATGCCTGTAAGCCACCAGCAAGAATACGCACATTACAACAACCTAGCGTTGTTAATGTCCACCAACCTCTAGGTGCGGAAAATAAGTTGCCTTGATCGTAAAGAATAACCGTTGTGGTATTAGAGATACCTAATTGCGTCAGCGTTTCTGAAAAGAGTGCATCAGATGGCAACATATGTGGCAATGTTGTCGTTTTATCTGCGATTTCATCGAGATCAAAAAAATGAGCATGTGGAATATGACGTTCAAGGTAAAGTGCTTGATAGTCAATCTGTTGAGTGGGCATTGGTGCGCTGACATCAAGGATCACAACATCAGCATTATGTTGATGTTCAAATAGCCATTGGGGTGTAACAAAGTAATCGTATTCCACGGTGCGACCTCATTTATTTAGCAGAAGGTGAGCTGTCTGGGATAGCTGGAAATTGCTGTGTAGGTGATGTTTCAGGTTGAGTTTGCTCTGTTTCTATTGGTGTTGTGGAGCGTGTATAGATATTTAAGCCCGCAAGGAAAACACCACCGATAGAACCAAAGGCAAGTAGCGCGATAATAACAATAATTATTTTTTTCATAATGTTCATTTGCAGATGAATGTTGCGCAAAAGTATATCGAGATATGAAGTTGAAACAAGTGCTAAGTCAGTTTAATCGACAAATGATAGTGGCTAAAAAAGAGATAAATAGTTAAATAAACAGGCTATTTATTTTTTATAAATAGCCTGAGTAAAGTTGGTGTTGGCGTTAATTATTTCAATCAAAGGTTACAGTCAATGATAAGAAAAAACCCCTTAAACTCAGGAGTAAATGAGCTTAAGGGCAAGGGGTAACGCAACTTAATTAAGAATATAAAAACCAGAATGTCATTGCTAAGTTCACAATGGCTGCGACAGCCATAGGAATAGCAGTACGTTTAACTATTTGGAAAGGTGAGACATTCGCAATACCTGCAATGGCGACAATAGCGGCAGTAATGGGTGAAACAGTACGACCAAAACTTGTCATTATTTGCATTGGTAAAATTAAAGTGACCACATCTACTTTTAAGAATGCAGCAATTTTCGGTGTTAAGGCGGCGAATGAGAAGAATGCCGCATTACCTGATCCCATTAAAAAGGCGGCTAATGCAAGAATGGCACTCATGACAATGATCATGGCGGCAATACCAAAACCTGCATCTTGAGCAGAGCTAATGAGTGTGTCGACGGCACCACTTTTTAGTAAACCATTCGCAAAGAATTCACCTGATACAATTAACGAGACCACTAATACAAATTGCTTACCCATTCCTTCAAAAAACAGCATAAAGCTATTCATTACCGCTTTTGCATCGCGTAAGCGAACATATTCAAAAAGAAGTGCAATCACAGTACTAATAATCATCGCTGTGGTGACTTCTAATTTAATATAAGGGTGTAGCAAAGGACTGAAGCCGATAATCAGAATTAAAGGGATCACGGGTAATAAGGCATAAGATAACGGGACTTTATTACCTTCTTCTTTTACGACATCAATGGTTGTTGGGTCGAAAACAAATCCTTCACGTTTATCCCACCAGCGTTGAATAAAGAAATGAGTAATCGCAACCGCAATAATAATAGGAATAGTAACGGGTAATTGGTGCTGAACAAAATAGACGGCAGGTTCAATATCCGCTGTTTTTGCTGCCATAATCACATTACCAGAACCGGGACCATGGTCGATAAACTGGCAACATCCAATTACGGCTAAAGCGGAAAGTGGACTAATACCAGAACGAATTAATATCGGATACATAGTGACCATTAACAGCATACCTAAACCTGCATGGCTAGGGATAAAGATCACCAAGATTTGAGTAACGAGAAATGAAATCACTAATAATAAGTAAGGTGATTTTATCGCTTTTAATGGCTTTTCAAAAATAGCGAATAAAGCACGGCTTGCGCCAACGTGTTCCATATAACGAGAGAAACCGGCAATTGCCATTAATGTTAAACCAAGACCCGCTAGGCGAGAACTCATAATATTCGTAAAGATTTGGAAAACATCAAAATATTTAAATTGAGTGGATTTATTTTCTGGTAATAACGGATTAAGATCTAGAGATGCTGTTAAGAGCAAGAGTAATAACCCGCCGAGTAATAATACTGGTTGAGGTTTATAACCCCGCGCCAGTAAATAAACCACCAGCACTGTTACCAGCGCGGCAATAATTAAACCTGTCATAGTGAATTCCCCGGTAATGATGCAATACTTTTTGTTATTGGTTTAATGCTGAAAAAGCTTGTGTAATATCTGCAATGAGGTCGTCAGTTGCTTCAAGGCCGATGTGTAAACGTACAAAAGGGCCATGACCTTCACGCCAATTAGATGCTGTTCTTGCGCCAACGACATTGGCGGGTAATGCAAGACTTTCAAATCCACCCCAAGATGCACCAATACCAAATAGTTCAAGCGCATCAATAAATTTCTCTGATTGTTTTGCGGTAAATTCTTGTTTAAACTCAATGGTTAATAGGCCATTACTGCCTTTGCAGTCACGTTTCCATAAATCATGACGAGGGTGATTAGGTAATTCAGGGAACCATACTTTTTCAACTTCAGGACGTGTCTCTAACCACTGTGCGATAGCCAAAGCTGATTTGCCATGAGCAGCAATACGTTGACCTAATGTTCTCATTCCGCGAAGTACCAGTGCTGCATCATCAGGGCTACTGGCTTGACCTAATGCTTCAGGTAATGCACCAATTTTTTTCCATGCTTTTTCATTCGCAACCATAATGCCCATCATCACATCAGAGTGACCGCATAAATATTTAGTTGCAGCAATAACAGAGACATCAGCGCCTAATTCCAGTGGGTTATAAAGCCACGCAGAGCCCCATGTATTATCAACACCGACAGGAATATCCCGTTCATGAGCAATTCTGCAAATTTCAGGTAAATCGAGCATTTCATAAAGTAATGAGCCGGGTGATTCGACAAAAATAAGCTGTGTATTTTGTTGAATTTTTTGCTCAAAATCTGAACCATCTGTTTTAAAGAAGCTATAAGCAATGTTATTGGGCTCAAGAAAAGCCGATGCAATTTTACGCACAGGTTCATAAACAGAATCAGCAAATAAAACATGCCCACCACTACGCGCATATCCCATAATAGTGACGGCGATAGCTGCCAATCCAGTAGGGAACAACTGAGCGCGATAGCCACCTTCTAATTCGGTTACTAAAGCTTCAAGGGCGAATGCAGTTTCGGTACCACGTGCGCCATAGCTTAAAACACGCTCTGTTGCTCGGCGATCACGCACTTCGCGCCAGCTTTTAATCGAATCAAAAACAATGGTACTGGCTCTCATGACTGGTGGATTAATAGGGCCAGAAGTTTTGATTGCTTGGCGTCCACTGTGTATTAGTTTTGTTTGTTTATTTTGTTTCATTATTAATATCTCCAAATATAGAAATAGAGTTCCCTGGTAATTAAATAAAAGGGTTAATTACTGTTTGCGCTTATTTTGTTTCTATTATTTATAACAAACTTATTTGTTTTTAAAATAGCTATTTTTTAAAAATGATGATCTTCCTCTAATTTTTTAGCATTAATTATTCTAATTAAATCTTAAATAACATTTAAGATTCAAAAGTTATAACTAATAAATAAAGAGTTATTTGTAACCATTTGAATTGATGTTATTTTTTAATTGATTAGAAAAGCTTTAAATTAGATTAAAATTATCAAAGTGTTTTTATTGAGATTATATTGCATAAATAAAATAACAATCTAACAAGTCGTTTTATTTAAAAAACGATTTTTTTATTATTCTTTTAACAGGGGAAATAATTATGGGAACCAGTGTTTTTGATTCTGTTTTATTAAAGAATTTATGGTCAACAGAAGAAATGAGAACTATTTTTTCTGATAAAACTAGAATGCAAAATTGGCTTGATTACGAAGCTGCATTAGCGATTGAGCAAGCTGAATTAGGTTTGATTCCAAAAGACGCTGCAAAAGTTATTGCAGAGACTGCGAAGCTTGAAAAACTTGATATGGATTATGTATTAGAACAAGTGCGTCTTACTCGCCATCCATTAGTGCCAACAATTCGTGGTTTAGAGCATGCTTGTCCAGAACATTATGGAGAATATGTTCACTTTGGTCCAACAACACAAGATGTAATTGATACTGGCCTTGTACTGCAACTAAAAGATGCTCATCATACTTTCTTGCGTGATATCAAAGTATTAGGTCGTGCTCTGCTTTCATTAAGCGAACAACATCGCAACACACCAATGGTTGGGCGTACATTAGCATTACAAGCTCTGCCAATTACGTTTGGACATAAAACAGCGATTTGGTTAACTGAATTAGCGCGTCATTATCAACGTCTTAAAGAGATAGAACCTCGTTTATTTGTTGGCAGTGTTGTCGGAGCGGTCGGCACAAAAGCCTCTTTAAGCGATAAGGCAGATGAATTAGAAGCTCGCGTATTAAAACGCTTAGGTTTAGCTGTACCTGAAATTTCATGGCAACCTGCGCGTGATAGATTCAGTGAATATGGCATGCTAATAGGCTTAATTAGCGGAACTTTAGGTAAAATTGCTAATGAAATCTTACTGTTAGCACATAACGAAATTGATGAATTATCTGAGCCTTTTGGTAAGGGGCAAGTGGGTTCTTCGACCATGCCACATAAACGTAATCCTGCCATTGTTGAAAATGCGGCCTGTGTGAGTAATACCCTAAAAGCGAATCTTTCTGTTTTAACGGATATGATGAAACATCAACATGAGCGTGATGGTGCAATCTGGAAAATGGAATGGAAGATCATGCCAGAACTGTGTCTGATGCTATCTGTAATCTTCGATAATATGAAAACAGTAATAGGCGGACTGAATGTGCATGTCGAGAAAATGCGCGAAAATATGGATATCCTAGGGGGCTTCATGTTGGCAGAGCGTGTGATGTTTGCATTATCTGATAAAGCGGGTAAACAAACTGCACATGAAATTGTGTATGAAGCATCAATGTCTGGGCAAGAAGAAGGTATCACCTTTGTGGAAGCGATTAATCGTGATACTCGTATTCGTGATCACATTACTCAAGAAGAGCTTGATGCGCTTTTAGATCCAACGACATATGTTGGTAATGCACCAGCCCAAGTTGATCGTGTTGTTGCACAAAACAAAGCCTCTGGCTGGCTAAATGACTAAGTGACTTAATTGTATCTAACCTTCTTATTATCCTAAAAGCCGGTGATATTGCTGGCTTTTTCTTATCTATTCCGAGGTGTTTATGACATTGAGTCAGCAGTTAGCCCAATTTATTACCACAACCCATTTTTCTGATTTACCTGCTCAAGTTGTAGAGCGCGCTAAAATTCATTTATTAGATACATTAGGTGTCGCCCTTGCTGGAAGTGTGCAACAAAGCGCTATTCAAAGTCGCCAAGGTGTAGCTTTTTTACCTGATAGTCAAGGAAATGTTCCAATCTGGGGGAGTTCGCTAACGGCAAGTACCACTGTGGCTGCATTGACAAATGGTATTGCTTCACATGCATTAGATTTTGATGATACACACACAGACTCGATTGCACATGGCAGTGCGGTATTAACGCCGATTGCTTTTGCATTGGGTGAATCTATTGGTGCATCATCACAAGATATTTTAACAGCATGGGTGATTGGCTGGGAAGTGGCAGCAAGAGTGGGCTTAGCAAGCCATAGTGGATTTCATCAGCGTGGTTTTCATGCCACAGCGATTGCTGGTATTTTTGGTGCAACAGCTTGTGCAGCCTCACTATTAAAATTAACGCCTGAACAAACTGTGAATGCATTAGGATTAACAGGAAGCCAAGCAGGAGGAGTAGCAGAATATCTTGCTAATAGCTCATCTTCTAAATGCTTTCATGCGGGATGGGCTGCGCAATCTGGTATTATCGCAGCATCATTAGCAAAAGGTGGAATGACTGGCCCTGAAACGATATTTGAAGGTCGCTATAGTCTTTATCAAACTCATGGTATTCGAGAGCAAGCACAACCCGAACAAGTCGCATTTGGATTAGGTGAAATATGGGAATTTTTAAATGTTTCTATTAAGCCTTACCCAGTGTGTCATTTTGCTCATGCCACTATTGATTGTGGCCGTAATTTGCTGAAAAAAGGGATCACGGCTGATGATATTGAAAGCGTGGAGTGCGTGGTTGATCCTGTTGCAGCCGCTTTAATTTGCGAGCCACTTGAAACAAAATGGGCGCCTAAAACAGCTTATGGGGCAAAATTTAGTTTACCGTGGCTATTTGCAGCGGGCTTTTTAGATAATGCTTTAACGCTGTCTTCATTATTTCCTGAAAACCTACAACGTGAAGATATTCAACGGTTAGCGAAAAAAGTGAGTTATCGTTATCCAGAAAAAGGCGAAATTCCATTTCCTACCTATTTCCCCGGATTAATTTTCGTGACATTAAAAAATGGCGAGAAGATCACGGAGAGATTAGATATTCAATATGGTAATCCGAAAAATCCAATAACAGATAAAGATGTGATCAGTAAGTTTTACGATAATGCCTCTTTAGTAATAGAGGATAAAAAATCGGCTCAACTCGTTGAAAAAGTATTGAATTTTGAAAAGATCACTCTTTCTGAGATAACACAATTATTGCGTAATGAAGAAGTGGCCAATTAAGTTAAGTATAATGTCAATAAGATGATGATATGAAGGATTGGTTTGAGCTACCAATCCTTTTTTATTGCCTTGCACACATAAATTCAGAGGTGCAAACTATCTTTTCCCCAATTTTCACCGTACCTGAAAAGCTAACAATAGTGCGTCGCTGCCGGCAAAATTGGATCTCAATAAGTAGCTGATCACCGGCTTTAACCACATCATAAAAGCGTGCATTTTTTATACTGGCAAAATAACATCGCTGATCTTCACTCATAGGTGAAAGGTAGTAATGTGCAAGAATGCCTGATGCTTGAGCCATGCTTTCAAGTAGTAATAACGGTGGGTAAAATTCGCCAAAAACAACAGTGTCATTGGTTGTGACATTTTTAATAGCGGTTAATTTGCCACTGGCAAGTTCAGCGGGTTTAGAAATAACCTGATCGATTAATAAGAATGGATAACGATGAGGCAATATTTCCATTATTTCACTGACGGAAATGGGCATACATTTTCTCCTCGTTATGATGATAGGATAAACTTTATTTTACAAAAAGGGTGGCTATTATTTCATTCTTATTCAATATCGTACAGTGTTAGCCTGTCTTTTGGTTGAGAAATTTGAGTTAAATAGATAACAAAGACCAGCATAGATAAAATCTAGTCTTTGTTATTGCGAACTTTCTGATGTGATATCGCAATGGTTTATTTATTTTTATTATTCTTGTTGAAGAGTAATATCAGCATGATTAATCACTTCATTTTGTTCATTTTTTAATGAATCAAACAGTATTTGTGCGGCTTTCCCTGGGCTATTGGCATTGAGATACAGGTTATAACTAATGGCTGGTAAAGCGGGTAAACCTTCCTTTTCGCCTAAAATACGCAAATCATCACCTGATAGTTCAATTGAACGCGCCATAATACCTAAGCCTGCACGTACTGCGGCTCTGGCACCTGAAAGTGTTGTAGCAACATAAGCGATTCGCCAACGAATACCTTGCTGATCAAGGTGATTAATCATCATATCGCGGTATGTGCTGGGTTCATCTAATACAACTAATGGTAGGGGATCATCAAGATCAAATCGGAAGTGTTTTCCGCAATACCATAAAGAGGGGGAAACGCGTAATACAATTTTGGGATAACCTACATGTTCTTCGGTGGAAATGGCTAAATCAAGTTCGTTATTTTCTAACATAGACATTAAAAACGGACTACGTTTCACAATAATTTCCATGATTAAGCGAGGATAGGCTCCAGAAAAACGCGCGAGGAGATCAGGTAAAATCGTGTTTGCCGTATCATCAGGAGAGCCAATTTTTAAGATCCCATCAATTTCTTCATGCATCAATGAAAGACACGCTTCATCATTCAGACGCAAAATACGGCGAGCATAATTAAGTAGTTGTGTACCGGCTTCTGTCAGTGTTTTATTTCGACCTTGGCGAGCAAACAGCTCTTTGCCTATCAGAGATTCTAGCCGTTGCATTTGTTGGCTTACCGCAGATTGTGTACGACAAACAGATTCCGCCGCTGCAGCAAAGGTATTACCATCGACAACAGCAACAAAGGTTCGAAGTAAATCAAGTTCTAAGTTAAAAATAGGGCGCTTTGCAGAGGTCATTATAGGAGTCTCTTAACTGATGTTGTGTTTAGTAAAAACAATAAATCATATTTTTATAAGACTATTTTAGATGTTACATAATGAATACTCATACTATGAATAGTTGAATTAATAATCCATAACAAAGCTCAATAATTTCGAGGTGTTATCCATTCTTTGATGAAAAAGGAGAGCAATCGAAGGTAACTACTGATTTTTATACAGTGTTATGAGACAATGGCGCCTTTCTTAAAATCAGTTGCAGAGTGGTTATGTCCCTTTCTCAATCAGTTAAAAATCAAATAAGTCAGTGGTATAAAGCCCTACCAGATCATATTGAAGGGTTTATTCCGCGTGCGCCACAGCGTGAAATGATTGCTGAAGTAGCTAAGACTTTTTCTGATGAAATGGGACGTCATTTAGTGATAGAGGCCCCAACTGGTGTGGGAAAAACACTCTCTTATCTTATTCCGGGTATTGCCATTAGTCGTGATGAGAAAAAACCACTGATTATCAGTACGGCCAATGTGGCGCTGCAAGATCAAATTTATAGCAAAGATCTGCCATTACTAAAAAAAATCATTCCTGATCTTACGTTTACAGGCGCTTTCGGTCGGGGGCGTTACCTATGCCCGCGTAATTTAGATGCGATTTGTGCAACAGAAGGTGAGCAAATTGACTTAATGTTTTTGCTTGAAGATAAAGTTGATGTTGCGACGAGTGCAGAAAGAGAAATTTGTCGAGAGCTCAAAAATGATTTCACTAGTTTTGGTTGGGATGGTTTGCGTGATCACCATAAACGCGCACTAACAGACAGTTTATGGCGCAAAATCAGCACGGATAAAATGAATTGCTTAGGGCGTAATTGCCAATATTATCATCGCTGCCCTTTCTTTATTGCACGTCGTGAAATTGATGAAGTAGATGTAATTATTACTAATCACGCTTTAGTGATGGCGGCAATGGAAAGTGAATCCGTATTGCCTGATGCTAAAAATCTGCTTTTGGTGCTTGATGAAGGGCATCATATTCCTGATGTTGCGCGAGATGCACTTGAAGTCGAAGGGGAAATAACCTTAGTTTCCCTTAATAATCAGCTTGATAATATCACTCGCCATGTTAGTCAGTATTTAGCGCAATTTATCCCTGTAAGACCACCTAAATTGGCTGATCCTATTCGTTTTGATGCTCATATTGCTAAGTTACGTGAGGCTTATCAAGAGGTTGATACCTTTACGCGTACGTTATTACCAGAACGCAGTGAACAAGATGAATATCTCTTTCCGTTAGGTGAATTACCTGAACAATTCCTGTTAAGTTGCCAGACATTATTTAAGCTAACGGATGGTTTAAAAATGCTGGGTGAAGCCATTTTAACTGATTTAACAGAACGGACAGCGAAAGAAGATATTGTGCGTTTACATCGTGCTATTTTAACGACGAGTAGAATGGTGGGATATTTAGAGAATATGGCAAAATTGTGGCGTTTAGCTACATTAGAACAAACCTCAAAAGCACCAGTATCCAAATGGTTAACTCGCCGTTACGATAAAAAGCAGTCTCATCTCTATTTTCATTGTGCGGGTATTCGTGTCAGTGAACAACTGACACAATTGTTATGGAAAAATATCCCGCATGTGGTTATTACCTCTGCAACCTTGCGCTCGTTAAATAGCTATTCTCGCATTCAAGAATTAACGGGGCTGAGTGAGCATTTTGATGATCGCTTTATTACGTTATCTTCACCTTTTGAACATAAAGATCAGGGTAGATTAGTTATTCCTAAAATGCGCTATGAACCGACAATGATTCATGAGCGCGAACATTTAAAAGAGATGGCGCGTTATTTTCGTCAAAGCATGGAAGAGAATAACCATCGAGGGCAATTGGTTCTATTTAGTAGCCAACGGGCAATGGAAGGCTTTTTAGAAGAAGTGAAAGACTTACGTTTATGCTTATTGGTACAAGGGGATCAGCCTCGTTATAGATTAGTTGAAACACATTGTAAGCGCATTGATGCAGGTGATAATAGTGTATTAATAGGTTTGCAATCTTTTGCCGAAGGGCTCGATTTAAAAGGTGATTATCTAACGCAAGTGCATATTCATAAAATTGCTTTTCCGCCAGTGACGGACCCGGTGATTGTGACAGAAGGTGAGTGGCTTAAATCGCTGAAACGTTATCCTTTTGAAGTGCAGAGCTTGCCAAGCGCATCGTTTAATTTAATTCAGCAAGTTGGGCGTCTTATTCGTAGTCATCATTGCCACGGTGAAATTGTGATTTATGACCGACGTCTGTTAACTAAAAACTATGGTTCACGCTTATTAACGGCACTGCCTGTTTTTCCTATCTATCAGCCGGATATGCCGAAAGTAAAAGATAAATAAAAAAGACTACCTAAAGAAAGAGAGGTAGCCTTTTAACGTCATAATTGTAATTTTTTATTAAGAATTAGTTCTCAATATTGGCTTCAATAAACCATAAAAATTTATCAAGATCACGCGATGCAGCCGTAAACATATCGGCGGTATCTTCGTCTTCAACTTCGTCAATGGCTTTACGAATATCATTAGCAACAACAGCATAACGATCAGCCAATGCTTTTAGGTGATCTTGTACATCATGGATATCCAGAGGATAAGCTTTTAAGGGGGTTTTCTTACTCACCACTTGTGCAGTGCCTAATACTGTGCCACCTAATTGGACAACACGCTCTGCAAACTCATCAGTGTGCTGATTAATGGTATCGCGGAAGCCGTCAACCATCTCATGAACAGAAATAAAGTTTCTACCACGCATATTCCAGTGCGCTTGTTTTGTGATGAGAGATAGGTCGATAAACTGTGTCACCATCTGTTGCAGTAACTCGATAGCGTGTAGTTTTACGCTGTCATCGAGATTATTACGGGTATAAAGCAGGCTTGAAGGTGTGGATTTGACTAATTTAGCAGTACTCATAATCGTTCTCCCTAAATAATTAATAACTTAATATCTTAATTTCTGTTAATTATGATAGTGAATTATTAATGGTTAGTCTTATCGATTGATACTATTAAATTGATAGGTCATCTATTTAAAAAAATCTAATCTATCGAAATAGTCTATTTAGGGTAAGACAATGAACGAAAAATAGCAATGATAGGTCAGTAAAGTTATTATTTAATAAGTAAAAAGGATCATATGATCCTTTTTAAATTAATATTTATTTTTACTGAGTAAAATGAGTTAAATATCTATTTTACTTCCTCAATTTTAGTTTTACTTTTCATGGTTGTTGTTGAACCAATAGAAGCTAAAACAATAAAGGCTAAGGCAACCCATTGTATTAGCGTCAAATGTTCGTGTAAGAAAATAATACCAATAAAAGCACCCATACATGGCTCTAAGCTCATTAAAGTACCAAACGTTTTAGCTGGTAAACGTGTAAGAGCAATCATTTCTAATGTATAGGGGAAAGCGGTTGATAAAATCGCAATGGCTAAGGCAATAGGTAAAATAGACCAGCTAAACATAATATCAGGGCTACTTTGTAACATACCGATAGGTACGAAAATAAAGGCAGCAACTAATGAGCCAATTGAAACTGTTGCCGCACCATAGCCTTTTCCTGCACGTTGTCCGAATACGATATATAATGCCCAACCTACACCCGCACCCAACGCATAAAGCATACCAAGCGGATCAAGACCATCATGGATATTATCACCAATAGGGAGCAATAAGCCCAAACCCGCAATCACTAAAATTATCCATAAAAAGTCGATAGCTCTACGTGATGAAAACATTGCAACGGCTAAAGGGCCTGTAAATTCAAGGGCGACAGCAATCCCTAGCGGAATAGTTTCAAGTGCGAGGTAGAAAAGGTAATTCATTGCCCCTAAAGATAAGCCATATAAAAGCAGTGGCATAATCGATTCTCGAGTGAACTTGAGTCGCCACGGTTTAAAAATAAAAAAGAGGATCAACGTACCCAATAATAGACGTAATGCCGTTACAGCTGGGGCTCCAATAACAGGAAATAGGCTTTTAGCAAGGGATGCGCCACTTTGAATTGAAAGCATAGAGAGAAGCAAAAGAAGCACGGGATAAAACACCTGTAATTTAGCTGAGTGCCTGGCTGACAACATCCTATAAAACCTCGTCAATAATCAATCGTATGTGTGCTCTGTTAAAAGCTAACAAAGGATCGCATAATATAAAGTAAAATTACCCGCTTTAATATAGCTATTCATTAATAAATATTTTTTATTTTAATTTCGTTTAGTGAGATTGGTTAAAATATAAATTAATTTATATTTAATAAAATAACTTCTTATGAATATAAGTATTAATAATGGTTAAAAATATATATGCGATAAAAAGCGTAAAAACATTTTTTTTAACCTTTTTTATTAAAAGCACCTTCAGTATAATTCCAAACTCGTTTTAACTAGCTAAAAGAGAATAAAAAATGAATAAAATAAAATCTATCGCAGTGTATTGTGGCTCTAGTTTAGGTGCTTCACCTATTTATAAAGAACAGGCCATTATTTTTGCCAAAGAGCTGGTTAAACGTAATATCACCTTAATTTATGGTGGTGCAAGTGTAGGAATTATGGGCACACTTGCCGATACAGTATTAGCTGAAGGCGGAAAGGTGATTGGCGTTATTCCTACGTTATTAGAAGGGCGTGAAATATCTCATAAAAATCTGACTGAGCTGCATATTGTTGAGACTATGCATCAGCGTAAAAGTAAAATGATAGAACTGGCAGAAGGTTTTGTCGCTTTACCTGGTGGTTTTGGTACATTAGAGGAGTTTAGTGAAGTCTTTACATGGAGCCAAATTGGTTTGCATCAAAAACCATTGGGCATACTTAATATCAATCAGTTTTATTCACCATTATTAATGATGATTGATAAAATGGCGGACGAACAATTCTTACATGAAAAATACCGTAATATGGCGATTGTGGAACAATGTCCTATTCAATTATTAGATAAATTTGAAACATATATTGCACCTCCAGTAAAAACCTACGACAAATAAAGGTAAAAAATGATAATAATAAGAAAAGCGATTTTGTCTGATGTAGAAGAAATTAATGATCTTTACTCCCATTTATTTAATGAAATGGCTAATTTACAACCCGATCGATTAAAACCGGGTAAGCAAGATGAAGCTTTTATTATTAATGGAATAAAAAATAATAAGTTTCATCTTTTGGTCGCAGATTTAGATGGCAAAGTGGTTGGATTTAGCATTGCGCAAATTCAAGAAACACCTATGTTTAACTGCTTGGTTCAACGTAAATACGCTTATATTTACGATATTATTGTTGACCCTTCCATTCGTAGCCAAGGCGTAGGTAGCTTGCTATTAACAGCAATGAAAGAGTGGGCCAAATCGGAAAAAATGACTCATCTTGAGTTATCTGTATTAGCTGAAAACGGTGCGGCTAAACGTTTTTACCAGCGTGAAGGATTAAAAGAAGTGAGCACAGTGATGGGCATTGCTTTATAGCAGAGCCAATTTACGTTAATTCTCATAGGATTAAGTGCGCAGATAAAAATAAACCCGCTTCAATGGCGGGTTTATTAATTATATTATTCAGCTAAATTGTGGGTTTCCCCGCAATGATCGTACACAATACCCTGACATTTTCAACATCTTCTGCCGATATTTCAAACAGGTTTCTATCTAATACAATAAAATCGGCAAACTTTCCGACTTCTAATGATCCAATTTGCCTATCCATATCCAAAGCTTCTGCCGCATTAATGGTGGCTGCACGTAAGACTTCCACTAATGTTAGATTACGATCGTTATCAAGGCGTGGACTTGTTGCATCTTTTTGGCGAGTCATCGCAACTTTAAAATCATACCATTCATTAAGTGGATCAATTGGCCAGTCGCTACCAAAAGCTACCGTGACACCCGCATCTATAAATTTCCCTGCTGTTTCCAAATAGTCACAGCGAGATTTACCGAGCATTTCAATATCTTTCTCGATATTGCTCTGATCGACAGCCGCCCATTGGAAAGAGAGAAAAGGGTAGGTTTTTAATTGTGTAAAGCGCGCGTAATCTTTTTCACACATCAATTCATTATGCGCAAGCCCCGGTCTAATGTCTTTCTCAGGTAAGACTTTACGCATTTCACTAATAGCATCCAGTGCTGTACTGATTGCACCTTCAGCAACAGTGTGAATATGGGGATGATAACCCGCACGAGCAATTTCTGTTATTAATGGCGTTAAGATTTCAGGTGAAAAATAGAGATCACCAATATGTTCAGAGTCTTGCCAATGTGGCGTATCGTCAGTGCCAACATTAATACGATATGGTGCATGTAAGCGCGCTGTCATAATCGGAGCTTGTAATACACCATCAAGGAAAAGTTTGATATGACGGATCGCAACACTGGGTTGAGCGCCATTGCTGATTTGATGCCATTGTGAAAAACGAGTTGCAGCATGGCGTACAGCGTTTGGAATATCATCAATAGATGGCACATCATCTGGCGTAATTTCAACAGCATTTTCAACACGAAGGGTCAGCTCACCCGTGTTTCTTAATTTATTAAAGGCGCGTAATTGAGGCTCACCCACACGCGCATCCATAATAGTGGTTACACCTTGTTTATTTAATCGTTTTTGAACATGACGGGCGATTTGTAGGTTTTGTGCTTCAGTGAGGGGTGGCAAGCTATCAATAGCTTGCATTGCAGGTGCATCTTCAAGAATACCGATAGGCGTTCTATCACTATCACGTTCAATATTTCCATCAGGGGGATCGGGCGTTTCTGCAGTGATATTTAACAGCGCTAAAGCGCGAGAATTAGCAAGAACACTATGGCAATCACTAGAAAAGAGTAAAATAGGACGCGTCGTTTTTAAGGTATCAAGGTGATAACGTGTCATTTGCACACCTTCCGGTTGCATGCCTTCACGATACCATGCAGAGACTTTTAGCCATTCGGTATCATTATCAATAAAGTTTTCATCAAGGTATTTTTGAATACGCGATAAAATGTCATCGATAGAGAGTGATTGATAATCAAGATGGCAACCAGCTAACGTTGCACCTCCCCAGAAAGGGTGCATATGCGCATCAATAATGCCCGGCATGACCATTCTTCCCTGCAAATCAATCTGCTCAGTATTTTCATTACAGTAAGAAAGTAGCGCCTCTTTTTTACCTGAAGCAATAATTACACCTTGGCTGATCGCGATAGCATCAACAATATTGTTATTATGATCAGCGGTATAAATAAGTCCGTTGTAATAGAGAGTGTCTGCAATTTGAAATGTCATTCTTCTACCTTGTATTGCTTTTTTAGCACGTAGAATGCGTGCTTAAATGATTATTCTGCTTATAGGGTATCCTGTTGCGTTTTGACGCGGGCGGTCATAGTAGAATTAAATCAGAGTGAATACTATAAGCTTGTTACATCGACGTAATGAAAAATATGATTTATAGGACGATTAAAATATTTAAAAAACAGATTAATAGCTCTATCTTTGAAAGGCGATAAGGTAAGTTTAAATAGGTTAGACTTACCTTATTTAGAATAGAAAGTGGTTAGTTGTCTGGTAAATTGGCAGAACACACTTCGCAATGTGGGTTTTTGGGTAATTTGAACTCACGAAATTGCATTCGCATTGCGTCAAACATCAATACCTTACCATGCAAATTTTCACCGTAGCCAGTAAGTAACTTTATTGCTTCAACAGCTTGTAATGTACCAATAGTACCCACAACAGGTGCCATTATGCCTGCTTCAACACAACTTAAAGCGTTATCGCCAAAAAGATGGCTCAAGCAACGATAGCAAGGTTCGTCATCTTGGTAAGTGAATACGCTGATTTGACCTTCCATTCGAATAGCTGCACCAGATACTAGCGGTTTTTTCTGATGAAAGCAGAGGCGATTAAGTTGCTCGCGTACTGCCACATTATCCGTACAGTCCATTACGATATTATGTTGGCTAATAAGTTTAGCTAAAGCCTCATCTTCAAGTAATGCATCAACGGTTTCTATTGTGACATGAGGATTAATTGCTTCTAATGTTGCTTTTGCAGAGAGCACTTTGGGTTGCCCAATCGTCGCATCACGATGAAGAATTTGGCGCTGAAGATTAGAAAGGGAAACTGTATCAAAGTCTAATAATGTGAGTTTTCCTACACCTGAAGCTGTAAGATATTGCGAAGCACTACATCCTAAGCCACCTGCACCAACAATCAAAACAGAGGCACTTTTCAGCGCCTCTTGGCCATCAAAATCAAAACCCCTTAATACAATCTGGCGATTGTAGCGCAGTGTTTCTTCATCGGTTAATTCGATACTCATAAAACTATTCACTTTTTAGTAGAGAATTAAATAGCTCGATTGTGACCGTTTCACCCGCTGCCACTTTACCGCGCTCACGTTCTAAGACGATAAAGCAGTTAGCCACACTAAAGGAGCTGTAAACGTGTGAGCCTTGGTGACCAGAAGTGTCTACTTGCCATATACCCTCCGCATTAATACTTGCGATACCACGTTGAAAATCAAGACGACCCACGGATTTTTTCAATGGAGATTGTGCAATAGCTTGGAAACGTTGTGGTGCTTTCCAATGGCTAAATCCTGATAAACGAGCGATTAAAGGTTGGACTAATTGGTAGAATGTCACAGTTGCCGAGACTGGGTTACCCGGCAAACCGCAGAACCACGCATTGTGCAGATGACCAAAGGCAAAAGGTTTGCCTGGTTTAATCGCTAATTTCCAAAAACCAATTTCACCAATTTCATCAAGAATTTGTTTGGTGTAATCGGCTTCGCCCACAGAAACACCACCACTGCTGATCACTAAATCTGCTTCTTGATCAGCCTTTTTAAAAGTTTCACGCAGTTTTTCCGGTGAATCAGGAATAACACCTAAATCTAAGACTTCACATCCTAGTTTTTCAAGCATTAAACGTACCGCAAAGCGGTTGGTATCATAAATTTGGCCTGCTTTTAATGGCTGACCAATGGTTTGTAATTCATCACCTGTTGAGAAAACGGCAACTTTTAAACGTCGATAAACCGGTACAGAGGCGATCCCTAAAGAGGCGATTAATGGCAATTGTGCTGTTGAGAGCTTAGTGCCAGCAGGTAATACAATATCATTTTCTTTAATATCTTCACCAATACGGCGAATATTTTGGCCTTTCTTAGCGGGTTGTGAAAAACGAATACCATGTTCAGTGACTTCTGCTTCTTCTTGCATAATGACAGTATCAACACCAGCAGGAACCATTGCCCCTGTCATAATGCGTACACACTGACCAGCAGGAAGCTCTCCTTCAAAAGGAATACCAGCGAATGATTTTCCTGCCACTGGAAGAGGAGTTTGGGGAGCTAAGTCAGCGTAACGAAGTCCATAACCATCCATTGCAGAATTATCAAAAGGCGGAACATTTAGTGGAGATGTAATATTTTCACTTAAGATATAATCGGCTGCATTATTTAATGGGATGTTAAGGGTATCGGTAATTGCCAGCGGTTTTTCAAGTAGTTTTTCTAGCGCTTCATCAAGAGATAATAAACCGCTCACGTGACATTGACTCATCATATACTCCAAGATCTATCTAAATGTTCTGTTTTATTTCATGATACTAATCTATCACGATGAGCATCATCATGTCAGAGATCATCTTGTGACTAGAAAGAAATGAAACGTATCATTGCAAAAATGTTAACTGTCTGGGGTTAATATGTTGCTTGTTCTGTTATTAATGAACAGCACATTTAAAATGTATAAAACGATAAAACAAAATAATGGATATCAATGAATACTTCAAATCACCAAAGTCATTCAGCGCAAGCTTTTCATATCGCGTTTAGTGGTTTTCTTGCTTTAGTTGTTGCAATGGGGATAGGACGCTTTACTTTTACACCACAAGTGCCGTTGATGATTGCAGAATATCAATTAACGCTGACAAGTGCGGGGATTGTCGCTGCATTTAATTATCTTGGTTATCTTGCTGGCTCCTATGACGCGATGAAAGCCGTTAAAGGTGTGGGATATCGCTTGTGGGCTGGTCTTTGGGGGGCGGTGATAATTACGCTACTGTCTGCATTTTTAAATGATGCATTTACACACAGTATTGCACGCTTTTTTATTGGCTGGGCAAGTGGTTGGACGTTAGTGCTAGTGGCTTCATGGGCAAACGAATTACTCGCTCGTCTTAATCGACCGGCATTAAGCGTTGCTGTTTATGCAGGAACAGGCGCAGGCATATTTATTAGCGGTATTCTTGCTGTGTTAATTATGAAATGGCAAATGAGCGCGACGGCGGGATGGTTAATTTATGGTTCACTTGCTTTTATTTGTGCAATATATGTCAGTTATCACCTTCCTAAACCTTGGGCGATGAGTCGAGAAGAAGTAAAAGTTGCACCTTTAACACTGACACCAGCAATGAAAAAGTTAATTTGGGGTTATACCTTTGCGGGGTTTGGTTATATTTTACCAGCTACATTTCTTTCTCAAATGGCGGCAGAACGCTTTCCAGGAAGCTTAATTGCGCAATTTGTTTGGCCTGTATTCGGTGCTTCTGCTGCATTATGTATTGGGATCGCTATTTTAACGCGTAATGTATTAAATACACAGTTACGTTTAGCTATTACGCTTTGGTTACAAGCATTAGGTATTTTGATTGCAGAGTGGCTCCCGACAATAACAGGGCTTGCGATTGGCGCTTTCTTAATTGGTGGCGGTCTTATGTGTGCAGTACAACTGGCTTTTTTACGAGGTAGAGAATTAGCGCCCGATCACGGGCGTTATATGGCGGGTTTACTCACCACTTTTTATGCTATTGGGCAATTAGTTGGCCCTGTCATTTCTTCGCTTTCAACGGCATTAACCGGAAAATTAGAACCTGCACTTTATGTCGCCTTTATTGTGTTGATCATCGGTGGTTTTCTGGTGTGTTTAAAAGAGAAAAATTAGGCTTAATCTAAAAATAGTTCATACAAAAATGCAATAAGTTCATAACGAAAAATGCGGTATCGCTGGATAATGTGATTCATGTCATCTAAAGTGTAGGCTGTTGTCGCTGACAGCGAAACAGATACTTAATTAATGTGTTTATCGGAGAGTCCAATGTCATCATTAAGTAAAGAGGCGCAATGGGTGCACGCTGCGTTAGTTGAACGCGGTTTAGAAACGCCTCTTCGTGAATCAAAGCTATCTCCAAGTGAGAGTAAACAGCAAATTGAACATCATATGACAGAAGTGATGAAGCTGTTAAATCTGGATTTAAGCGACGATAGTTTAGCTGAAACGCCTCGTCGTATTGCTAAAATGTATGTTGATGAAATTTTCTCAGGATTGGATTATCACAACTTCCCAAAAATCACACTAATTGAAAATAAAATGCAAGTTGATGAGATGGTGACAGTACGAGATATCACATTAACCAGTACTTGCGAACATCACTTTGTTACTATTGATGGCAAGGCGATTGTGGCTTATATACCAAAAGATAAAGTGATTGGTTTATCAAAAATTAATCGTATTGTGCAATTTTTTGCTCAACGCCCTCAAGTTCAAGAACGCTTAACACAGCAAATTCTTATCGCATTACAAACATTACTAGGCACAAAAAATGTGGCTGTTTCTATTGATGCGGTTCACTATTGTGTTAAAGCTCGTGGTATTCGTGATGCAACAAGTGCAACTACAACAACCTCGTTAGGTGGGTTATTTAAATCAAGTCAAAATACGCGTCAGGAATTTTTACGCGCTGTTCGTCACCTTTGAGATTTCAAATAAATGAATGAATCGTCTCATCAACGTATCGAAGCACTTGATGCGTTGAGAGGAATGGCGATCCTTGGCATTTTATTGCTCAATATTTCAGGTTTTGCTTTATTAAGAGTGGCTTCATTTAATCCGTTACATTCGGGGGAAGTCTCTTTTGGTGATCGTATAACATGGATGGCATTAAATCTGTTTGCCCAAGGTAAGTTCCTCTTTATTTTTGCATTACTATTTGGTGGTACGCTTTACCTGCTACTACGTAAAGGAACGCGCTTTAATTTATCGCGGCTCGTTGTACTGGCATTGATTGGGGTTATTCACACATTATTTATTTGGGAAGGTGACATTTTATTTCCATATAGTATATGTGGTTTATTTGTTTTTGCGTTTATCAAATCAATGACGATAAAAAACCAATTTATATTGGGAGCGATACTCTATTTTTGTGGCGCACTTATTCTAGGTGTGTTGTTTTATTATTATCGTGATTTTATTGATACCGTTTGGTACAGCACACCATATTCCCAATTGGCTGAATCAGATTGGAAAACAGGGCCTTATTTAAATAGTGTTTATTATCGTTTAAATGAGCTAACTCTGTTTGTTTTTAATCTTGTTCGTCAATACAGTTGGTTTTTGTTCGGTGCAATGCTGATGGGATCAGCATTAATGGCATCAGGTTGGTTGCAGCAGAAATTTAGTCGCGCTCATTATGGTCGTGTAGCACTTTATTTCCTCACAATAAGTTTAAGCTTACAGACGATTATTGTACTGGTGGATTATTATCTTGATTGGGATTACCGCTGGGCGGCTATTTTAGCACAACCTTTAACGATGCTGATCCAAGTGGTGCAAAGCTTGGGGTATATTGCGCTGTTTTATTGGAGTTGGAATACAATGCGTCACTCTTATTTTGCCTATGCTTTACGTTGTGTAGGAAAAATGGCGCTAACGACCTATTTAATGCAAAGTCTTATCGGCATTATCCTGTTTCAGCGGATGGGATTATTTAATCAATTTACCTTAGCTGAACTGATGCCTTTTGTTGTCGTTATTTGGGCAATTAACATTGCTTTTGCCGTAATTTGGCTACGCTATTTTCCACAAGGTCCAATAGAGTGGATTTGGCGTAAATCAGCCTCAAAATTAGCGCAATTCTTTTAGATTTTCTCGTTATTGTTGTTACTTAGAGGAAGTGATTCAACTTCCTCAGGTAAAACTGCGGGATATCCTTTAATGCCATCAGGAATAGATTGTATTGCGGGGATCGTTTCTGGTGGTCCTAAAAAGCGGGGTTCGCGGTTTAGAATATAAACATCAATCATTGCTCCGGCTCTTGCAAACACTTCGCGTACACGTACTTTAAACATGCTTTTGGGGGATGCAACCGCAAAGCATTGTGCATCGATTCCTTTTTCTAATGCGATAAAAACAGCACGTTCACAGTGAAAACGCTGAGTAATAATGGTAAATCCATCTGTACCAAACACCTCTTTTGTTCGTACAACTGAATCGAGTGTTCTGAAGCCCGCAAAATCCATCACAATACGAGAGGCAGGAATGCCTGCTTTAATGAGATCTTTACGCATTGTATTTGGCTCATTATAGCTATGTTTTGCATTATCACCGCTTAATAATAAATATTGGATCTTACCACTGTTATAGGCATTAACTGCGCCTTGGATGCGATATTGATAAAATTGATTAATGTAACCGCTGGTATAATATTTTGATGTGCCTAACACCATACCCACTTTTTTAGCGGGCAATGTATCCACATCTTCAAAGATATAAGGATTAGTTTTCCAGCCAATCCAACGATCGCAGGCAATCAAGATGACTGCAAGCAACATAAAAAGTGTGAGAAAGAGATAAATGAGGCGTTTTAGCATGTCCTTGCCTTAATGACGCAAATAAAGAATGACTTTCATAATGCGTAAGGCTACTTGAGCAGGAATAGGGAAGCAAGAAAAAAGCGCCTCATATTAAGTAATGACGCGCTTTTCAGAATGGTACTTAGTGTTTCAAGCTATTTAGAACGAGGTTCTTTTGTAAATACGGTACTCTGGTGACCAATAGTTACGTTCAATGGCTTCTTCTAATGCTGAATCAGACGTTACAGTCGCAACACCTTGTACTTGTGCTTCTTTGGCAACTTGTTTTGCGATATAACGCGAAACTTGCTGAATATCAGCCAGTAAAGGTAACAGAGAACCATCACCCTCTTTTGCCATTGGTGAGCAATCTGCTAATGCACGACTTGCAACCATTAACATGGCATCAGTCACACGTTTCGCACCACAGGCAATAACACCTAACCCAATGCCTGGGAAGATATAAGAGTTATTACATTGTGCAATTGGATACTCTTTATCTTTGTATTTAACGGGGGCAAATGGACTACCTGTTGCCACTAAAGCTTGTCCATCAGTCCAATTGATAATATCTTCAGGGCGCGCTTCTACTCGCGAAGTTGGGTTAGATAATGGCATCACGATAGGGCGTTCACAGTGTTTGTGCATTTCACGAATAATTTCTTCAGTGAATAAACCTGCTTGTCCTGAAACACCAATCAAAATAGTTGGTTTTGCATTCTTAACCACTTCTAACAGTGAAATCGCATCGCTTGTGGTTTCCCAATTAGCAATGGTTTCGCTTTTTTGGATAAGTTTGCTTTGGAAATCCAGTAAATTTGGCAGTTTGTCTGTTAATAAGCCGAAACGGTCAACCATAAAGATACGTTCACGTGCTTGCTCATCGCTTAAACCTTCGGATTTCATTTGGGCAATAATTTGCTCAGCAATACCACAACCCGCAGAACCGGCACCTAAGAAAGTGACTGTTTGGTCTTTTAATTGGCGACCTGCAGCACGACTTGCTGCAATTAGGCTACCTAAGGTAACAGATGCAGTGCCTTGAATATCATCGTTAAAGCAACATAGCTCATCACGGTAACGGTTTAATAAAGGCATCGCATTTTTTTGTGCGAAATCTTCAAATTGCAGTAAAACATTTGGCCAGCGACGTTTAACAGCTTGAATAAATTCATCAACGAACTCGTTATATTCATCACCTGTAATGCGAGGATGACGCCATCCCATATACAGAGGATCGTTTAAACGTTGTGGATTATTAGTACCAACATCAAGTACAACAGGCAGTGTGTACGCTGGGCTAATACCACCACACGCGGTATATAAAGAGAGTTTACCGATAGGTATACCCATACCGCCGATACCTTGGTCACCTAGACCAAGAATACGTTCGCCATCTGTTACAACAATGACTTTTACGTTTTGTTTAGTGGCGTTTTGTAGCATATCGTCGATATTGGCGCGGTTAGGGTAAGAGATAAATAAACCGCGAGCACGACGATAAATATCAGAGAAATGTTCACAAGCTTCACCTACTGTTGGTGTATAAATGATTGGCATCATTTCAGTTAGGTGAGATTCCAATAGACGATAAAACAGGGTTTCATTGGTATCTTGGATATTTCGCAGGTAAATATGTTTATCGTTATCGTTTTTGAAATCAAGATATTGGCGATAAGCGCGTTCAACCTGTTCTTCGATGGTTTCAACTGCTTCAGGCAGTAAACCATGTAAGTTAAAGGTGCTGCGTTCTTCTTCGCTGAAAGCACTACCTTTATTTAACAGGGGAAATTCTAGCAGGATTGGACCTGCATACGGGATGTAGAGAGGGCGTTTACTTTCGTGTTCCAGTTCCATGAAAAATACTCTTGTAAGGCAGTTAGTCACATGACAATTGTAGATCCTACAAAATAATAAAAATATGTACAGCTTATGTTATTTTTTTATGATTTTTATGCTTAGAAATGAGAGATAGATACAGTTGTTACAACTTTTTCTGGTAAGCATCAGCAAAATTTACATGCTGATGCTTTTTTAGGAGAGATTTTTAGAGGAATAAGTTAAAACTTTTTACAAAGTGATGCGTTGCATCTGGCGACAACCTAAAGCTGTTAATGTGGCTTGAGTTGCATCCCATTGCGTTAAAATTGTTTCTGCTTTTTCAATTAAGACGGCAGATTCAATTTCCATCACACTCTCACCTGCCATATTTAATAAAATCAATGCGGCTTGTAATGGCGGTAAGCTTGGATTAAATGCGGCATTTTCTGCGTAGCTACCTTGGAAAATTTTGCCATTTTTCATTTGAACAGCAATTCCACTGTGAGACTCACTATAAGGTGCATGACTACGATTGGTGGCTTGTAGCGCCTGTTGTGCTAATTCACTATGGTTATCAATTTCGTAACCGTGATTAACTTTATCCATTAATAAAGAGGTGATATTGAGATCCTTTGGACCAAAGCTATCAGGTAAATAATCTCCCAATGTCGCCACTTTTCTACCCGGTAATTGGATTTGAATATGGGTGCCACTGTTGAGTTCGTTCATAAACTGGCGACAATGACCACAAGGTGTATAGTTAACGGTGATTGAAATTAAGCGAGATTCACCACGTAGCCATGCGTGAGTTACCGCACTTTGTTCAGCATGAACAGTTTGTTGTAGTGGGGCGCCAGCAAATTCCATATTGGCACCGAAGTAGAGATTACCACTTTCCCCACGTGAAATAGCACCAACATTGAAATGAGATATCGGTGTCACTGCACAAGCGGCAGCGACGGGTAAAAGTGCGAGAGCTAAGGCATCATCATTACATTGTAACTGTGTTTTTATGGCATTGACCTGTTCTGCCGTGAACATTGCAGGGAATTCATCCTGCTCAAGATAAGGAGCAAGTGCTTGTTGCAACTGAGGGGATAAATCTGACCAAACTGCCTGAAAACGAGTATGCATACATGAGTCTCCCATTAATCTTTCTGTATTATAAGATTCTAGGCATCTTTACCTATTTTTATATGTGATGAAAATCATATTTTCAATGAAACAATTGCAACAAATTCATTAATTGAGAGATGTATCTCAAATTTATAGTAAAAATCCCCGAAATAAATTTAATTAAATCGGGGATTTAGGAATAGAGGGTAAGAAAGATATTAACTATAAAGATGTAAAATAATAGGGAAGATAAACGGAGCAAGTAAAGAGGTAATAATCCCGCATGTCATTAATGCCAATGAACTGTAAGCCCCCTCAATATAATCGACTTCTGCCGCTCTTGCTGTTCCCACTGCGTGCGAAACAGTGCCCATAGCCAAACCACGAGAGGCGTGAGTAGGAATACGCAGTAGCTTAAATAATGTATGACCAAAAATGGCACCTAAAATACCTACTGCAATAACACATGCAGCACTGATTGCAGGAATACCACCTATGGAGTCCGCGACAGCCATTGCTATTGGGGTTGTCACTGATTTAGGTAAGATTGATGCGGCAATTTCAGGTGTTGCACCTGCCCATAAAGCAATGGCTGTGCCACTGACCATCGCAGCAATACTACCAATAAAGCAAATACTGATTAATGATTTCCACTGTGCGCGAATTTGGTGTAATTGCTGATAAAGCGGTATAGCTAGAGCAACAACGGCGGGTTGTAGTAAGTCATTTAAAATTCGACTACCTGCGAAATAATTTTCGTAAGGTACCTTAGTTATTAACAAAATAGGTATAATTACCATAATAGCAATTAGCAGTGGATTTAAAATAGGCAAATTAAATCGGGCCGCCAGCTTACGAGCTAAGTAAAAAATAAAAATACTTAAAGGAAGTGACCACCAAATATTCATCAACATAGCTAACATTTTTTCTTCTCACTTAACGCTTTATCATCGTCTTTCTCTTTTGTTTCAACAATATCTTCAACTTGGTCTGGTTTCGAACCCACGATAACGCGCTCACGATGAACATAGTGTGAGCAATATGCAACGAGAGCCATAACACCAAAGGTACTCACGACGCAGGCTAAAACGATGGGGAAAAGTTGCTGACTTAATAAATCATAATAGTTCATTACACCAACTCCGATAGGGATAAAGAGTAATGACATATTTTTTAAGAGGATATTTGCACCGGGTTTAACCCAACGCACAGGGATAAGCTGAAAAGCAAGTAAACCAAAGAGGATCAGTAAGCCAACAATACTGCCTGGAACCGCGAAGGGTAGAAGGGCTGAAATAAGATTACCAGCAAAGAGACAAAGATAAAGTACCAAAAAAGATCGTAAATAGTGCCAAAGTGTAATCTGCAATCGTGCCCGTTTAGATTTCATAAGTAAGTGTCCCAAATCAACTAACAGAATTATCATACACCGATTTTGAAAGTGTGCTATGGATCACAATAAAAAAAAGGCGGGGCTCTAATAGAACCCCGCCTTTTATTCGTTTGGCAAATGAATTTTGGTTGTTATTTCACTTGCTGACCCGGTTTTGCACCAGAATCTGGGCTAAGTAAGAAGATATCTTTATCGCCAGGACCTGCTGCCATTACCATGCCTTCTGAAATACCAAAACGCATTTTACGAGGTGCTAAGTTTGCCACCATTACCGTTAAGCGACCTTCTAACACTTTAGGATCTGGGTATGCTGTACGAATACCGGAAAATACTTGGCGAGTTTCTCCACCTAAGTCCAAAATTAATTTCAGCAGTTTGTCTGAACCTTCAACAAAATCGGCTTGTTTAATTTCAGCGATACGCATATCGATTTTCGCAAAATCATCAAATTTGATGGTTTCTTGAATTGGAGCATCTGCTAATGGGCCTGTTACTTCTTTTACAGGCACAATAGTGCTTTTTGATGCTTCAACCATTGCATTGGCTTTATCCATTTCAATGCGGTTAAACAACGCTTTGAATTTAGTGATCTCTTGACCTAATAGCGGTTGTTCAAGTGCATCCCATGTTAATTGAGCTTGCAAAAATGCTTCTGAACGTTCTGTTAGTGACGGTAAAACGGGTTTCAGGTATGTCATCAACACACGGAATAGGTTAATTCCCATGGTACAGATTGCTTGTAACTGAGCGTCTTGACCTTCTTGTTTTGCCACTACCCAAGGTGCTTTTTCGTCAATATAACGGTTCGCTTCATCAGCTAATGCCATAATTTCACGAACAGCTTTACCAAATTCACGATTTTCAAATGACTGTGCGATAGTTTCTTTCATATCAACAAAGTGTTGATAAAGTTTAGCATCATCTAAAGAATCAGCTAATTTGCCATCAAAACGCTTGCTGATAAAACCAGCGGTACGTGATGCAAGGTTAACGACTTTATTTACGATGTCGCTATTAACACGTTGAACAAAGTCTTCTAAGTTTAGGTCAATATCGTCAATGCGTGATGAAAGTTTTGCAGCATAGTAATAACGTAGACAATCAGCATCAAAATGATCAAGATAAGCACGCGCTGTAATAAAGGTGCCACGAGATTTTGACATTTTGGCGCCATTTACAGTGACATAGCCGTGAACAAACAGGTTTGTCGGCTTGCGATATTCACTGCCTTCTAACATTGCTGGCCAGAATAAGCTGTGGAAATAGACGATATCTTTACCAATAAAGTGGTAAAGGTCAGCTTTGCTGTCTTTATTCCAAAACTCGTCAAAACTCAAATCGCCACGTTTTTCACATAAGTTTAAGAATGAACTCATGTAGCCGATCGGTGCATCTAACCATACATAGAAATACTTACCCGGTGCATCTGGAATTTCGAAACCGAAATAAGGTGCATCACGAGTGATATCCCACTGTTGTAAACCGCTGTCAAACCACTCTTGCATTTTATTTGCCACTTGCTCTTGTAGCGCGCCAGAGCGGATCCACTCTTGTAACATGTTGCTAAATGCAGGTAAGTCGAAGAAATAGTGTTCAGTTTCACGCATAACAGGCGTTGAACCTGATACAACAGAACGTGGATTAATTAATTCTGTTGGACTGTAGGTTGAGCCGCAAACTTCACAGTTATCACCATATTGGTCTTGCGCTTTACATTTAGGGCAAGTGCCTTTTACAAAGCGGTCAGGCAAAAACATGCCTTTTTCTTCATCATAAAGCTGAGAAATAGTTTTACTTTTGATGTGACCATTTTTTTTCAGTGCAAGATAAATTTTAGTTGATAATTGGCGACTCTCTTCACTGTGTGTAGAGTGATAATTGTCGTAACTGATATTGAAACCAGCAAAATCCTGCTGATGCTCTTTGCTCATTTCTTCAATCATGGCTTCTGGCGTGATACCCAGTTGTTGGGCTTTCAGCATAATAGGTGTGCCGTGAGCATCGTCAGCGCAGATGAAATGAACTTCTTTGCCGCGCATTCGTTGATAACGGACCCAGATATCTGCCTGAATATGTTCAAGGATATGACCGAGATGAATTGAACCGTTAGCATAAGGTAACGCGCAGGTTACCAATAATTTATTCGCGACGTGAGACATAGTAAGGATCTTACTTCCATAAAATTAATAAAAGGGACTTTGATGGTAACCGATCCGTCATGATGTCGCTAGGGCAATAATGGAGTTTTTGCAAGAGAAATTTCAGTTGGCAAATTGAGGTAAGGCATTATCGTAGTCATCTACTATCTGATATGATAGATACACTCATATATTTAATAAATAATGAAAACGAGAGGAGCCGGGATGAGTGATAAATCCCCCGAGCAGACCACCCCTGAGATTCTGAACGAAAAAGTTTCAGGTGTCTTGTCTACTTTTGAACACCCAACATTGAAACGTAATCTGCTTTCTCTAAAAGCATTACATCAATGTGCGATGATTGACGATGTTCTTCATATCGAGTTAGTGATGCCGTTTGTTTGGAAAAAACCTTTCCAAACCCTAATTGAAGAAAAGACAGCCGAACTTCGCAACATCACTGGTGCAAAAGCCATTGAATGGAAACTCAAGCATAATATTTCCACCTTACGTCGTGCAAATGATCTGCCTGGCGTTAATGGTGTGCGTAATATTCTTGCAGTGAGCTCAGGTAAAGGTGGCGTTGGTAAATCAAGTACAGCAGTTAACCTTGCATTAGCTCTTGCACAAGAAGGCGCTAAAGTCGGTATTCTTGATGCTGATATTTATGGACCGTCTATTCCTAATATGTTAGGAACCACGATGGAGCGTCCAACGTCTCCTGATGGACAACATATGGCGCCAATTATGGCGTATGGATTAGCGTCTAACTCTATCGGTTATTTAGTGACTGATGATAATGCGATGGTATGGCGTGGTCCTATGGCGAGCAAAGCGTTAATGCAAATGCTCCAGGATACGTTGTGGCCTGACTTGGATTATCTGGTTATCGATATGCCACCAGGAACAGGCGATATCCAATTAACCTTATCTCAAAATATCCCTGTAACTGCTGCGGTTGTGGTAACAACACCACAAGATATCGCGCTGGTGGATGCAATGAAAGGGATTGTCATGTTTAAGAAAGTCAATGTACCTGTATTAGGTATTATTGAAAACATGAGTGCACATATTTGTAGTAACTGTGGTCACCTTGAACCTATCTTTGGTACGGGTGGTGCCGCTAAATTGGCAGAGAAGTATCATTGTCAATTATTAGGTCAAGTTCCTCTTCATATCTCTTTACGTGAAGACCTAGACCGCGGGCAACCAACAGTGATGCGTGATCCTGAAGGTGAGTTTGCGGATATTTATCGCGAAATCGCGTCTACCGTATCTTCTCAAATGTATTGGGATGGTGATGCAATTCCAACGGAAATTTCTTTCCGCGCAGTGTAATCACAGTAGAATAATGTCTGAAATTATTTGCTGATTAAAATGGAGAGTCATTTGGCTTTCCATTTTTTACAGGTGATTTCCGGCTGTTTTTGATAAAAAACAAATAGATTTCTGGTTTTACGCTGGAACCAGAGTGATTTCAAAACTATAATCTGCGCTAGCGTAATATTTACATATTATTACGTTATCCCTCTTTTTATTTCAAACCAGGTTTTTTGATTATGGCTGACACAGCACATCAGTGCACAATTGTAGGTATCGCTGGAGCCTCTGCTTCGGGTAAAAGTCTTATTGCAAGCACACTTTACCGTGAGTTAAGAGCGCAAGTAGGTGATCATAATATCGGGGTGATACCAGAAGATTGTTATTATCGTGACCAAAGTGATTTAACAATGGAAGAACGATATAAGGTCAATTATGACCACCCAAATTCGATGGATCATGCACTTTTATACCAACATTTGTGCGCATTAAAAGCAGGAAATGCCATCGAACTCCCTCAGTATGACTACGTTGCTCATACACGCAAAACAGAATCCATTTCTTTTCAACCTAAAAAAGTGATTATCATTGAAGGCATCTTGTTATTAACAGACAAACGCCTGCGTGAAGAGATGGATTTCTCTATCTTTGTTGATACCCCATTAGATATTTGCTTAATGCGCAGGATTAAACGAGATGTGAATGAACGTGGACGTAGCTTAGACTCAGTCATTGAACAATATAATAAAACCGTTCGTCCTATGTTCTTCCAGTTTATTGAACCTTCTAAACAATATGCCGATATTATTGTACCTAGAGGGGGGAAAAACCGCGTTGCGATTGATATTCTGAAAGCAAAAATTGGGCAATTCTGCGAATAATAGATTCATTTTTAGGCAGCTTTCATGCATGATGAAACTGCCTGTTTAACTTGAAGAAGGAAATAAAATGCGATTATGCGACCGTGATATTATTCAGTGGCTGGATGAAGGTAAGTTAGTCATTGAACCCCGCCCGCCTGTCGAGCGAATTAACGGCGCAACAGCAGATGTTTGCTTGGGAAATCAATTTCGTGTTTTCCAAGGTCATACTGCAGCTTATATTGATTTGAGTGGCCCTAAGGCTGAAGTGAATGCTGCGCTAGAGCGTGTAATGAGTGATGAAATAGTTTTGCCTGAAGGTGAAGCATTCTTTCTACATCCTGGTGAATTGGCGTTAGCAGTGACACTTGAGTCAGTCACTTTGCCTGATAATGTTGTTGGATGGTTAGATGGACGCTCATCATTAGCACGCTTAGGCTTGATGGTGCACGTTACTGCACATCGTATTGATCCTGGTTGGCATGGGCAAATCGTATTAGAATTCTTTAATTCAGGTAAACTGCCTCTTGCATTAAGACCGGGTATGGTGATTGGTGCATTAAGTTTTGAACCTATGTCGGGTTCTGCTGATCGACCTTATAATCGTCGTCAAGATGCAAAATATAAAAATCAACAAGGTGCAGTTGGTAGTCGGATTAGTGAAGATTAACTATCTTTATAATCATCATTATCATGTTCACTAAACGGGTAATTATATGAAAAGGTTTTTGACAACACTGGCTATTTTGCTTGTGGTTATTTTGGCAGGCTTGACAGCGTTAGTTTTACTCATTAACCCGAATGATTTCCGTGGGTACCTTATTGAAAGGGTTGAGAAACAAAGCGGTTACAAACTCACATTACAAGATGATATGCGTTGGCATGTGTGGCCAAAATTAAGCATTATCAGTGGTAAAATGTCATTGACAGCACCTGGCGCTGAAATGCCTTTGGTCACAGCAGATAATATGCGTCTTGATGTTGAGTTATTGCCGCTACTTTCTCATCAACTTGAAGTAAAAGAAGTTATGCTTAAAGGTGCCGTGGTTCGCCAAACACCTGAAAGTAAGGCAATTCCTAAAATATTACCACCGTCTACTCCTCGAGATATTTCTCGTCAAGTGATTGAACCTAAAACCAATAATTGGCAGTTGAATATCGCCAAAGTGAATATTTCAGATAGCTTAATTATTTGGCAAATGAAAGATGGCGAGCAGCTTAATTTACGTGATATTAACCTATCGTTGAAAACAGACGAGAAAAAACAAGTTAGTCTTGAAATGAGCACGAAAGTGAATCGTGACCGTCGTGAGATCACGCTAAATATTGCCGCTGATGCGGATATGAAAAGCTATCCTTACCAAGTTTCAGGTAATATCACACAGTTAGATTACGCTTTATCAGGAGTTGGGATCCCTGAAAATGGGATTGCAGGAAGTTTAACTTCAGATTTTCATATCCAAAATGAAGGTGTGAGAAAAATCTCACTTAATAACCTAAATCTCACTGCTAATGACAGTCAATTACAAGGTAGTGTCAGTGCGGAGTTTGCAAATAAAACACGTTATCAGGTTGATTTAAAAGGTGAACAATTAAATTTAAATACCTTGTTACCAGCGTTAGTTGCGGCTAAAACAACTGAAACTGCATCATTGTCCCCTAAAGATAATAAGACACCATCATCATTTTCATTATTTAACACTGCGCACGCGGCTCCAGCACCAAATGCTACGATTATGGCCAAGCCAGTTATTACTTCAGTAACTATTGAAAATAAAGAATATGATTTAACGCATTGGGGTGATCTTGAATTTACGCTGAAATTAGCACTGAATAAGCTTCTTTATAAAGATTTAGAGATTAATGATTTTAAACTTGATGCGCTAAATAATCCTAACTCGCTGAATGTTCAAACTTTAACAGGAAAAATTCTTCAGGGTGATTTTTCACTTCCTACCGTGATTTCTACAAGTATTGTGCCGGCACATATTAGTATGGATATCACAATGAATAATATTCCGTTACAACCTCTACTGCGTGCGTTTAATCAGCCTGAAAATTTCAGTGGATTAATTTCAGCAAAAGGAAATTTAGAAGGAACGGGATATAACCGAAAAGCTTTTTATAATTATTGGCAAGGTACGCTTAATACATCTGTTACTCAATTTAAAATGCAAGGATTAAATGTACCACAGGTTATTCAGCAATCTGTCGCTCAAGCGACGGATAAAGTGATTTACCCTGAGGATGTCGAAAGTTATACCCAAGCAGATAATGTGATTGCCCAATTTAAATTAGCGCCCAAAGGGAAAGTAACCATTAATTCACTTGATGCGCAAGCAGAGGCTTATCAAATTAAAGGGCAGGGTAAAGTTAACCTTCAACGTCATGATCTTGATGTGATGTTACTGGTTAATATTAAAAAAGGTTGGGGTAAAGAAAACGATTTTATTCGTCAATTGGCTAAAATTGAAATTCCATTAAGGCTCTATGGTGATTGGAATGCTATTCAATATGAACTTAATATTGAAAAATTATTGCGCGACCAATTACAGCAAAAAGCCAAGCAAGCTATCGATAATTGGCTAAATAAACAAGATGCGGAAAGTCCTGAAGTAAAAGCACTTAATCAACTATTGAAGAAAATATAATTTCACAATTTTTAACTTCATCACACTCTTAATAAAAGCACACTATTTTGATAATTGTGTGCTTTTTGCTTTATATCTATCACTTAATTTATATTTTGAATGAAAAGTAAGCATTCGTGCTATGTATATACAAAAAAATAGTCGTTTTTTTTGATATATGTCATACACTGGAACGTTGCCTTTGGGCAGAGTGTGTCAATCACACTAAACGCAAAAATGATGATAAAAATAAAAAACTTCATTTTATAAATGACTATGTTAGACAGGATAAATAAATGATCGAAATTCTTATCGGCGCCTTCGTTGCTGTTGGTGTTGGACGTTATATTGTAAAAGGCTATTCACCAACAGGTGTTTTAATGACGGGTGGTCTGTTATTACTGATCATCAGCGTTATTATGGGAAGAACCGTTTTACCAGCAAGCGCAACTGCGACAGGTTATGGTTTAATCGATATTGTTGAGTATGTGAAAAATCTACTAATGAGCCGTGGTGGCGATTTAGGTATGATGATCATGATACTTTGTGGTTTTGCTTCTTATATGACTCACATCGGCGCTAATGATGTTGTTGTTAAATTAGCATCACGCCCGCTGAAAATGATCAACTCACCTTATCTGCTAATGGTTGCGGCTTACATTGTTGCATGTTTGATGTCACTGGCTGTTTCATCAGCGACAGGTTTAGGTGTGTTATTAATGGCAACATTGTTCCCTGTTATGGTGAATATGGGAATTAGCCGCGGAGCGGCTGCTGCAATCTGTGCGTCTCCAGCTTCTATTATTTTAGCACCAACATCAGGTGATGTTATTTTAGCTGCAGAAGCGTCTAAAATGCCGCTAATTGATTTCGCATTTAAAACCACATTACCTATCTCTATTGCTGCAATCATTGGTATGTGTATTGCGCACTTCTTCTGGCAACGTTACCTTGACCGCAAAGAGCACATTGAAACTGAAATGTTAGACGTGAATGAAATCAAAACTCACGCACCAAGTTTCTATGCGATTTTACCTTTCACGCCAATTATCGGCGTTCTCGTCTTTGATGGTAAATGGTTGCCAGAATTACATATCGTCGCCATTATTATTATCTGTATGATTTTAGCGGCTGTTATCGAATTTATTCGTAGCTTTAGCGCAAAACAAGTTTTTGAAGGTTTAGAAGTTGCTTATCGCGGCATGGCCGATGCCTTTGCTCAAGTTGTTATGTTATTAGTGGCGGCCGGGGTATTTGCTCAAGGTTTAACAACAGTTGGCTTTATCAATGCGTTAATTGAAGGTGCTCAATCATTAGGTTCGGGGGCGATTGTGATGATGATTGCACTGGTCTTAATTACCATGTTAGCAGCAATGACAACAGGCTCTGGTAATGCGCCATTCTATGCATTTGTTGAATTAATTCCTCGTTTAGCAAGCAATATGGGTGTTAATCCTGCTTACTTAACTATTCCTATGTTACAAGCTTCAAACTTAGGACGTACATTATCACCGGTCTCTGGTGTAGTGGTTGCAGTATCAGGTATGGCAAAAATTTCACCGTTTGAAGTGATGAAACGTGTTTCTGTACCTGTATTAGTCGGCCTAGTTATCGTGATTGTTGCGACTGAAATTCTTGTACCAAGTACATTAGGTTAATTATTAACTCATTAAATTAATCTAAAATTATTGTTTTAAATTTTATTGGTGGGCTTTGTTATTAATTGGCAAAGTCCATTTTTTTATCTTTATAAGATACAGATAAAAAATATCCGCCTTTAAAGCGGATATTTTGCTATTTGACGGGGATTATGCTTCGTCAACGTTCTCTTCGTTTTCTGGTGTGGGTTCAACAATTCGGACTTTATTAATTCGATGGTGGTTCACTTCTAACGGCTCAAATTCAATGCCATCAATAAGGATCTTCTCACCAACAGTTGGAACACGTTGTAAATGCTCCATTAATAAACCTGCTAAGGTTTCATACTCACGTTTTTCATCCAATTTGATTGGAATATAAAGTACTAAGTCTTCAAGTGGTGTAAAACCATTAACAGTCCATGAACCGTCTTCATTTTGAACCAAGTCGTGGCGTGAATCGTTTTCTTCAGAACTGACCGGTAAGTTACCCGCAATAGTTTCCATAACGTCAGTTAATGTGACAATACCTTCCACTGAGCCAAATTCATCTACAACAAAAGCGAAGTGAGTGTGAGCACTACGGAACTGTTCTAACGCTTGCAGCAAGGATAAACCTTCAGGGAAAATCAAAGGTTGAGTGACTAATAAACGTAAGTTTAGAGGCTCATTACGTAACTGTTGATTCAGTAGTTGAATAACATTAACCACGCCGATAGGTTCATCACTATGTTGTTCATCAGTGATCACCAGACGAGAGTGGGGATCCTTCTCTAATAATTGGCGGATATCATCTTGTGTTGCATTTAAGTCTACGTATTCAACATCATGACGAGACGTCATAATGCTGTTGACGTTACGTTGGCTTAAACCAAGCACACGCACAATCATTTGGCGTTCTTGAGGATCAAACACTTCTTCTGAGCTGGAGACTAAATCAGATGTGTGAGGATCTAATTCAGAAGATTCGGGCTTACCATTAATAATACGTAGAACCGCTTCTGCTGTACGTTCACGTAAAGAGCGAGAAGCAGATAAGAAACGGCGGCGGTTAAATTGTGCAAGCTGATTAAAGACTTCTATCATGATAGAGAAGCCGATCGCTGCATATAGATAACCTTTTGGAATGGCGTAGCCAAAGCCTTCGGCAACTAATGCAAAACCAATCATCAGCAAGAAGCTTAAACACAAGATAACAATGGTTGGGTGATTATTGACGAAACTTGTTAGAGGCTTACTTGCAAGGATCATCAAGAACATTGCAATAGTAACAGCCGCAATCATTACGCCTAAATGATCAACCATACCCACAGCGGTTATCACTGAGTCAAGCGAAAATACCGCATCCAGCACGATAATTTGTGCAACGACAGACCAAAAGCGGGTCGTTTTGCGTTGTTTTCCTTCGTCGTGATCTTTACCTTCTAACCGTTCATTAAGCTCCATCGTGGCTTTGAACAGCAAGAATAACCCTCCGAGCAGCATAATTAAGTCTCTTGCACTGAAAGGATGATCAAACAGTGTAATAAGAGGTTTTGTCAGAGTGATAAGCCAAGAAAGGCTAAATAACAACACGACACGCATTACTAAGGCACATAATAGCCCTGTTATACGAGCTCTATCTCTTAGTTTTGCTGGGAGTTTATCTGCCAGAATAGCAATGAAAACAAGGTTATCAATACCAAGTACGATTTCGAGAACAATTAGGGTGGACAGTCCTACCCAGATTGTCGGATCCAAGATCCATTCCATACAGTTTGTTTTACCTTCTATAAAGACGGCATATGCCGACTTGAGAATAATGAGCAATTTGAAGGAATTTTTCAATAAATTATTATTAGTAGTAGGGGAATAATTTCATTTTGTCTAAAAGATTGTGATACCAATTACATCAATAACTACCACCAAGTGAGAGAGTGAGTTACTATGTGATCAGGTTAACAAATTGTCAGTACATTGATACTGGCAGGTTTATTTTCAGACGGGAGTTATTTTCATGTCAAAACAGCAAATCGGCGTGGTTGGTATGGCAGTTATGGGACGTAACCTTGCGCTAAATATTGAAAGCCGTGGTTATTCTGTATCCATTTACAACCGCTCAAGCGATAAAACCAACGACGTTATCGCTGAAAATCCAGGTAAAAAACTGGTTCCGAATTATTCTATTGAAGAGTTTGTTGATTCGTTAGAAAAACCGCGCCGTATTTTATTAATGGTAAAAGCGGGTGAAGCAACGGATAAAACAATTGCTGCATTGACACCGCATTTAGATAAAGGTGATATCCTTATCGATGGCGGAAATACTTTCTTTAAAGATACTATTCGTCGTAACAGAGAGTTATCAGCGCAAGGCTTCAATTTCATCGGCACAGGTGTTTCTGGTGGTGAAGAAGGCGCATTAAAAGGTCCTTCAATCATGCCAGGTGGACAAAAAGAAGCTTACGAATTAGTTGCTCCAATCCTTGAAAAGATTGCGGCTGTTGCTGAAGGTGAACCTTGTGTCACTTATATCGGTGCTGATGGTGCAGGTCACTATGTAAAAATGGTTCACAACGGTATCGAATACGGTGATATGCAGCTGATAGCAGAAGCCTATTCTGTATTAAAACACTCTTTAGGTCTGACTAACGAAGAATTAGCAGAAACTTTTACCGAGTGGAATAAAGGTGAATTAAGTAGCTATCTGATTGAAATAACAGCTGATATTTTCCGTAAAAAAGATGATGAAGGTAAATACCTTGTAGATGTTATTCTTGATGAAGCGGCAAATAAAGGTACCGGTAAATGGACTAGCCAAAGCTCTTTAGACTTAGGTGTACCAGTGACTCTTATCACTGAGTCTGTGTTTGCTCGCTATATATCTTCACTAAAAGATCAACGCGTTGCGGCATCTAAAGTACTATCAGGCCCAACACCTAAAGCATTCTCAGGTGATAAAAAAGCCTTTATCGAGAATGTTCGTCGTGCACTGTATTTAGGTAAAATTGTCTCTTATGCTCAAGGTTTCCAACAACTAAAAGCCGCATCAGATGAATATAACTGGGATTTAAATTACGGTGAAATCGCCAAGATTTTCCGTGCGGGTTGTATTATTCGCGCTCAATTCCTGCAAAAGATTACAGATGCTTATAACGAAAATGCAAGCATTGCAAATCTGCTATTAGCGCCATACTTCAAACAAATCGCAGACGATTATCAACAAGCTCTGCGTGATGTTGTTTGTTATGGGGTACAAGCAGGTATTCCTACCCCAACATTCTCGGCGGCTATTTCTTACTATGATAGCTATCGTGCAGAAGTGTTACCAGCAAACTTAATTCAAGCTCAGCGTGACTACTTTGGTGCGCATACTTATAAACGTACTGATAAAGATGGTGTATTCCACACTGAGTGGATGGAATAAAACATTAAAACAATTAGTTTATAGTATCTAGGGGTGCTGATAATACAGCACCTTTTTTATTTTGAGCGATTAAATTCAATTATAGCCTCGTCTCTTTGCTGGTCTATATAAAATGCTAAATCATTTAGATGGATCATCCTAGGTGATTTTTGACTGTTATTTAACCGATATGCCGGTATTAGTCATTCACCTGCATTAGCCTTTCTTTCTGCACGGATTAACTTCTTCACCAAACACGTGAATATTTGGGTTACCGTAAATTTATAGAAGCATAGCAAGAAGTAACACGATATATCATCATTATTTTAGATAGTGTTATGGAAAAACAAAGTTATATTTATTTCTAGTTGGTGTTTCATTATCTATAAATAAATTATTATCAATGATATTTTTGCAATACTGGTAGCTCTGGGAAAACTGGATTTTGAATCTTTTAATTTTTTCATCACAAAATAAAAAGAGATATAATCGGGAGTATATTATAAAATTTAATAAATTAAAGGTGTTAATATTCAGTATAATATATTGAATACTACAAGGCCTAGAAATGCACTGTATTTTGTTTTTTTGTGGATAGAGAACTAATTTCATTTAGCGTACATTCTCCAAAATTATTGCTTAATTTTGCTGGTTAACTAGATCGTCTCCTTCAAGTCAATATATCGAATTATGATTGTCATTTTTATCTATTTTTTATATTTATGAAGATCAGGATGTTTAAGGTACTAGTCTAAAAAAGCAATAAACAATTTTTAACGCCTTCTTACTTAAAATAAATATATGCTAAAGTTAATTATTAATATTTATTTCTATATATAAATAAATATCATTTAATGATAATCAAATTAATATCTAATCCTATATATAAATAAAAAATCATTTAATGATAATCAAATTAGTATTGCTTATTAGGATTATTCTTAATAATTAATTATTAAGAATAATATAAATAATTGATTATTTAATGAATATATCAAAGCATTCTTTTTTTGAGTAATTGAAGTTTTATTAATATTTATTATAGTAATTAAATATTGATCGGTTAATAAAAAACTTATCAATGCGTTTTATATAATGATGATTAACTAGTATTTATTTATTACTAGCATTACTTCTTAAAATTAAGGTATATAAATATGAATGCATTAAAATCTAAATTAAGCTTAATTACTATGGCTCTAGTTTTGACTGGCGTATCTAGTCAATCAATGGCGGCTGAAAATGCGAAAGTAGACTTTACTGCGCGTTTAGTGACTGCAACTTGTGACATTAGTGCAAATACAGCGAAAGTAGATTTAGGTACTCATGCTATTGGCTCACTTACTACTGGTGATATTTCTACTCCTATCGCAGAAAAAGGATTTAACTTAGTGCTAAATAACTGCACTAAAGTATTCCCAGGAAGCGCTGGTGAAGAAGGTCAAGCTGTAGAAACTCCAGTAACAATAATTGCTACAGGTAACACTCTGGCTGGTCACAATGATTTATTCTCAAGTTCTACAGCTACACAGGTTGGTGTTAAATTAACATCAAACTATGAAGGTATGCTTAATACTGAATTAACACCAAACGAATCAGTGGCCGTACTGAATGCAAAAGAAGGTGAAACTGAGTTCGTTGTACCTGTAACTGCTGGGTTAATGACCACAGTAAAAGGTGACACACTGAAAGCACAAGATATCAATGTACCTGTTACATTTAGTGTTGCATACGACTAATAAGAAAAACTTTGCTCTTTAGAGTAGGCATTAACTATATAAAATAATTAGGGGATAAACTAACTCATTAGTTATTCCCTATATTAAAAATTAAGGTATGACTATGTTCAAGTTTTCATCCATCTTCTTTAGCTTATTTTTAACTCTCTTTTTTGTTCAGCCTGTATTGGCTCAGGAAGGCGGGGTTGGTTTAAGTCAAACAAGGATTGTTATGGAAGAGGGTAAAAGCACAGCTATAAATATCCAAAATAGAAGTAGTAAACCATATCTAGTTGCAAATTATATTACTAAGAAGTATGACGAAAATAGACCAATGGAAGGTTTGTTTTTAATTACGCCTAATTTATTTAAAGCACAACCAAATAGTTATAATGCAGTAAAGATTCAGGTTATTTCTAATAATAATTTTCAGAAAGACAGAGAGTCTCTCTATTACTTTCATTCGCGCAATATTCCTGAATCAAAAAATAATGAAGATGGTATGAATATTGGTTTAGAAAATGTAATTAAACTTTTTTATCGTCCAAAAGGTTTATCAATGTCACCAAGTATGGCTTTTTCAAAACCAAAGTTTACATTTAATGGTTCTCAGTTAGTCGTTGAGAATAATACACCATACCATATTAATCTCGCATCACTAACTATAAATAAAGTAGCTATAAAACTTAATAAAGAGAATAACATTCTTTATCCTTTTTCAACGTCGACATTTTCAACAATTAAGCAAAAAGGTATGGTGAAATGGAGTGTATTTAATGATTTGGGAGGCCTGGATGAGTTTTCTCAGAAAATTAATTAGAACTTGTACAATTTTAATAGCTATCTTTTATTTTAATTTTACGATTGCTAACGGAACAATAAATTTTAAAACAACTGTTATAGCCGGAACTTGTGAGTTTGATAGTTCTAATGATTTAAATAAGTCAATTGACTTTAACAAATATTATATTGTCAGTGATGTTGAAAAAAAATCCATTATGGAATCTATTGATTCTAAAAGTTTTTCATATCTAATAAGATGTAAAGACTTTCCCGAAGGTAGTGAAAAAAATATAACGTTAACAGCTAAACCTGCTTCTGGTACAAATTTTGATAATGGTGTTTTTTTTGGCTCCAATGATAAAACTAATACTGGATTTAAATTAACTGTATGTGATGGTGAAAATGTAAACTGTCAGAAAGTAGATGTAGAAAATAAAACAATATTTACAACTAATTCTGATAGTTTAATTGGGATAAATTATAAAGTCAGTTTTGTGAAAAGAGCTGAAAATGTTACATCAGGTATATCTAATGCTGCTGTAATATTAGAATATATTCAGGAGTGAATATGAAATTAATTAAATTTAAAAAGAAAGTAATTAGTTTATTTCTCACTCTATTTCTATTCCCTTTAATAGCATCATCACAAGATTCTATTAAATATAATTTCTCTGTGCAATTTTTTAAAAATACATGTGATGTTGAAACACCTGAGAATATTATTTTATCAAAAACACCTGATACAGGGATTGTGTCTTCAATAGATATCAAAAATGATTCAATTAATATTCCTTTTTCTATAGGTTTACAAAAATGCACATCAAAAGATTTAAGTAATGTTAGCATATATATTTCTCAAGGAAACACATTAGCAGATACAACTAATTTTTTTAATAATAAAGCAGATGGTAATATTGGGGTTCAGATAAGGGACGTTGCTAATAATAGAGTATTCTCAGTCAATACTTCTAATTCTGCGGCACCTGATCCTAATTCTATTGTGTGGGATAATATAAAATCAGAAGCTGAGAAAAAACAATTAACAGCATCTCTTCGCTGTAAAACTGAAAATTGTGAGCCAGATATTGGTTCATTTACAGCTTCTGTGACATTAAGTTACTATGTTAACTAAAAGATAAATAAAGTAGGAGATATGAAAAAAATATTATTAGTAAAGTGTATAATCTATTTATTTATTTCTAGTTTTTCTTTATACACTATTGCGGGCGTTTCTTTAAAACAGACCCGTGTTATTTTTAAAGCAACAGATAAAAGTAAAAGTGTTGTTATTTATAATAATTCTCCTAATCTTTACTTAGCACAAAGTCAAATAAACTTGACACTGAATAATCAAAAAGTTGATGATAGTTTTATTATTATTCCGCCACTTGTTAGAGTCGAGCCTAATCTATCAAGTACAGTGAAAATTTTACCTCAGTCATTATCACATTTACCTAAGGATAAAGAGTCTGTTTTTTTTATAGCAATACAGTTAATACCAGAAAGTAAAAAAATAAATAGTCAAGACAAGAGCGAAATAAATACAGAAATCACTGTTGTTACAAGATTTGTAATAAAGTTATTTTATCGCCCTGAGTTATTGCTTGAAAAGAGTAGTAGTGATTTTGCTGATAAACTATCCTTTTCAGTAGTTAATAACAAACTGGTGATAAAAAATCCTAGTCCATATTTTATGTCACTATCTCAATTAAAATTAAATGGGGTTTTATATTCATCACCTATCCCAGTAATGGTTCCGCCACTATCGGAAATAGCTTTAGATAATAATGAAAAAGTAAAAGATGTTAGTTGGCAAGTTATTGATGATTTTGGTGGATATTCATCTGTTTATTCACAATCCTTAATTGAAAAAAACAATAGATAACATTATTATGAAAAAAACTAATATTCCAAAAAATATATTTAATATAAAGGTGTTGATTTTAACTTTAATGTTAATGTTCTTCTATAAAAGTACATTAGCTAGTGATGTTCATTTAATGCAAAATAGCAATACCGATACAGGGATTAGTTTTTCTTTAAAAAATTATATTTATAATGAATCTAGTAATGGTGTAAGCATAGAATTATCTAATAATAATGATATCAATTATTTAATAGAAACTTCTATTTTTGAAAATGATAATAAAAAAAATAATCCTAATAATTTAGGTAATGAAGTTCCTTTTATTATCTTACCTCCTTTATACAAGTTAGCACCTAATTCAGCTTTTAGTTGGAGAATAAAACGTTCTAGTAATGAATATAAAAATCAAAAATTACCAGAAGACAGAGAAACTTTATTTTGGATTGCATTAAGAGCAATTCCAGAAGAAAAAGAAAGAAAAAATAGTGATGATAAAAAAGAAACATCTTTAGTAGTAACACCGACATTTTTTTTTAAATTAATTTATAGGCCTAAAAGTATTGAAGAACTCTCTGTAGAAAAAGTAGAGTCCGATAAAAAAATAGTTATAAAAAGAGAGGGTTCATCTATTTTATTAACTAATAACTCTCCTTTATATATCACTTTTTCTAAGGTTTTAGTAGGTGAAATACCTTTATATTTTGAAAAAGGAAGACCTATTTTTTTACCTCCATTTAGTCAGAAAAATTTAGTGATTCCACCTAATGTTTCTGGTGATATTTATTGGCAACTAAGTGATGAAAATATGCTTGATCTAAAACTTCATCGTTTAGAGAGTAACATTTAATAACAATTTAAGGAATGGCATAAGATTATGAAGTGTTTTAAATTGAATAATATAAAGGGATTTACAAATTTTATTTGTATTTTATACCTTACTATGCCATCTCTAGCTAAAGCTGATAATTACTTTGATCCTAATTTATTAATGCAAGGATCAGAAGATATTGATTTAAGTCAGTTTTATCAGGAAAATACACTTTCAGTAGGAACTTATAATTTAAACGTTAATGTTAATTTATCTCCTATGGGAGATTATGATATAAAGTTTGAAAAGAATGATCAGGGTAAAGTTATACCAACATTAACACCTAAATTATTACGACTATTTGGTGTTGATGTAGATAAAATAAAAGATTTAAAAGGGTTAGCTGATGATACTGTTATTTATAATATAGAACAGTATATTCCTAATGCTAAATTAACTGAAGATATTAGTCAGTTAACGCTAAATATTTCAATCCCTCAAGTTTATATGAAAAGTTCTTTTGGTGGGGAAATTCCTCCTGAGCTATTAGATGATGGGGTTACTGCCTTATTATTTAACTATATGGCTAACTTTTCTAGGAATAAACAAACGTCTTCAGGTACATCAAATAGTTCTAATGTATATGTTAATTTAAATGGTGGGGCAAATATTGGTCCATGGCGTTTACGTACAACTTATAGTTATTCTAAAGACTCTGTAAAATCGGAAAATAATGTAAATTTTAAAAATACTTATTCCAAATTCTCTAATACCTATATTATGCGGGCAATCAATCATCTCGCATCAACTTTAAAAATGGGTGAAGTTAGTACGAGTGGTAATTTATTTGATAGTATTCCAATGAAAGGGATCTCTTTAGCAACTAATGTGTTAATGAGACCTAGTAGCATGCGTGGATTTGCGCCTGTTGTTTCGGGGGTTGCTAATTCTAATGCGACAGTTACTATTCGCCAAAATGGTAATATTATCTATCAAACATTTGTAGCTCCTGGTAATTTTAAAATTGAAGATATTCCAGCTAGTGGTAACTCTGGGGACTTAGAAATTACTATCGAAGAAGAAGATGGTTCTAAACGGGTTACGACACAACCTTATTCATCTTTACCATTGATGACTCGCGAAGGGCAGTTTGAGTATGAATTTGCTGCTGGTAAATATAATGGTTCAATACGAGAAAATTCTAAGAAAAGTAATTTCGTATTAGGAACTTTAGTTTATGGTTTACCAAAAAATATTACATTATATGGTGGTGCGTTACTCGCTAAAGATTATTCTTCTCTGGTCGTTGGTACTGGCTTCTCTTTAGGCTCATTTGGTGCTCTTTCTACTGATGTGACTTTATCTCGTGCGAAACTAGATAACACTTATACAGGTAAATCTTACCGCCTACGCTATTCGAAAAGTATGTTATCAACAGGAACATCTTTTGATTTAACAACATTACGATATTCAACATCAGATTATTACTCTTTTTCAGACTTTAACGGTTATGGTTATAATTTAAAAGATAATATAGCCCCTTGGTTAGGTTATAGACAGCGTTCAAGTTTTCAAACAACTATTTCTCAGTCTTTAGGCTACTATGGCTCTATTTATTTGAGGGGAGCAAGAACGAATTATTGGGGAAATGATAATAAAAATACAACATTAAGTGTTGGTTATAATACCAATATAAAAAATATCAATTTTAACGTAGATTACAGTATCGATCGGCTAAAAACAGCCAATAATAATTGGCCAGAAAATCATCGACTAAACTTTACCATGAGTATGCCATTTAGTGTATTATCCAATGCTGAAAGGTTTAGCTCTATGTCAGCAAATTATATGTTAACCACTGATAATAACCATAATACTTATCAACAAGTGGGTATCACAGGTGGGGCGCTAAACAATAAATTATCTTATGGTGTTTATCAACAATATAATAATGTTAACTCAGATTATGGTGGCAGTCTCAACACTAATTATTCTGGTAATATTATTAATGCGGGACTAGGTTATAGTTACTCCCGAAATAATCAAAATATTAATGCTAATTTAAGTGGTGGGGTGGTTGCACACTCTAAAGGAGTAACATTATCACCATTATTAGGTTCAAATATTGCTGTAGTGAGTGCTGAAAACGCAAAAGGAGGCGAGTTAACTACTGGACAAAGCTTTGATTATTTCGATAACGCCGTTGTTACTCAACTTTCTGAATACAACCGAAATGTTATAGCCATAGATGTAAATACATTACCTGATGATGTTACTTTTACTAATACATCAATGAATGTATATCCAACAGCAGGTGCTGTGCTTGCCAAATCATTTAATACAAAGGTAGGCTACCAAGTTATTTTTAATTTGAGTAATTCTACTAAAAAAATTCCATTTGGGGCTGTGGCGACGCTTAATACTAAAGATGAATTAAATGAATTACCTAATAATGGACTAGTTGATAATTCTCAAAATCTTTATATGAGTGGTCTACCTAATTCAGGTCAAATAGATATTGAGTGGGGTAAGAATAAAAATACTTGTAAATTTGTTTACTCTGGATTAGATAAAATGACTATAAATGATAGCCCAATTAGAAATGTTAATGTCATTTGTGAATAAATTTATAACACAATAAGATGGCTATTTTATTAATAATAGCTATCTTATTGTATAAGAAGACAATAACGCTTTAATATACTTAATGAAATTGACTATTCTAATGTGGTGAGTTTTCAATTGACTGGTTGATTTAATCTTAAGTATAGATACTAAAGTAATTAAGGGTGAATAATGTATGAAATGAAAGAAGAGCAGATAATATAAAAATAAGAGTAATATTGCTAATTATATTATAAATATAACTCTATTAAGGATGACTCAACCCTTAAATATTCAATTAAATTATCATTAATGTGGTAATAAATTTTAAAATGTAAAGCGGAAACTGTAAAATGAAATTTACTAAAATAAGCTTTTTTTTACTATTAATATCATTTTCTCAGATGACTCATGCACTTAATGTTCCTGATGGTAGCAATGGATATATCGGAGAATTTTATCCTACTCAGTCTTACCTAAATGTGAGAGTTAGTAACGCTAATCGAGCTCAAGGGACGATAGGAATTAACAATACCAAAAGTTATTGTAACAAAAGTAATAATGGGGTAGGGGATTTTCTATTTCCGTTACCTGGAGGACAGGACGGCGAATATGGTCTGAAATTGTATAATAAAAATGCAAGTCCTGAGGAAAATAAAACAAATTATCTAGTTGCTGCGATTAATGGAAAAATAGTAATTCAACATTCACCTAGTAACCAAGGTATGCGTCTTAGCGCTTTTATTGATTTAAATCGAGGAAAAGCGAGCGACATAAGAGGTGAAAATAGCAACACTATTCTTACCAATGGTCCATTATGTTGGTATGGGTTTAGTACGCGGTTCGAGAGTTCACAATTAAATATAAATTCTTATTCTATTTATGCCGTTGGTAATGTTAAACCAGGTATTTATGATTTTGTTCGCCCGTTATATTGGTCGGCAGCACAACCTAAGACAGGTGGTGGTGGGTATATCGTGGATACTGTTCCTTTTTCATTTGATGATGGCCCTATTCATGTTTTAAAAAAGTGTAATGTGACACCGATGAGTTCAACTAATATACAGTTTGCACCTCAATTAGCTAAGCAATATAGCTCACCTAAATTACTTGATAAATATCTAGCTGGTATTATGGTGTCTTGCCCTAACAATGGAAGTCTCTATGTTTCATTAAAACCTTTTGGCGAATTAGTTGATTCAAGCAAGACAGGCATGAAGATGAAGCCAGATAATCCATTAAATGCTAACGAAGTAGCGCCTTACATTTCCGTTTCTGACGGTGAAAAATCGGTAACTGATGCCATTTGTAATAAAAATGATTCGAATGCTTTTGAATTTTATAATGGAAAACAGTTGGGTTCTTATAAAGATAGTTCTTTAATGAAATCATTATCATTTAATCTTTGTGCTCAAGGTAATGTCCCTGCCAATAATTATAAAGGGAGTATAGATGTTTCTATTCTGGTTGAATAAAGCACAATTTTAATTTATTTGTAGCCATCAATTAATATATTGGAGTACGGTTTATAATTCAGTTATTAGATGTTACTTCAATGAGTTAATATTGATTGATGGCTTTTTATGTAATGTTGATTTTTTAAGATGTCTGTGAAAGGTTTGTCATCTTTCGTAACTAGACGCTCTTTCAAGTAAATTATCTTTAACCATACTATTTAGTATTCTGCGAGTGGATTCGATAATACTTTTCTTATCACGAGAATCCATTCCTTTAAGCATATAAAATACGCCTGAAACATCAAAAAGAGAGGCGCCAATTTCACTTATTACCCATTCAAGATTACTAGGTTTAAATAATTATCTATTTTAGGGGAAGAATTTATACTCAGCAGTTTGAGTCACTTCCCCTATATTTTAAATAATTAGATAGAAATAACTGATTATTATTTTTAATAATAGTTTTTTATACTTTTATTCTCAGAAACTAAATTATCATCAGCAAAGTCTTCTCTGGATATTCTTCCACTAAAAACATCATTCATTCTTTCTTTATCTAAGGCATTTTCCCATCGTGCGACAACAATGCAAGCACAGGCATTACCCACAATATTGGTTAAAGCGCGACACTCTGACATAAAGCGGTCGATGCCTAAGATAAGCGCCATACCAGCAACGGGAACACTAGGAACAACCGATAATGTTGCTGCTAAAGTAATAAAACCAGCCCCCGTGACACCTGCAGCACCTTTTGAACTGATCATGGCAACAAAGAGTAATGTAATCTGTTCTGTTAATGACAAATCTACGCCCGTTGCTTGTGCAATAAATAAGGCCGCCATGGTCATATAGATATTAGTGCCATCTAAATTAAAGGAGTAACCCGTTGGAATAACTAAGCCGACAACCGATTTTTTACAGCCTAAACTCTCCATTTTATTCATTAACGTGGGTAGCGCGGCTTCAGATGAAGAGGTACCTAATACTAACCATAACTCATCTTTAATGTATTTGATTAAAGAGAGAATGGAGAAGCCGTTATATTTAGCTACAGCGCCTAATACAACGAGAACAAAAAGTAATGCAGTAAGATAAAAAGTAATGACTAACAACATTAAATTGCCAATAGAAGAAATACCATATTTGCCTATTGTAAAAGCCATGGCACCAAAGGCACCAATAGGTGCTAACTTCATTAGCATACTAACCATCTTAAAGATAGGAGCACAAAGATGCTGTAAGAATTTTAATACAGGTTCACCTTGTGAGCCGATTGATGCTAATGCTAGACCAAAAATCACAGAAACAAACAATACTTGTAAGATATTGCCGTTAACTAAAGGGCTAACGATAGTGTCAGGGATGATATTCATTAAAAAATCAACAAGAGAAGAACTATGTGCTTGAGCGACATACATTTCTACTCGGCTACTATCTAATGATTCAGGAGAGATGTTTAAGCCATCACCAGGACGAATAATGTTGGCAGTGATTAATCCAATCACAAGTGCAATCGTAGAAAATGTTAGGAAGTAAATGATTGATTTACCAGCCACTTTTCCGACTGCTTTCATGTTATTCATACCTGCAATACCCGTTACTACAGTTAAGAAGATAACCGGTGCAATGATCATTTTTACAATTTTGATAAATCCATCACCTAGTGGTTTAAAGGATTCACCAACATCAGGGTAAAAATGCCCTAATAGAATACCGAAAATGATAGCAATAATAACTTGAATATATAACACACGATAAAGGGGGAGCTTGCGGGATGAAGTCTGCATAAAAATTCCCTGTAACTGAAAGATATTGACTAAATAAAAAAGAAATTATGATGTAAATTATTATTTACATTTATTTTGTTGTAACAGGTAACTTAAAGGTATGAGTAAATCAGGTCAATAAAATAAAGTTGATTTTATCAAATATTGTGCTCTTCATCTAAAAAATTAGATTTAATTTCAATTTATCGCTATTTTTGAAATTTATTTTTCTTATATCAATAGGTTAATGAATCTATGTTTTGTTTTGATTTATCATATTTATTTAATGGATTGTGTATTTGATTTTATTTTTTGGTGAATAAAATGATTTAAATGTAAATAATTATGAAAAAGAGGATTTAAGGAAAGAATGTGTCGTCAATTATTTGTTTTTATTAAATTTATTTTAAATGGGAATTAACTAACGATAAATTCATTAATTTAAATAAAACGTTAACTAACAAACAAATAAGCCTTCAGAAAGAATAGTTATTATAATAACAATTACCCTTCGATTAGGGTAATTGTTAAAAATAGGTTGAATGTTTTTATTGTTGGTTTTCTTCATCTCGAATAAAAGAGATTAATTCAGGCTGTGCAATACGCTTATAATCTTGTGTATTAAGAATAATAGAACGCTCTAATGTACCTGCATTAAAAGCGAGTTCATCAAAACGTTCAAAAAGTAGAGGGTCGGCCACAAGCTTTAATGCAGGATGAAAACTAAAAGGCGGTATTGCGCCAAATACGCATTGAGTAAGATCATCCACTTCTTTAGGGCTTGCCAGTGATGCTCTTGTTCCACCAATTTGGTGAGCGAGTTTTGTTAGATCAGCTTGTTTGTCGGCGGGTAATATTGCAAGAACATGCTGTTTAATGCCATTACCTTTTATATGGCAAACAAGTCCTTTTGCTCCCTGTCCTAATTGTGTTCCTCTGATTTTTGCAACTTCTTCAGAACGACCTGCGGTAAGGTGTTCCATAATACGGTAAGTAGCGTGGTTTTTATCTAATAAAGCAGTAAGTTGCTCAAAAATAGTCAAAGACATCAATGACTCCTGAATCTAATTGATTATTTATTAGAGTCATTATACGACTTTAAAAAAAATATTCTGCTGTGATGTTTATAGTTGGTTTTGATTATTTTGATAAGCTTTTCAAATTATTTTATTACAAATAATAATATGTTAATAGTATTATCCTATTGAATTAATAGGGTAATTAGAATACCAATATTATATTTGTATACTATTATTATAAATAAATTGATATTTATTCATTATTTTGATGATGATCAATTTAAGAATAAAAAGAATAGAACATATTAAAACATAGATTTAATTACTAAAAAGGAAGTCAATAATGGCAGTTTCAACATTCTATATCCCTTCTGTAAATAAAATTGGTGCTGGTTGTCTTGCTGAAGCTGTAAGTTCAATGAAAGATTTTGGTTTTCATAAAGCCTTAATCGTTACTGATAGTATTTTAAATCAATTGGGTGTTGTCGATAAGGTCAGTAAATTATTGACTGAATCAGGCATTTCAAGTGTGACTTATGATGGCACAGCACCAAATCCTACTGTTGAAAACGTAGAAGCAGGTTTAGCGCTGCTGAAAGAACATCAATGTGACTGTGTGATTTCTTTAGGTGGTGGTTCTCCACATGACTGCGCTAAAGGTATCGCGTTAGTGGCTTCTAATGGTGGAAAAATAGCAGATTATGAAGGTGTTGACCGTTCTGAAAAACCGCAATTACCACTAATTTCAATTAATACTACAGCAGGTACGGCGTCAGAAATGACACGTTTTTGTATCATCACAGATACGGTACGTCATATTAAAATGGCTATTGTTGATAAAAACGTTACACCACTTTTATCTGTAAATGATTCAGAATTAATGATAGGTATGCCAAAAGGTTTAACCGCTGCAACAGGTATGGATGCGTTAACTCATGCTGTAGAAGCATATGTTTCAATTGCTGCTAATCCAATCACTGATGCGTGTGCATTAAAAGCTGTCACTATGATCAGCGAATCTTTACGTAAAGTGGTTGATAATGGTGGTGATGCGGCAGCGCGTGAAAGCATGGCTTACGCTCAGTTCTTAGCTGGTATGGCATTTAATAATGCTTCTTTAGGTTATGTACATGCTATGGCTCACCAATTAGGTGGTTTCTATAACTTACCTCATGGTGTGTGTAATGCGGTTCTATTACCACATGTTCAAGCTTATAACATTCAAGCAGCAGCAGGTCGTTTAAAAGATATCGCACAAGCGATGGGTGTTGATGTTTCAGCAATGAGCGATGAGCAAGGTGCGAAGGCATGTATTGAAGAAATTCGTAAAATGGCTAAAGATGTTGGTATTCCAGCAGGTCTGAAAGAATTAGGTGTAAAAGAAGAAGACTTCAAAACATTAGCTGAGAATGCGCTGAAAGATGCTTGTGCAATTACTAACCCTGTTCAGGGTACTGAAAGTGATGTTATCGAGTTATTCCGCCAAGCAATGTAATACGCAGGAAATAAAAAGGTAATTAAGTCATTTTTTTGTTTTTTTTCAAAAATGAAGCCGATACTTTAGGAGTATCGGCTTTTTCATATTAATGTTAATTCATTTACTCTGATTTTTTATGGCGCTCTTGTAGACAACTTATTACATCAGAGAGTGATAATGATTGATCTTGTAATAGTACCATTAAGTGATAGAGCAAATCAGAGGCTTCGTTTCTTAATTCTTCTTTGTCATTAACTGTGGCGGCTAATGCAGTTTCTACACCTTCTTCTCCAACTTTTTGAGCTATTCGTTTTGTACCGCTGGCGTAAAGGCGGGCAGTGTACGAGCTATCTGGTGAGGCTTTTTTACGCTCACGTAATATATTTTCCAGCTCATAGAGAAATCCCCACTGGCTTTGTGCAGGAGCAAAGCAACTCTCAGTGCCATTATGGCAAGTTGGTCCAATCGGGTTAGCTAAAATAAGTAAAGTATCATTATCACAATCAGGATAAATATTGATTAACTTGAGAAAGTTGCCTGATGTTTCTCCTTTTGTCCATAAACGTTGCTTAGTGCGAGAATAGAAAGTGACATTTCCACTTTTTAGTGACACATCTAGCGCTTCTTTATTCATATAGCCTAGCATTAATACATCACCTGAAATGGCATTTTGGATAATAACTGGCATGAGATTATCCACTTTTTCCCAATCTAATTGCGCTAATGTTTCACTATTCATTATATTCTTACCTTAACGTCATTTTCTGCAAGATATTGTTTTAGTTCGTTAATGTTAATAATTTGTTTGTGAAAAACAGACGCTGCAAGTGCGCCATCAACATTGGCTAATTTAAAGGCATCAAGAAAGTGTGACATTTCGCCAGCACCACCAGAGGCAATAAGAGGTACATCTGCAACTTGGCGCACTTGAGCTAATTGTTTCAAGTCATAGCCTTGTCTTACGCCATCTTGATTCATCATATTTAAAACAATTTCACCTGCGCCTAGCTTTTGAACTTCACGTACCCAATCAAGTGTTTTCCAGTGTGTTTGTTGAGTACGTTTTTCATCACCTGTGAATTGATAAACTAGGTATTCACCTGTTTTTTCATCAAACCAAGTATCAATACCTACGACAACACATTGCACACCGTAGCGTTCTGCCAAACGTGAAATCAATGTTGGTTCAGAAAGCGCAGGCGAGTTAATCGAAATTTTATCAGCCCCAAAAGAGAGAATTTTTCCTGCATCTTCAACGGAACGAATGCCACCAGCAACACAAAATGGTATATCAATGACTTCAGCTACGCGTGACACCCAGCTTTTATCAACAACCCGACCATCAGAAGAGGCGGTAATATCATAAAATACCAGTTCATCAGCGCCTTCTTTGGCATAGCGTTCAGCAAGAGGGACAATATCACCAATAATTTCATGATTACGAAATTGAACACCTTTAACAACTTGCCCATCTCGGACATCAAGACAAGGAATTATGCGTTTTGCCAACATGATATTGCCTCTTTTAATGTAAACTTGCCTTCTAATAATGCTCTACCAACAATAATACCGGCAACACCGGATGCTGGAAGATCTGCGATATCTTGTAAATCACCAATACCGCCCGAAGCTTGGAATAAAATATCAGGGAAACGCTGGCTAATTTCTTTATACAGTTCGACGTTAGAGCCCGCCAATGTGCCATCTCGAGAAATGTCGGTACATAACACATGCTTTAAACCCACACTTTGATAAAGCTCGATGATCTCTTCAAGCGTATAGGGTGAGTTTTCTTGCCAACCACTGACTGCCACCCACTTTTTGCCTTGTTTATCAATGCGAACATCGAGGGCTAACACAATGGCTTCCGCACCATAGCGCTCGAACCATGTTTTTACCATTTCGGGCTGACTGACTGCAGTAGAACCAATAACAACACGGCTTGCCCCTGCATCAAGTAGTGATTTCACATCATCTTCAGTGCGAATACCACCACCCACTTGTACAGGCACATTGACACAAGTAACAAGTTCTTTTAACAGTGGAATTTGGCGGGCAGAGGGATTTTTTGCTCCCGTTAAATCCACTAAGTGAAGTAATTTTGCACCCTCTTTTTCATATTGTTGGTAGCGTGTCAGCGGATTATCATCATAATCGCGCTGTTTGGCATAATCACCCTGATGAAGACGAACGACTTTCCCTTCAATTAAATCTAATGCTGGAATAATCATAACGGGTTACATCTCCAAAAAGTTCTTGATAAGTTGAGCACCTGCTTTCCCTGAACGCTCTGGGTGAAATTGCACGCCATAAAAATTATCTTTTTGAATTGCGCTACTAAAACGAGTGCCGTATTCAGTTTCTGCAATCGTCGATTCATTGAGTGCTAAAGCGTAGCTATGAACAAAATAGAACCAAGCATCGTCACCAAGCTCACGAAACAGAGGATGTCCCGGTTTTGCTAATACTTGGTTCCAACCCATGTGAGGTAGTGGTAATCCTGCCGTATCAAGCTTATCTATGGTGCCATCAACTAAACCTAATAAAGGAATATCTTTGCCTTCTTCGCTTAGTGAAGCCAATATTTGCATGCCTAAACAAATACCTAAAACAGGTTGTGTTAATGCTTTAATTAAAGGAATTAGCTCACGTGCTTTGAGTTGTTCCATTGCTGCTTTAGCCGTTCCGACTCCGGGTAAAAAGAGCTTATCCGCAGATAACACAACGTTTTTTTCATAGGAAACAATGGGATCATAACCAAGTCGCTTAACGGCGTAAGCGACAGAGGCTAAATTGGCACAACCTGTATCAAGAATAACCACTTTCATCACAGAACACCTTTTGAGCTTGGTAAAGTATTGCCTTCAACACGAATGGCTTGGCGCAATGTACGACCAAAGACTTTAAATAAGCTTTCAGCTTTGTGGTGATCGTTTTTGCCTTTTGATTTCAGGTGTAATGTACAACCCATGGTGTAAGAGAGTGAACGGAAAAAGTGTTCGATCATCTCTGTACTTAAATCACCGACACGTTGATATTTAAATTCGGCTTTGTATTCAAGATGTGGACGACCTGAAATATCTAATGCACAGCTTGCAAGGCACTCATCCATTGGTAATGTAAAGCCAAAGCGAGCAATACCTCGTTTATCACCTAATGCTTCGCGTAAGGCTTCACCTAAAGCAAGACCGGTATCTTCTACAGTGTGGTGGTCATCGATCACTAAATCACCTTTCACATTAATATTCATACGAAAGCCACCGTGTGTGGCAATTTGATCAAGCATGTGATCAAAGAAACCAACACCTGTGCTGATCTGACTATTGCCTTCACGATCAAGCCAAATATCGATCACGATTTGTGTTTCTTTTGTTTTTCGTTCAACGTGGGCATAGCGATCTTTTTTAGTTAGTTGCTCTGTAATAACAGCCCAATTGAGTTTATCTGTATTATAAAGCAGGCCTTTGATGCCCATATTTTCAGCTAGTTGAATATCAGTTTGTCTATCACCAATGACATAGCTGTTATCTTTATCGAGTGCGCCATCAACTAAATACTGGGTGACAAGTCCTGTTTCTGGTTTGCGACAAGGGCAGTTATCTTCAGGTTTATGAGGGCAAATTAAAACGTCATCAAATGAGATCCCTTGAGAAGAAAAAACTTGCATCATTAAATTATGAGGAGGATCAAAATCTGCTTGAGGAAAGCTTTCTGTGCCTAATCCATCTTGATTTGTGATCATAATGAGTTTATAACCCGCTTTTTGTAGCGCAGTCAGTGCGGGGATCACGCCATTTTCAAAGGCAAGCTTATCAAGTCTATCTACTTGGTAATCAGTTGGGGGTTCTGTGATTAAAGTACCATCACGGTCGATAAAAAGAATTTTTTGGCTCATGGTTGAGATCCTTCAGTTGCGATTTTTTGTTGTTATCGTTTTTAATGTTTTATACGTTTGCAGTTTGAATATTTTTTATGGCATTAATCACGCTATCACATTCTTCTGCTGTACCGATAGAAATACGCAAACAGCCATTAAGCCCATATTGACGTTGTTGATCGCGTAAAATAATCCCTTGTTCCCATAAAGTTCGGAAAACTAGAGTAGCATCAGTGAATTTCACTAAAATGTAGTTGGTTTCACTGTTATAAACCTGTTCAACATTAGGTAATTTTTTTAACGTTTCAGATAAAATGGCTCTGTTACGCGAAATTTCTGCCACTCGTTTTTTCATTATCTCAATACTTGCTTCTGTTAATGCCTGCGCAGCGATATCTGCAACAGGTGTTGAAAGCGGGTATGGCGCGATCACCTTTAGTAATAATTCAATGACAGGTGGATTGGCAAGCGTAAAGCCACAACGAAGCCCTGCTAAAGCAAAAGCTTTCGATAAGGTTCGCAAAATAACTAAATTCGGATAATCTTCAAGCCATGAAACAACTGAGGCTTGTGGGCAAAATTCAATATAAGCTTCATCTATCGCAACAATGGCTTTGTCTTTAGCCAATGCCAATACATCACGAATAAGCGAAGGATCAATAATGTTTCCTGTTGGATTATTTGGGCTACATAGATAGATAAGTTTGACATTATCAAGTTGTGATGCAATGGCTTTGACATCAGGGCTCCAATCAGCAAGAGCAGGGACAACACGCTGTTCTACACCGAAAGTTTCAGCACTAACGCTATACATGCCATACGTCGGTGGGCAATAGAGCATTGCGTCTTTACTCGGCTCACAAAAAGCACGAATAAGGAGCTCAATAGCTTCATCTGCGCCACGGCTAACTAAAACTTGATTAGTATTTACACCGGCATATTTTGCATAACGGCTAATAACGTTAACAGGTTGACACTCAGGGTAACGGTTTAAGTTTTTTTCATTAAAAGTAAAATCAGGAGCGATAGGGTATTCATTTGCATTTAACCAAACAGAACCATTTCCGCCTAAACGTCGAGCAGATTGATAAGGCGTCAGTTCGCGTACATTTTTTCTGGCAAGTGTGGTGATATCAAATTCAGTTTTCATCGTTATTTTTCCCCTGAGCCAAAGCATTAACACGAAGTGTGACCGCATTTTTGTGAGCGGTTAATTGTTCAGCTTGTGCTAATATTTCAATCGTTTCTGCTAAATCGGATAAACCTTTTGCTGTCAGTTTTTGTACCGTCATTCGCTTCATAAAGTCAGCTAAACCTAAACTGGAGTAGGTTGATGTATAACCATAAGTTGGTAGAACGTGATTCGTGCCAGAAGCATAGTCTCCTGCAGATTCAGGCGACCAAGCACCAAGAAAAACAGATCCGGCGCTGGTAATGCTATCAACACGAGTATCAGCATCATTGGTTTGAATAATTAAGTGCTCAGGACCATAGCTATTACTGATTTCAATACACTGATCGAGATCGCGAGTAATAATGACTCGACTTTCAGCTAACGCTTGTTTGGCAATTTCAGCTCGGCTTAATTGAGTAAGTTGTGTTTCCGTTTCAGTGATAACCGCTTTTGCTAAGGTTTCATCGGGTGTTAATAACACGACTTGTGAATCTGGGCCATGCTCTGCTTGCGACAGTAAATCAGCAGCAATAAATGCAGGATTTGCATCCGCGTCAGCAATCACTAATACTTCAGAAGGGCCTGCTGGCATATCGATTGCTGCACCTTGTAGCGATTGGCTGACTTGACGTTTGGCCTCTGTTACATACGCATTACCGGGGCCAAAAATTTTATCTACTTTAGGGATAGATTCTGTACCAAACGCCATGGCTGCAATCGCCTGCGCGCCTCCTACTTGGAAAATTTCATCAATACCAATTTGTTGAGCAATATATAAAATTTCATCAGCAATAGGAGGGGGAGAGCAAAGAATAACTTTGCGACAACCTGCAATACGTGCTGGGATACCTAACATCATGACGGTTGAAAGCAATGGCGCTGAACCTCCGGGAATATAAAGTCCTACTGCATCAATTGCTCTGCTTACTTGCTGACAAAATACACCGGGCTGAGTTTCTACGTTGATAGTGTTAGGAATTTGCGCCTCATGAAAGCGACGAATATTATTCATCGCCTGTGCTATTGCCTGTTTTATTTTGCTATCAAGTCGTGATGAGGCTTCATCGATTTGCGATTTTGACACCAAAACACTTTCCGGCGCTGCCTTATCGAATTTTTGGCTAAGCGTTTTAAGCGCTTTATCTCCCTCATTGCGTACCTGTGAAATGATGCTAGCAACTTGTTCTGTAATTGAACCTGATGCAGAAATAGCAGGGCGAGTTAATAGCTGTTGTTGCTGTTCTCTCGTGTATTTATTCCAGTAAATTAATGTACTAAAACCTGTTTTCATCATTTCACCTTATTCCATCATTTTTTCAATTGGTAAAACAAGAATTGAACTTGCACCTAGTGCTTTAAGCTTTTCCATTGTTTCCCAGAATAGGGTTTCGCTACTTACCATATGCATCGCAACGCGATTTTGGTCTCCAGCCAGAGGTAAAATAGTGGGTCTTTCAGCTCCCGGAAGTAATGCGATGACATCTTCAAGACAATCACTTGGTGCGTGTAACATAATATATTTTGATTCTCGAGCTTGAATAACACCTTGAATACGCGTTAGTAAGCGGTCGATAAGAGCTTGTTTATCAGCTTCCATCTCACCATCGCGTTGGATCAAACACGCTTTTGAGCGATAAATCACTTCAACTTCTTTTAAACCGTTGGCTTCTAATGTTGCGCCAGTAGAAACTAAGTCACAGATAGAGTCAGCAAGGCCCGCACGAGGCGCGACTTCAACAGAGCCGTTTAATAAACACGATTTAAATTTGATACCTTTTTGGTCTAAATAACGTTTGAGCAGGTTTGGATAAGAGGTTGCGATACGAGTATTATTTAAGCATTCCGCACCTTGGTAATCAAAATCGACAGGAGTCGCAAGAGATAAACGACAGCCACCAAAATCAAGACGACGCAATGTTAGATAACTGGGGTTTTCACCTTGTGAACGACGCTTTAATAACTCTTCTTCTAAAACGTTTTCACCGATGATCCCTAAATCAACAACGCCATCCATGACTAATCCAGGAATATCGTCATCTCTAACACGTAAAATATCGATAGGCATATTTTCTGCATAAGCAATCAGACGTTGTTGGTTTAAATTAATTTTGATGCCACAACGTGCTAAAAGGGCGCGAGATTCATCACTTAAGCGACCCGATTTTTGCATTGCAATTCTTAATCTTGTTTTGTCTAACATAATATTACCCTGTCCTTGTCTTAATTTTTTGTTTGAAAATTAGCTATAAAAAAACCCCGGAAGTTGCCTTCCGGGGTTTTAGTTGTTATCTGCATTCAGACCACCGGAAGCGTTTCTTAAACGTCTTCCAGCACTCATCGCCTGAAAGACTAGTCAGGGTGATGGTGATGATGGTGGTTTAGTTGAATGCTATACATAATTATTTTCCTAGCTAATAACACTATTTGTTATTTAATCATGCCTGTTACTGTTAATCTCTATTTAGTAACCTGCATTTAGAATTTGTCTGCCTTTCAACCTACATGATTTACAAAGCAGAAAGCAACCTATTTTTTAATAATAATTTAATTATTTTATAACCTTTTGTTTTTAATGTAATTTTAATATTTCTCTTATTTACTTAATGGGATAAGTAGGCGAGTATATAGGGAGATGTAAAATGTTTACGAAATATAAGTATTGTTTATAGGTAATGGCGAAACTGAAATTTTATAGCATACTTTGACTAAGCCATTTAAGTAGGGGAGCAAAATGAAACGAATAACCATCGTAGGATTAGGTTGGTTAGGTTTACCACTTGCCGCTGCGTTGCGTGATGCAGGCTATCAAGTTAAAGGGACTAAAACCACCGAAGATGGCGTAGAAGCAGCAAGAATGAGTGGCGTTGACTGCTGTTTAGTGAATTTAACACCCGCAATTGAATGTGATAGAGATGATTTTGATTACTTAATGGAAACAGACGTTCTCATTATCACGTTACCACCTAGTGCTGCTGGTGGTGGTTATGATTATGTTGAAGCTATTCAGACGCTGGTGGATAGCGCAATGTCTCGTCATGTTACGAGAGTCATTTACATTAGCTCTACTTCTGTATATGGCAATCAAACGGGTAATATCACGGAAGAAATGGATATTCGGCCAGAAACACAATCAGCAAAAATGTTAGCAGAAGTTGAAAACTGGCTACATCGTTTACCGTTGACTACGGTTGATATTCTTCGGTTAGCTGGATTAGTCGGGCCGGGTCGTCATGCAGGACGTTTTTTATCAGGTAAAAAACAGGTAAAAGGCGCTCATCAATGCGTTAACTTAGTTCACTTAGACGATGTAATTTTTGCAGTCGAACAACTTCTTGCGCAGAATGAAGGTGGCCATTTATATAACCTATGTGCTCCTATTCACCCTAAAAAGAAAGATTTTTACTCAAGAGTGTCTAATCAACTTGATCTTATTCCACCAGAATTTGTTGAGGAAGAGAAGCCTTTAATACGAGAGATTGATGGTCAGCAGATCTGTCGAGATCTTGGATTCCATTACCATTACCCAGATCCCGACAAAATGCCAATGAATTAACTTAATTTACAGGCAGTAACACGATATCACGGAAAATAGGTCTTTCACTTAATCGTGCAAACCAACGCTCAATGTGAGGGAAATGTGGTCTATCTTTGCAAACTTCTAGCCATGGATAGACCAATGGTGCTATTGCTATGTCAGCAAGAGAAAGAGTATCTCCTGCAAAATAAGTTGTTTTTGCCAGTTGGTCGTCAGCAATTTTAAGGAGTTTATTAAGCTTCTCTTTCAACTCGTTAATAATCTCAGGATTTTGTTGCTCTTTAGGCGTACGAACAATCATGATCATCATTTGTTGGATGGGAGCAAATAGGCTGCCATTTGACCAGTCCATCCATTTTTCTATATTTGCTCGTTGTTTTAGAACAATGGGATAGAGTGTGTTATTTTCATATTTTGTACATAAATAACGAATAATGGTATTAGACTCCCATAAAGCAAAGTCATCATCTTGTAAGGTTGGAATAGATGCGTTGGGGTTGATCGCTAAATAATTTACTTCATTGAGTCCACCAAAAGGGCCACCAACATCGATTTGCTCATAAGGAACATTTAATTCCTTTAAACACCAAAGAACTTTTTTAACGTTAGATGAGTTTTTTCTACCCCAGACTTTTAACATAAAGGTCTCCTAAACCACGATAAGTAATAAAATTTCCCTCTATAGGGCGCCTAAATATGAATATAAGATAAATCTCTACATATCAATGTTGGCGTCTTATTCCAGAAAGCCATATAGTAGGAAAGCTTTAACAAATTGATATAAAAGGGTGATCGGTAATGACAAAAAATATTCCATCTGTTCTGAGTAAGGTTACCGCGGGAATGGGTTTACTGCTAATTATTTCTAGTCCTTCATTTGCAGTAAATAATCCAGTGGCTCCTCAAATTGAGGCAAAATCTTATGTATTAATGGATTATAACAGCGGAAAAATTCTGGCATCAGAAAAACCTGATGAGCGTTTAGATCCTGCTAGTCTTACAAAAATCATGAGTAGCTATGTTGTTGGGCAAGCTATTAAAGAAGGTCGTATGTCACCTGACGATATGGTTATTGTTGGGCGTAATGCATGGGCAACAGGAAATCCGGTATTGAAGGGATCATCATTGATGTTCTTGAAACCGGGTGATCAGGTCAAAGTGATTGATTTAAATCGCGGTATGGTTATTCAATCTGGTAATGATGCCAGTATCGCATTAGCAGAACATATTGCGGGTAGTCAGGAAACCTTTGTTGATTTAATGAATTCCTATGCTAAGAATCTGGGTTTAAAAAATACATACTTTAAAACTGTTCATGGGTTAGATTCTGAAGGGCAATATACAACAGCACAAGATATGGCATTACTCACAGCAGCCATGATCCGCGATGTTCCTTCAGAGTATGAAATACATAAAGAAAAAGAATTTACATTCAACAATATTCGTCAGCCAAACCGTAACCGTTTATTGTGGAATAAAAATATGAATGTCGATGGTGTGAAAACAGGTCACACTAATGGAGCAGGGTATAATCTTGTTTCTTCGGCAACCGAAGGTGATATGCGTTTGATTGCTGTTGTTTTAGGAGCACCATCAGATAAAGTACGTTTTGCTGAAAGTGAAAAGTTATTAGGCTGGGGTTTTCGCTTTTTTGAAACGGTAACGCCAGTAAAAGCAGCTACACCATTGACAAGTCAAAAAGTGTGGTACGGCGATAAAGGTGAAGTGGCATTAGGGGTTGCTAATGATGCCTCAATTACCATTCCTAAAGGTGAATTGAAAAATCTGAAAGCCTCTTTTACGTTAACTAATCCTGTATTAGAAGCGCCGTTAACTCAAAACCAGGTTGTAGGTACAGTTAACTTTTTATTAAATGATGAAGTGATTGAACAACGCCCACTCGTCGTAAAAGAAGCGGTTGAGGAAGGCGGTTTCTTCAGCCGTATTTGGGATTTTGTTGTTAAAACTGTATCCGGTTGGTTTAATGCTATTTTTGGTTAATTTATCAAGAATGGATCTATCAAAGCGTTACTGAGTTTTTCACCCAAAAAGAAAGACTAGTTGTTATTTTGATATGAAAAATCCGTAATTGTTTAATGATTACGGATTTTTTTATATTCAATAAAAATGGGGAAATATCTACTTTAGAGCTTAAATAAGACCATCGATCTTACCTTGATTATCAACATTAACAGTGATAGCAGCAGGTGTTTTCGGTAGTCCGGGCATGGTTGTGATAGAGCCTGTTAAGGCGACAACAAAGCCAGCGCCAGCAGAAACATACACTTCACGAACATTTATTGTAAAATCAGTCGGGCGACCTAATAACTTGGGGTCATCTGAGAGTGAATATTGAGTTTTAGCCATGCAAACAGGGAAATGAGAAAACCCCATTTTTTCTATTTTTTCCAACATGTTACGAGCAGATTGACTATAAGTCACACCATTTGCGCCATAGATCTCTTTTGCGACAGTATTAATTTTTTCACTAAGCGAGGCATTATCAGGATAAATTAATTGGAATTGGCTATGCTCATTTTCAAGTGTATCAATGACTTGATTCGCTAATTCAATACCACCTTCCCCTCCTTTTTCCCACACTTTTGTAATTGCAAATCGACAATTTCTATCTTGGCAGAATTGTTTGATAAACTGATGCTCTGCAACGCTATCGGTAACATAGGCATTAAGTGAAACAACCACAGGTAAGCCGTATTTTTTAAGGTTTTCAATATGTTTTTCTAGATTGACAATACCTTTTTTAAGTGCACTTAAATCTTCATTATTCCACTCGGCTTTACCTAAGCCACCGTTATATTTTAGCGCTTTAGTGGTGACAACAATAACGGCACAATCAGGGCGTAATCCACTCATTCTGCATTTTATATCAAAGAATTTTTCAGCACCTAAATCAGCACCAAAACCCGCTTCCGTAATAGTGATATCAGCAAGTTGAAGAGCCAATTTTGTCGCTCTTACGCTATTGCAACCATGAGCAATATTAGCGAATGGGCCACCATGAATAATGGCTGGCGTATTTTCGAGTGTTTGTACTAGATTAGGATTAATAGCATCTTTTAACAAACTGGCCATTGCGCCAACGGCTTGTAAATCATTAGCAGTGATAGGATCGCCATTGTAAGAATAAGCAACAATGATCTGAGAAAGTCTTTGTTTTAAATCTTGAATATCCTCAGCTAAACACAGGATTGACATAATTTCAGAAGCAACAGTAATAACAAAGTTATCTTCTCTTGTAATACCGTCTTTTTCGCCACCCAATCCCACAACAATATTTCGTAAAGCGCGATCGTTCATATCCATACAACGTTTAAACACGATTTTTTTAGGATCGATATTTAAAGGATTACCTTGATAAATGGAGTTATCAAGCATGGCGGCCAGTAAGTTGTTTGCTGATGTAATAGCATGAAAATCGCCAGTAAAATGAAGATTAAGATCTTCCATTGGTACAACTTGAGAATAACCCCCCCCAGCAGCTCCCCCTTTCATGCCAAAACAAGGGCCTAATGAGGGTTCGCGTAATGCGATAATGGCACTTTTTCCAATATGGTTAAGGGCTTGCCCTAATCCAACGGTGACGGTTGTTTTACCTTCACCAGCAGGTGTTGGATTAATTGCTGTAACTAAAACTAATTTTCCGGGCTTTTTGGCCGCAATTTTTGACCAAATACTGTGGCTAAATTTAGCTTTGTATTTGCCATAAAACTCGATATCATCTTGATCAATATTTAAATTTTTCGCAATTTCTTGAATAGGTAAGAGGTGTGCTTCTTGGGAGATTTGAATATCTGATTTCATTTTAGTTCTCTTTTTATCCCGCTGATGATGTCTCTAGTGATCTTTACTTATCAACTTTAGACAATAATCTAAATATCACCAATAGATTGATTAATTTGTAGTTATTTACTTTAGATAACGCGTTTATCGTCACGCCATTTAAATAATTTATGTAGTTATCTCCTATTTTTTCTTTAAACTATCTGTATTGAGTGATGCTTTGCTCGTTTGAAAAAACATATTTTAACTAAGGATAAAAATTTAATCTCATACAAAAAGATGATATTAAAAAAGAAGAGTAACGAGATAGATACTACACAAACAAAAAAGGCGCTGATATCAGCGCCTTATCTATTGTAGCTATCTGGATTTAAGATCCATGGGTTTAGTCACAGGATATTTTAATAGCTAATCCACCTTGAGAGGTTTCACGATATTTAGCATTAATGTCTTTACCGGTTTCGTACATTGTTTCAATGACTTTATCTAAACAAATACGAGGGTCGCTGACACGACGTAACGCCATACGCGATGAGTTTACTGCTTGTACAGCGGCGATAGCATTACGTTCAATACAAGGAACTTGTACTTGTCCTGCAACTGGGTCGCAAGTAAGCCCTAAGTTATGCTCCATCGCAATTTCAGCTGCAATGCAAACTTGTTCTGGGCTACCGCCTAAAAGTTCCGTTAATGCACCTGCTGCCATTGAACAAGCAACACCCACTTCGCCTTGGCAACCCACTTCAGCACCTGAGATAGATGCATTCATTTTGTAAAGTGAACCAATAACGCCAGCAACTAAGAAAAAGCGAGTGTAAGAGTTTTCATTTACAGGACGAATAAATTTATCATAGTAAGACAATACCGCTGGGATAATACCACAGGCACCGTTTGTTGGTGCAGTAACAACACGTCCACCAGCCGCATTTTCTTCATTCACAGCAAGGGCAAACATATTAATCCAGTCAACAACCGTCATTGGGTCTGTTGTCGTTTTATCTTCTGTGACTAACATACGGCGTAATGCAGAAGCACGGCGCGGTACGCGTAATGGCCCTGGTAATAAGCCTTCGGTATTTACACCGCGCTCAATACCTGATTTCATCACTTCCCAAACAGCAGCTAAATGAGCCGAAATTTCTTCTTTGCTACGTAATGCTAATTCGTTTTGCATCACTAATGCAGATAAAGAGAGCCCTGTTTCTTTACAATGGCGACGTAAATCAGCCGCATATTGATAAGGATAAGGGACTTGAACTGTATTTTCTTCAGGTTGGCCAAAATGCTCTTCATCAACAATAAAACCGCCACCAATAGAATAATAAGTTTTTTTCAATAGAACCTGTTCACCATTATAAGCGGTGATTGTCATGCCGTTCTCATGGAGGGGTAAATTGCTTTTATGGAAATTCATACCGCCTTCAACCGGAAAATCCACTTCTTTAATGCCATTTGCTAGCATTAAGCGGCCTGTTGTTTCTACTTGTTTAATAAATGGGGTAATAGAATCTATGTCGACGGTATCTGGTAAATTTCCTGCTAATCCCATAATAATAGCAATATCCGTTGCGTGACCTTTACCTGTTAAAGATAAAGAGCCATAAACATCAACGATAACACGGGAAACAGAAGAGAGAAGTTTTTTTTCAGCAAGCAAATCAACAAATTCTTTACCTGCTTTCATTGGGCCTACAGTGTGTGAGCTTGAAGGGCCAATACCAATTTTAAAAATATCAAAGACGCTAACCATAATATTCGCCTCCCTAATTCATTTAAAGGCGCAACTGTGTGATTATTAGAATGTTAAGTGTCAGTTTTGAAGTCTAAAGCAATGGCTACTCCCTTTTAAGAAAGTAGCCATTTGATGCTCTATTAGCTCATGAAAGAGTTAATTAAGCTATAGAAAACTGCTGAGATTGCGATAAGACCCATAACTACAACAAATACGTTGCTAATGTGGCCGGCATATTTCTTCATCGCTGGTACTTTACGGATTGCATACATAGGCATCAGGAACAGTAACATTGCGATAATTGGACCACCTAATGTTTCAATCATACCTAAAATGCTTGGGTTTAACGTTGCAACGATCCAAGTTGTAACCAGCATAAACAGTGCAGTGATTTTATTTAAACGATCTTTTTCGATTGTTTTACCTTTTTCACGCAGTGATTTGATGATTAAACCATTGAAACCTTCACGGGCACCTAAATAGTGGCCTAAGAAAGATTTAGTAATCGCAACGAATGCAATGAAAGGTGCAATATAAGCGATAACAGGTGCTTCAAAATGGTTAGCAAGGTAAGACAGGATACTGATGTTTTGTGCTTTTGCTTCTGCTAAGTTTTCTGGTGTTAAGCTAAATACACAACTAAACACGAAGAACATAACAGTGATAACCATCATGATGTGTGCATAAGCTAAAATGCGTGAACATTTTTTCTCTGCGTTTTCGCCGTATTCTTCACGTTTTGCAACAGCAAATGCAGAGATGATTGGAGAGTGATTGAAAGAGAACACCATTACAGGGATAGCTAACCATAGAGTTACTAATAGGCCTTGCCCCATGCCAGACGTGGTTGCGTGATCAAAAGAGAGAGTCTCAAGGATTGCACCATTCCATTCTGGGATCAGATACAGTGCAAGTACCATCAATATTGCAACAAATGGGAATACCAGCACGCTCATTGCTTTAACAATAGCTTGTTCACCAAAGCGAATAATACACATGATACCGACAATCAGGATCAGTGATAAAATTGCACGAGGCGGAGCTGCCATATGCATTTGGTTTACAATAAAGCTTTCTACAGTATTAGTGATAGCAACACTATAAACTAATAAAATAGGATAAATTGCAAAGAAATAAAGCAGTGTGATCAGTTTACCTGCAGTTTTACCGAAGTGTTCTTCAACAACTTCAGTAATATCTTCACCAGGATTTTTACCTGATAACACAAAGCGACACATACCACGGTGTGCAAAGAAGGTCATTGGGAATGCAAGTACTAACATGATCAACAGAGGAATTAAACCACCAATCCCTGCGTTGATAGGTAAAAATAGAACGCCAGCACCGATAGCCGTACCGTATAAACCTAACATCCATACAGTATCTGACTTACGCCATGTTTTGTAATCACCTTGGGTGTTACCCGACGCGATAGAACCAGCTTTGGTTGTATCCATAATACTCTCCGAAATAACGCGGTAAAAAAATAATGAATAAAAATAAGAGCGCAATTGTATTTTCTAGAAACAACTACGGTATAAATTTAATTATGAATAAATGAGTGTATTGAGTACCTGGTGTTATCTCAATATCTTCAATTACTACATATAAATATAAAAATCTTTAACCTTCAAAAGAATTAAGCTCTTTTAAAATTTGAAAAAATATTCAATAAGTTTATATCCAGACTTAAGAGGTGCAGAATATAGTGTTTTTCAGGATAAACTACCGTGATCACCATCTCAAATGCTAAATATAACTGAAAAACCTAAAAATGTAACATTTTTTATATTTTATGTTTTTTGAGGAGAGTTTTAAAACATTTTGAAATGATTTTCCAATTTTAAAGCAAGTATAAAATAAAGCTAAATACTTAAATGTTCACATATTAATGATTATTTTGACGTGTTTTTATTAACTAAAGATTAAATGATTAAAATCAATTGGGTTATTTTTATTTACAATTTAAACATTATATTAACCATTTATCTTGTTGAAAATTAAGAATAAATTATTTTATTTAAATAATGTTTAAAAGTAGACGAAAGAATATAGAAACGATGAAATATGATTATTTATTAATGAATTCCTTTTATTTTATGAAATGAAGATAGCGATATTTCATTTATAAGTAGAATATTGTTTATAAAAAAAACAATAAATTCGTTAATAAATGAGTTGGGTAGGTTGTTATATAACGAATATAAAAGTTTAAATTTGATTAAAATAACAACACATTTAATTTTGGACGATTAATATAATAGTAGAGAATATTTTTATTTATATATTAATATATTGAAGGGGGCTTAAGTTAAATATAAAAAAGACCACATAAATGTGGCCTTTTCGATATTAGAAAGGTTAGGCCTTTGTCCAACCTTTACGAATAGGATAAGCAAAACAGAGTTGATAGAGCTGTTGTACCCATTTTTGGAGTATTTTACCGCCTTTAGACCAGAAGATCTGACAAAGGCCACAAGAAAGTAGAGCAACAATAAAAGCACCAATCATATCGATTGGCCAATGCACACCAAGGTAGATACGTGCCCAAGCAATCGCTAGTCCTAAACCTAGCATGATATAACCAATACGTTTACTGTTATGCCAAAACAGGTAAGCTAAAGCAATAGTGAAAACAAACGTACCATGGTTACTTGGGAATGATGGTGTTGCATCGTGATCAAGAAAGTTGTAGCCAATGTTGGCGGCAAAAGGACGGTCATGAGGAGCAATAGCACCAATCATCCAAGAGATAGAAAGTGCGATACCCAAAGAGACAGCAGCTTTACATACTAATGCTCTTTGCTGGTTAAGATGTTTTTCATTACCCCATAACCAATAGAACACTAAGGATAATGGAAAAAAATAGACAAGGTACTTAGCAATAACTATCGCCGTACCGATTTCTAAAGGAGATGCCGCAGGCGTTGCATTCATTATTGAAAATACGGCTAAATTAAATTGTTCCAGCAAAGTAGGCTCCATACATGTCGTGCTGATAAGCGATGTTTATGATACATAATACGCAAGTTTTTAAGGGTAAATGAGGGAGTAATAAGGGTAAAGTGTTTTTTTCTTATTTAATTGTGCTTTTTTTAAAAGAATTGTCAGTTTTAGATTTAACTGAACTAAAGCACTCTTAAAAAGAGTATTTCACTTATGGTATCGCTCTCACATTGTTCTTTTTTCTTATTATCAACGAGGTATAAAATGTGGCTCCAAAAAAACATCATACTCAAGGCAAGGCCGAGAGGGTTCCACTTAATTACACAGGTATTGATTCAAGAATTACCCGAACTAAGACAATATAAAATTGGAATAGCTCATTTTTTTATTCAACATACATCGGCTTCATTAACGATTAATGAAAATGCCGACCCGACAGTACGAAGTGACTTTGAAAGCTTCTTTAATCAAAGTGTGAAAGAGAATGAAGATTACTATCTTCACACTTATGAAGGTAGTGATGATATGCCAGCTCATATAAAAAGTAGCTTACTTGGGCAAAGTGTCACGATCCCTATTAGTCAAGGTGAGTTGAATTTAGGAACTTGGCAGGGGGTTTATCTTGGTGAACATCGTAATCACGGAGGGGATCGTCGCATTATTGTGACATTGCAAGGCGAGCGTCACTAAATATCAAGCAATAAAAAACCCGACAGTTATTTCACCAAAAGGGTTGAAACTATCGGGCTCCTCAATATTTGGGGACATCAAAGAAAAGCAGTGGCACTAATTCAGACTACGAGTTAGAAAGAAAGTTCGCTGGCTAATGAAAAAAAATAGAATTTTTTTTTAGAAAGAGTGGGAAGATAATGAAAAAATGGGGTGATGCAAAAAAAGAAAGCGCTAAAACATATTGATAAATAATCTGTTTTAGCGCTTTTGAATTAATTATAGATGCCTAAATTTTCTTTAGCATAAGCTTCAAAATCTGTGCAACCACCAATGTGTTTCTCATCAATAAAAATTTGTGGCACAGTTTCAACTGGTTTACCGACAGTTTTAGATAAATCAGCTTTTGTAATTCCTTCTGCTTGAATATCAACATAACGGAAATCGAAATCGTCACGTTTTTCAGATAAAGTTTCAGCCAGTTGTTTTGCACGAACACAATATGGGCAACCAGGGCGACCAAAAATGACAACAAACATACGACACTCCTTATTGAGGAAATAAAATTCAGGCATAATAGTTTCTCTTGGTTGTTACTATGCCTTTTTATTAGGCTAAACAAAAACAGTTATTGCCTTTTAGTGTGATAAATTATACCAATTTGCTGAATAATGAGATAGGACTGCAACACTGCATTTAGCGGAGAAATGATGGAAAAGCCTTCAAATCGAGATATGAAATCACTGTCAGATATGCCAAAACCCATTATTATCATTGAAATAATAGGGATCATTTTATTGGTGGTTGCTTATCTTTATATCAATCAATATATGACCTCTCCGCAGTGGCTAGGAACATATACAGGACAATTAACGCTAGTTGTTTTAGGGGTTATCTGCATGATCCCGCCAGCTATTCATATAGTATGGCGTGCTATTTATCGATTAACTTTTTTAGGGATTGACCATCAATCCACAAAGAGTAAACAGAAAAAAGAGAATAACAATAAGTAGCTATCTGTTTTTCCTCAAAATGTATTTGAAACTAAGAAAATACAATGTGTAAATTGGCTTAATTTTCTTAGTTTTTTTATTTATTAGTGCCTTCAAGATAGAAAAAGTGGCAAAATAGCACCAATGCCAAAAGGCACTCTTTTTTTTGCGCGTAAAGGTTATTTGAATGAACGCTGTTGTGACTACTGATCTGGATCAGCTAAAGTCTTGGCTTGATGAATTACAGATCGCTTATTATGAATGTGACTCTTGTCAGGCGTTACATTTACCGCATCTTCAATATATCAGTGGTATTTTTGATGCCAAAATTGATATTCTTGAAGATGTGCTTGTATTTACCGCTATCGCTGAGCTAAAACCGTCAGCAATAGTGCCATTAATGGCAAATTTAAGCCAAATTAATGCAAGTTCTTTATTTATTAAAACATTTCTAGAAATTAGTGACGAGAACTTACCAAAATTAGTTTTTTGCCAATCATTTCCGGTTGCTGCAGGTATCTCACTTAATCAATTTGACCTGTTCTTACAAAAAGCAGAAGAGCAATCTGCTGAAGTTATCAGCGAAATTTTTAATAACGGTTTCTTGTATGGCGAAAAGCAAGAAAGTGAAAATGAAGATGAAGAAGATGTTGAGATAACTAGCGCATCAACTGACTCCTCCTATACTGTACATTAATATTAATCTCCATAACGGTCACAAAATCTTATGCAATGCGCACGATTTAGTGCGGGTGATTGTCATTCTTGTGAATGGCTTTCTCTTGCTTATTCTGAACAAATCAAGAAAAAACAGCACAGTTTATTATCATTGCTACCTGAAGATTATGCTTTTGATAAATTAACGCCTGTTGAAAGCCAGCAAGCACAGTTTCGTAATAAAGCAAAAATGGTAGTCAGTGGCAGTGTTGAAAAACCAGTATTAGGTCTAAAAACACGAGAGGGAGTGGCTGTCGATTTATGCGAATGTCCTCTTTATCCTGACTCTTTTGCACCGATCTTTTCGATTTTAAAAACATTTATAGCGAGAGCAGGATTAGTACCTTACGATATAGAGCGTCGTCGTGGCGAACTTAAGTTTATCTTATTAACCGAAAGCAGAAGCAATGGCACGATGATGTTACGCTTTGTTTTGCGCTCAGAAAAAAAACTAGAACAGCTTCGCAAAGCACTTCCTTGGTTACAAGCACAATTGCCTCAATTAGCTGTTATCTCTGTGAATATTCAACCTATTCATATGGCTATTCTTGAAGGTGAAAAAGAAACTATTCTGACTGAAAAAACGTTTTTGGATGAATCTTTTAATCAAATTCCATTACATATTCGCCCTAGAGGTTTTTTTCAAACTAATCCAGAGGTTGCTTCATCACTTTATGCTACGGCAGGTCGTTGGGTGAGAGAATTAAATATCACACATTTGTGGGATATGTTTTGTGGAACAGGGGGGTTTGGGTTGCATTGTGCAGATAAATCAACTCAATTAACAGGGATTGAAATTAGTCCAGAAGCGATTGAATGTGCACGTTTATCGGCTCAAGAATTAGGATTAGAGCATGTTGAGTTTCAAGCATTAGATTCAACAGGATATGCATTAACTAAAGAGTCAGTACCTGAATTAGTGCTTGTTAATCCGCCAAGACGAGGGATCGGAGAGGCACTGTGTGGCTATTTAAATACAATGAAACCTCGCTTTATTTTGTACTCTAGCTGCAATGCTCAAACCATGGCTAAAGATATTCAGCAACTTACACACTACCAGATAGATAGAGTGCAATTGTTTGATATGTTTCCTCATACTTCTCACTATGAAGTCCTTACATTATTGGTATTAAAAGATAGCTAAGATAGTTATTAAAAAATAACAGATCAGCGTTAATACATTATTTATTCAGACATAAAAAAACACCCCAAAGTTGGTGTCCAACTTTTGGGGTTAGTTCAAACTGCTGGGGTGTTTTTATATTGACAAGTCGGCTTACGCGCTTTTAATTACGATGCTCAAACTCTAAGGCTTTCTTCTCAATCAATCTCATTAAGAGTGTCAGTATTCCGTTGATACACAGATAAATAATGCCTGCTGCAACAAAAACCATCACATCATAACTTTGACCAAAAACTTGTCGGCTATAACCAGTTAATTCAAGTAGGGTGATAGTACTGGCAAGTGAGGTACTTTTGAATATTAAGACCACTTCGTTTGAATAGGATGAAAGCGCACGCTTAAATGCGTAAGGTAATATCACTCTTGCTGTTTGTACGGGTGACATTCCTAACGCTTGACAGGATTGCCACTGTCCTGATGGAATTGCTCTTACCGCACCATAGAAAAGTAAAGTTGAATAAGCCGCACTGTTTAATGCTAATGTGACCATGGCACAAAACCAAGGTGTTGATAATAACTCCCACATTGTTGGGAAGTTTTTCAACACAGGAAATTGCCCAGGGCCATAATAGATTAAGAAGAACTGTACTAATAAAGGCGTACCAGTAAATAAGGTAATATAGGCTTTTACTATTTGGTTAATAACCGGTGTTTTTAATGCCAAAACAAAAGTCATTAAAACCGAGAGAGTAAATGCAACCAATAGAGCCACAAATGTTAAAGAAAGGCTAGTTGGTAATCCCGGTAAAATATCAACAATATAATCCCACATTATGAGGCACTCCGTTCAAATCGGGTCGTTCTCATTTCTAACCATTTCAGGATATATTGACTGACCAACGTAATTGCCAAATAAATTAATGCAACAATGCTATACCAAGTAAAAGGCTCTTGAGTTCGGTTAGCGATACTTTGTGTTTGTAACATTAAATCATTAACGCTGATTAATGAGACTAAAGCCGTATCTTTTAATAGAACTAACCACTGATTACCTAAACCCGGTAAAGCGTGACGCCACATTTGAGGCATGATAAAGCGGAAGAAAATAGTAATACGGCCCATGCCTAAGGCTTGGCCAGCTTCCCATTGTCCTGTAGGTACTGCTTTTAATGCACCACGTAAAGTTTGGGAGGCATAAGACGCATAAAGAAGTGAAAGGGCGATAACACCGCAATAGAAAGGCAATGATTCAGTATCACCAAAATCAATTTGTAAGGTGAAAGCACCAAGATCAATTCCATCCATTAACATCATGACACCTTGCAAGGTGCCATAATAGACAAAAAGAACCACCAGCATTTCTGGTAGTCCTCTAATTAGTGTTACCCAACATGTTCCTAAGAAAGCAAAGGCTTTCCACCTCGCGGATTCCCAAGCTGTAAACAGCATGGCTAGAACTAACCCGATGATAAGAGCAGAAATAGCAAGTGTGACCGTTGTGACGGCCGCACCTGCTAGAGTTGTTATTTCATTCATTTATTAAGCTATTATTGTTATTCAAACCATTTTTTATAAATGACATCATAGGTGCCATCAGCTTTTACTTCAGCTAATGCTTTGTTTAATTTATCTTGTAAATCAGCATTACCTTTTCTTACTGCGATCGCAAGGCCTGTACCAAAGTAGTTAGGATCTGCAACTTTGTCGCCTACAATACCTAATTCAGGATTCTTTTTCAGCCATTCATTAACAACAGCTGTGTCACCAAAGATAGCCTCGATACGACCATTTTTAAGATCTAATACTGCATTTTGATAACTGTCATAAGGAACAGTTTTCATCTCTTTGTGTTGTTCATTGATGAATTTCTGATGGGTTGTCCCATTCTGGACACCAATTTGTTTGCCTTTTAAGTTCGCAACATCAGAAATTTTACCTTTTACTGTGATAAATACGGCAGAGTTATCATAGTAAGAATCAGTGAAATCAACTTGTTTTTGACGCTCTGGCGTAATATCAATACCCGCCATTAACGCTTCAAAACGACGGAATTTCAGGCTCGGAATTAAACTATCAAATGACTGATTGGTAAAGGTACAGTCAGCATTAATTTTTGCACACATCGCATTGGCTAAATCAACATCAAATCCCACAATTTGATTATTCGCATCAATCATTTCAAATGGAGGATACGTTGCTTCAGTTGCAAAACGAATTGTCTCTTTCTCAGCCGCAGTTGCAGAAAGTGTAATACTGGTCAGAAGTGCTGCAAATAATATTTTTTTCATTGTCTGATCCTGATTTAGTGTGACAAGTAATTAGCAAAAGCTTCCGTTTGTGGAGCAGTGAAACGATAGTTATCACCTTGCTCTATAATACGGCCGTTTTCCATATATACAACTTTGCTCGCGGCTTTGCGTGCAATTTCAACTTCGTGGGTCACAATAACTTGTGTAATACCCGTTTCAGAAAGCTCTTTAATGATATCAACAACTTGAGCTGTAATTTCAGGATCTAATGCTGCCGTTGGTTCATCAAATAAGAGAACTTGAGGCTCCATCATTAATGCTCTTGCAATAGCAACACGTTGTTGTTGTCCTCCAGATAAATGTAGAGGAAAACGCCCTGCATAATCACTTAAACGCAAACGCTCAAGTAATTTCATTGCTTTTTCTTTGGCTTGTGGTTTTGATAAACCTAATACACGACAAGGTGCTTCAATTAAATTATCAAGAACCGTTAAATGTGGCCATAAATTGTATTGTTGAAATACCATACCCACATTTTGGCGTAATAAGCGAATTGCCTTTGCATTAGGCTGTTGGCTAAAGTCAAAATGCAGACCAGCAATCTCTAATTCGCCTGAACGTGGCATTTCTAATAAATTGAGAACTCTCATTAGTGAGCTCTTACCCGCACCACTTGGTCCTAATAGAACCATTGTTTCACCGGCAGAGCATTCTAGATTAATGTCATAGAGCGCTTGGTGCGAACCGTAGAAACAATTTATGTTTTTTAATTGAATACTCATGCGTTTTTTTTGAATAGTCATCAACTGTTTCAAATAATAAAACGGTAAGAATAATTATGCAACTAAAACTGCATAATAAAGTGGTTTCTTTATATAAAAATGGGTAGTTTAGCTATTTTTTCTCACCGTTAGATGAATTTTTATCCAGTTTATAAGCGTTAATACTTATTGTTTTAGCCATACCTTTGAAAATAAATAAGTGCGCGGGCATCATCGCGAACCAATAAAGTAATCCACTAAATCCTGCTGGGTGCCACCAAGCACGAACATCTATTGAACGAAGATTACCACTGTCGTGGATTGTGAAAGAAAGTCTACCTAAACCGGGCGCTTTCATTCCAAATAATAGTGTGAGCTGTTTTTCAGGCTCAAGTTTGATCACTCGCCAACCATCAATCATATCGCCAAGCACTAATGTTTCTCTAGAAGGGCGTCCGTAAGTAACTTTATTTCCAGCGATATCATCCATAATGGCGCGTATTTTCCATAACGCATTACCATAAAAATAGCCTTGTTTTCCGCCGATTTGTTGCACTGTATGCCAAAGCGATGCTGCGCTTGCTGGTGTGGATACTGTATAACCTGCATTTTTAGGGTAATAGCCATAGCCAGGTTTCCAACGACTACGAACAGCAGGAGAGTAACCCCAATCTTTGTTATCTAAAGCTGCTGCTTCATCAGCGAGTGTTTCTTTTACTGCATCATCAAATTTAATTAGGGTTTGAGGAATAAGTTTACGTAATGGTTCATCATTGGCTGGGAGATCGTATTTAAGCCCTTGGATCAGCTCTTTGGCAATAGAGGTTGGCACAGAAGTGATCATACTGATAAAGCCGGCAGAAATAAGACTGCCGGGCATCGGTAGCGGGATTAATACGCGTTTTTTACCTGAGATTTTAATAAAACGCTCAAAAAGGGTTTGATAGCTAATATATTCAGGACCACCAGCATCAAAAATACGGTGTTGATGAGTGGGATGATGAATAATTTCAGTTAAATAGTGAATTAAATTTTTGAGCGCAATAGGGGAAGATTTAGAACGAACCCAACGTGGTGGTGTAAGAATAGGGAGGTTGTAAACCATATCACGCATAATCTCAAAGGCAGCAGAGCCTGGTCCGACAATCATTGAGGTGCGAATTTCGGTCACGGGAATAGTGCTGGTTCTTAACACTTCTCCTGTTAGTTTTCGGGCAATAAGATGAGGTGAATATTGTTGGTCTTTATGTTGTAACGCACTTAAGAAGATAATTTGTTTAACATTACTGCCTTCTAATGCTTCCACAACATTGATTGCCGCTTTACGCTCTTGCTCAATTAAATTATGTGCATCGCTCATGCTATGAACAAGGTAATAAACAATATCAGTATCATGCATGACTTTGGTTAAGGTTTCAGGATCATATAAATCGACAAAGATACAGCGTGTATTTTCCCAACCTTGAGACATCATCCAGTCTACTCGACGGGCACCTGCAGTGACCTGATGACCTTGCTCTATCAAAGCTGGAATAAGATTTTGACCAATATGCCCACTTGCACCAAGTACTAATACACGCTGTTGATTCATGGTTAATCCATTGTAAAAAGAGAACGTTATCGTTCTATTGTTACTGATTTTTCTATGAAGTAAAGAACGCCATTAAGATTGGTGTGATTAAACTTAAAACAAATCCATGCACAATAGCCGCAGGAACGATGGCAACACCGCCGCTTCTTTGTAAAACAGGTAAAGTAAAGTCCATGGAAGTTGAACCACAAATCCCTAATGCCGTGTTTCTATATCGATTAACAATGATAGGAATAAGCATAATTGCCGCTAATTCACGCATTAAATCATTGAAAAATGCAGTACTACCAATAACAGGACCAAATGCATCGGTAAGTACAATCCCAGATAAAGAGTACCAACCATATCCAGATGCAATGGCTAATCCCATTTTCATCGGCAACCCTAGTAAATAAGCAGCTAAAGCACCACCTGCAAGCGCACTCACCCCCATGACAACAGCAACGGTTGTTCCTCGGCGATTAATTAAAATTTGTTTTGGGCTCATTCCGCTATTACGTAATTGTAATCCGACTAACCACAGCAAGAAGATAAGCGCACCTTGGCTAGCATGAGATGCATAATGAAAGATTGACCAGCCCGTTAAGCCAACAAAAAAACCGACAACAACGACACCGCATAATTGTAGTGATTCAAGTACCATTTTTATGCGTGATGGGGGCTTAGATTGCTTATGTGCAGGGACATGCCAAGGATCTTTTTTATCCAATAGCCATAAAAATAGTAAATTTGCACCAAAGGTACATAAAAAGAAAACGCTGGCATAAGCAAGAATAGAGACTAAATTTTCACCAATATTATCTAACATGGCTAAACTGACGCCCATTAGAAATAGGATAACGTAAACCATCGCACTAAGTAGGCGATTTGCCAGATGAAGTAATGGGCGATTGTTTAACTTAATCAAATACCCTACAAAAAGTGGCAGTAGGATAATCAATAACCCTGATAACATTTCTATTCCTTACTGAGTGCACTCAAATTATAAAATAAATTAATAACGCTGTCTTTATTATAACATTTACTTATGTTGTTGTGGATACAGAAGCTGAGATAAATCTAAAATTTTTATTGAAGCCATGAGCCTAACATGTTTACCGATAAGTGGCTTTAATTGTTTGAAAAGCGAACGATTTGGGTATATATCGAATAGTTGAGTAAATTTTATTACGACACTCTTTAACTGTGATTTAATGAAAATATTCATTAAGTGAAATTATTGGCAGATTAAGCATAAAATTAAGATAGAAAGAATAAAAAAACATAGCTTAGTCGTAACTAACGAGGGCATTTATGTATTTAGAAAGAGTGGAAATTGTTGGATTCCGTGGACTTAATCGTCTTTCATTACCTCTTGATATGAATACAGTCTTAGTGGGTGAAAATGCGTGGGGTAAAAGCTCATTACTTGATGCGTTAACACTCAGCTTGGGTATTGAAACCTATCAATATGCATTTACACCCGAGGATTTCCATCGTTTGCCGAATGAGTTGGAAGAAAATAGTAAAAAAAGTCTACAAATTATTCTGACATTTACTGAATCACGCCCTGGACGACATCGTTCTTATCGTTTCCATAAAATAGCGCCTGTATGGGTTACAAATGGTGATGAACTAAAACATATCTATTACCGTATCAGCGCTGAATTAGATGAACAAAAGAATGTAAAAACATTCCGCTATTTTCTGGATAAAGAAGGAAAGCAAATTCGCTTACCTAATGGACAAACTCAAGAAATCATTGCAGAGATAGTTAGGCTTTATCCTGTTCTTCGCTTACAAGATGCGCGTTTTGTTCGTGATCTTGCCTCTGACGTTATCGATCCTCATAATAATCCTCACCGAGAAGCGTTTAATAATAAAATGAGTGAGTTAACCAAAGCGTTAGTCAAAAATCCTGATGAGTTGTCAGATGATGATTTACGTGAAGGCCTTGATGCAATGCAACAACTGTTAGGGCACTATTTTGCAGATCACGGTTCGTTGTTGTTTAAATCTCGCCCTCGCCATCGCAAGGTTAACGAACCTCATGTACGTGGTTGGCACGCTTTAGAAAATATTAATAAAGTACTGGCAAAACCCAATCAAAGAAGTATTCGATTAATTATCTTGGGGATGTTCTCTTCTATATTACAATCTCGTGGTAGTGCTGCGTTAGATCCTTATGCAAGGCCTATTGTAATTGTTGAAAATCCAGAAACGCGTTTACATCCTATTATGCTTTCGGTGGCTTGGGGATTACTCAATCTTTTCTCATTACAACGGATCACAACCACAAACTCAGGTGAATTGTTGTCACTTGCACCATTAGAGAGCGTGTGTCGTTTAGTGCGTGATACCGATAAAGTTGCTGCTTATCGTGTTGGGGAGCAGCAACTACATTCTGATGAAGAGCGACGTATCTCCTTTCATATTCGTTATAACCGACCCTCTGCGTTATTTGCGCGTTGTTGGTTATTGGTTGAAGGCGAAACAGAGATTTGGTTAATGAACGAATTAGCAAGGCAATGTAATTATTTCTTTGAAGCGGAAGGAATAAAAGTCATTGAATTTGCTCAATGTGGACTTAAGCCATTATTAAAGTACGCAACCTATATGGGTATAGAATGGCATACCTTAGTGGATGGTGATGAAGCGGGTAAGAAATATGCCGCTACCGTTAAGGATTTTGCGTTAAAAAGCAATGACGCAGAGCGTGATAGATTAACGAAGCTCCCGGCATTAGATATGGAACACTTTTTATACAAAGAAGGCTTTCGTAATGTATATCATGATGTAGCCGGTGTGCCAGATAATGAAAAATGGCCGACTCGTCGAGTGATTATTAAAGCTATTCAACGTTCATCAAAGCCAGATCTTGCACTAACGGTGGCTAACAATGCAGCTCAACGCGGAATAGATTCCATCCCTTCCATACTAAAAAGTATGTTTTCTCGTGTTGCATGGCTTGCAAGAGGTAAGGCGAATTAGTTCGGATTCATTACACTTGTGTCAGTAAGATAAATTCACGAGATCTACACTTATTTTATTTAGCTATGAGAATAAAAGCTCATAGCTAAAGCGTTGTGTTATTTATTAGATCTTTATGTTTAAAAAGGAAAAAACATGGCTTTTTTATCTTTAAAAAAGCGAGGGAGAATACTCACCCTTATTTTAATTTTTGCAGCAATTGCGACATACTTTTTTTGGCCTAAAGAGAAGGCACCGATATATCAAACGCAACAGATCACACGAGGTGATTTGTCAAAAGAAGTGACCGCAACAGGGAAGCTTGATGCTGTGCGTAAAGTTGATGTGGGTGCGCAAGTCAGTGGTCAATTACAAACTTTGTTTGTGAAAGAAGGCGATGCGGTTAAAAAGGGGGACTTGTTAGCGATTATTGATCCTAAGAAAGCGCAAAATGACGTCACTGAATCGCAGGAAACCAACAATGAGCTTAGAGCAAACCTTCAGCAGGCACAGGCCGAATTACGTTTAGCGCAACTTACATATCAACGTCAATTAAAGCTGATTGGTACTCATGCTATTGCGCAAGATGAACTTGATCGCACTAAAACCGATGTTGAAGTAAAAAAAGCACGTATCATCACTTATCAAGCACAAATTAAAAAGAACCAAGCTACGTTAGATACAGCAAAAACGAATCTGCAATATACACGTATCACTGCGCCTATGGATGGCATAGTGACGTTTATTAAAACGCTTGAAGGCCAAACCGTCATTGCCGCACAAGAGGCCCCAACGATTTTAACCTTAGCCGATTTAGATACGATGCTGGTAAAAGCGGAAGTTTCTGAAGCGGATGTTATCTATTTAAAACCCGATCTTAGTGCCTCTTTTACAGTGTTAGGTGCACCAGATAAAGCCTTCAGTGGTAAGTTGAAAGATATTTTGCCGACCCCTGAAAAAATTAATGATGCTATTTTCTACTATGCTCGTTTTGAAGTACCTAATGAACAGCATTTATTACGGCTGCAAATGACTGCTCAAGTTAAAATTCTTATCGAAAATAAGAAAAATGTGCTTCTCGTTCCGCTTTCTGTGTTAGGTGATAATGTAGGCATTAATGAATATTATGTTGATGTATTGGTTAATGGTCAGCCAGAAAAACGCACAGTAAAAATAGGTATGCGTACTGATGTTTATGCCGAAGTTCTCAGCGGATTAAAAGAAAACGATGAGGTTATTCTGGGTGAAACTTCAGGAGAAGCATAATGCCGGCATTATTAGAACTCAATGAGGTTAGTCGCATATATAACAATGGTGAAGAAGAAACCGTTGTTCTCAATAAAATCTCATTAACGATTAATGCTGGCGAAATGGTGGCGATTATTGGCGCTTCTGGTTCCGGTAAATCAACTTTAATGAATATTTTAGGCTGTTTAGATAAACCCAATAGCGGTGAATATAAAGTTGCTGGCCAAAGTGTTGCGAAAATGGATGGCGATCAACTTGCTGCATTACGTCGTGAACATTTTGGTTTTATCTTCCAGCGCTATCATTTAATGTCTCATTTAAGTGCAGAACAGAATGTTGAAATTCCAGCCATCTATGCAGATAAAAATGCCACTCAACGTAAAGAAAGAGCACGTGAATTATTAACTCGTTTAGGATTAGGTGAGCGTATTGATTATCGACCTAATCAACTTTCTGGTGGCCAGCAACAACGTGTAAGTATTGCGAGAGCGTTGATGAATGGTGGCGAGGTCATTCTTGCTGATGAGCCTACTGGTGCATTAGACAGTCATTCTGGTAAAGAAGTAATGGCTATTTTGAAGCAATTAAATGAACAAGGGCATACAGTTATTATCGTAACGCATGATCCTTTAATTGCGGCACAAGCTGAAAGAATTATAGAAATAAAAGATGGTGAAATCATTAATGATAACTGCCATCAAATAACAGTAAATAAAGTTAAAAAAGAGACAACAGCTGTTTTACCATCTCCTTATTTCGGGCAAATATTCGGGCGTTTTACACAAGCATTAGATATGGCCTGGCGTGCCATGGTTGTGAATAAAGTACGCACTTTGCTAACGATGCTCGGCATTATTATTGGCATAGCCTCTGTCGTCACGATTATTGTCATTGGTGATGCAGCTAAAAGCATGGTGCTGGCTGATATAAAAGCGATTGGTTCTAATACGATTGATATCTATCCCGGGAAAGATTTCGGGAGCGACTCACCAGAAGATAGGCAATCATTAACGCTACAAGATGTTTTTGCTTTAAAACAGCAATCTTATGTGCAAGCGGTTACACCACAAGTGCAATTTAGTACGCGATTACGTCGTGGAAACCAAGATTCGCCAGCATCTGTTGCGGGAGTTAGTGATGATTATTTCACTGTGTATGCGATGACGTTTTCACAAGGTCGCTCATTTACACCTGATATGATCCAGCGACAAGCCCAAGTTGTTGTTATTGATGAAAATACCCGTCAGCGATTCTTTCCTCATAAAAAAGAGGTTATTGGTGAGCAAATCATTATTCGTAATATTCCCTCTACGATTGTTGGTGTCATTGCTGAGAAAAAATCGGCTTTTGGCAATGGACAGTCATTACGTGTTTGGGTGCCTTACAGTACTCTAAATAGTCGCATTTTGAATCGAAGTTATCTTGATAGTATTACAGTAAGGGCAATTGAAGGTTATGATGCCAGCGTTGCAGAACAACAAATTCTCCGTTTATTAACGATTAGGCATGGTAAAAAAGATATTTTCACTTATAACCTTGATAGTTTTATTAAGGCTGCTGAAAGTACCACTCAAACAATGCAACTGTTTCTCACTTTAGTGGCTGTTATTTCATTGGTCGTGGGGGGGATTGGTGTAATGAATATTATGCTGGTTTCAGTGACTGAAAGAACGCGAGAAATTGGTATTAGAATGGCGGTTGGTGCCAGAGCTAGTGATGTGATGCAACAATTCCTTATAGAATCTGTATTGGTTTGTCTAGTAGGCGGATTACTGGGAATAGGCCTGTCATTTGGTATTGCCATGATTGCAAGTGCTATGTTGCCTGATTGGCATTTTGTCTTTCAGCCCATTGCATTAGTGAGTGCTTTTATTTGTTCGACTGCTATTGGAATTATTTTTGGATTTTTACCTGCAAGAAATGCAGCAAAAATGAATCCAATAGATGCCCTCGCGAGAGAATAATTCAAACCATAAGATAAAAGCCCTTAAAATATAAAGGGCTTTTATTTGAATGAATTAGGTATTCTGTTTAACTAAAAATACCCAACTATTATGAGTAAAAGGTATTTTTTATTGGGTTTATCTATACTGTAAATTATCTTCTATTCGACAATAGGAATGATAAGGTCAGCATGGTCACCTTTAGGCCCTTTTATCGTGCTATAATTAACTTTCTGCCCCGCTTTAAGTGTGCGGTAGCCTTCCATTCTAATTGTTGAATAGTGGGCAAAAATATCCTCGCCACCTTTTTCAGGGGTAATGAAACCAAAGCCCTTAGCGTTATTGAACCACTTTACTGTACCTGTCTCCATACTTAGCTTCTCTCATATACTTGTATTTATTTGTTTAACATCACTTTCAGTATATTTACTGAGCTGTTCATAAAACATACTCTATTTTATTGTTTCAGTCGTCAAGAGGTGGAAGGGATAGAAAGTGTTTCGATAAGGCGAAATTTTGATGTAGCTAACGCTTTGTAATTTTTTGAATGCAAAAAGAAGGAATAAAAAAGCGTTGATAGGCAGACTTTCCTGTGAGATGGTAAACTAAATGTCATAATTGAAAATGACGTTTAACAAAACTATGAGTAATGCAAAACAATGGGTCAGTTTGATTTTTTAACAGAAACCACGTTAGGGGAAGATGTTCATCAGAAAAATGAGCCACCATCCATGTATAAGGTGATCTTGAATAATGATGATTACACCCCCATGGATTTTGTTGTAGAAGTGCTTACGATGTATTTTTTCCTTAGCGAGGAAAAAGCAACGCAAATTATGTTGGACGTTCATCATAAAGGGAAAGGAGTTTGTGGGGTTTATAGTGCGGATATTGCCGAAACAAAAGTGGCTCAAGTTAATCTGTATGCGAGAGAAAATGAATACCCACTTTTGTGCACTCTTGAACAGGCATGATCCGGTTAGTTTTTTAAGGAGGAGGTGCTTATGCTTAATCACGAATTAGAGCTGAGTCTTAATGTTGCATTCGCGAAAGCCCGTGATAACAGACACGAATTTATGACTGTAGAGCACCTGTTGTTGGCGCTATTAAGTAATAAATCGGCACGCGAAGCATTGGAAGCTTGTAAAGTCGATCTGTCAGTCTTACGCGAAGAACTTGAAGTTTTTATTCGTAAAACAACCCCTATTTTGCCTGAAAATGTAGACAGAGAAACACAGCCAACGCTGAGTTTTCAGCGTGTATTACAGCGTGCTGTTTTTCATGTTCAATCATCAGGTAAAAATGAAGTCTCTGGTGCTAATGTGCTGGTGGCTATTTTTAGTGAACAAGAATCTCACGCAGCTTACTTATTACGTAAACATGACGTTAGTCGCCTTGATGTCGTGAATTTTATTTCTCATGGTATTGCAAAAGAAGATCAACAAAACGAAGATCTTTCTGACATGAATGATATGAACGCACAATCTCAGCAAGAGATGCCTCAAGGTGACGATCATATGGATAATTTTACCACTAACCTTAATCAGTTAGCGCGCCAAGGTAAAATAGATCCTCTGATTGGGCGTCAAGCTGAATTAGAACGAACTATTCAAGTATTATGTCGTCGTCGAAAAAATAACCCGCTATTAGTGGGCGAATCAGGCGTCGGTAAAACGGCAATTGCAGAAGGGCTTGCATGGCGTATTGAGCAAGATGATGTTCCTGACGTTATGAAGGGCTACACTATTTACTCACTAGATATTGGTTCGCTATTAGCGGGAACCAAATATCGTGGTGATTTCGAAAAACGCTTTAAAGCGTTACTGAAAACCCTCGAAAAAGATGAAAAAAGCATCTTATTTATTGATGAGATCCACACCATTATTGGTGCAGGAGCAGCATCGGGGGGACAAGTTGATGCGGCAAACTTAATTAAGCCATTGTTATCTGGTGGTCGGATTCGCGTTATAGGTTCTACGACTTATCAAGAATTTAGTAATATTTTTGAAAAAGACAGAGCGCTTGCGCGTCGTTTCCAAAAAATTGATGTCACTGAGCCATCTCCAGATGAGACGGTTTTGATCATTAAAGGATTGCGCCAGAAATACGAAGCGCACCATGAAGTCCGTTATACTAATAAAGCGATTCAGGCAGCAGTGGACTTATCGGTTAAATATATCACTGATAGGCATCTACCAGATAAAGCCATTGACGTTATTGATGAAGCGGGTGCGAAAACACGTTTAATTGCGCCAAGTAAACGCAAAAAAACGATCAATGTTTCTGATATTGAATCAGTCGTTGCTAAAATTGCACGTATTCCTGAAAAAACAGTTTCTAGTAGTGATAAATCAATACTGAAAAATCTTGATAACCAATTAAAAATGTTGGTATTCGGTCAAGATCCTGCAATTCATGCATTAACTGAAGCCATTAAAATGAGTCGAGCAGGCTTAGGTCAAGATAACAAACCAGTAGGTTCATTCTTATTTGCTGGCCCAACTGGGGTAGGTAAAACAGAAGTTACTGTACAATTAGCGAAAGCGTTGAATGTAAAACTACTACGCTTTGATATGTCAGAATATATGGAAAGACATACGGTAAGTCGTTTAATTGGTGCGCCTCCTGGTTATGTTGGTTTTGATCAAGGTGGATTATTAACAGACGCCGTTATTAAAAATCCATATTCCGTTGTGTTACTTGATGAAATTGAAAAAGCACATCCTGATGTATTCAATATCCTGTTACAAGTCATGGATAACGGTACATTAACGGATAACAATGGTCGTAAAGCCGATTTTCGTAATGTCATTTTAGTGATGACAACCAATGCCGGTGTGCGTGAAACGCAACGTAAATCGATTGGGTTTACAGAGCAAGATAACAGCACTGATGCGATGGTCGAAATCAAAAAAGCGTTCTCACCAGAGTTTCGTAACCGTTTAGATAGTATTATTTGGTTTAATGCATTATCACCAGAAATTATCTCTATGGTAGTGGATAAATTTATTGTCGAGCTACAAGTGCAGCTAGATGATAAGGGGGTATCGCTAGAAGTTAGTCAAGAAGCTCGTCAATGGTTGTGCGATAAAGGCTATGATAAAGCGATGGGCGCAAGGCCAATGGCGCGAGTTATTCAAGACAACTTGAAAAAACCATTAGCTAATGAGATTTTATTTGGTTCTCTTGTCAATGGTGGTTCAGTTTCTGTGACATTAGATAAGTTGGCAGGCAAATTGAATTATGAGTTTGTTAGCCAAGAGAAACTGGCCAAGAATGAAGACACCGTTATCTAACGATAGCGGTTAATCTTACTAAGCTATAAAAACATACACCACAGGTGAGCATCAATAAATGCCTTGCCTGTGGTGTTTTTTTCACCCGTTATATGACAATAGCGGGAGAGAACAGATTGGGATCAACGGCTACGGAAGATGATACGGCCTTTGCTCAGGTCATATGGGGTCAGCTCAACGGTAACCTTGTCGCCTGTCAGGATACGAATATAGTTTTTACGCATTTTTCCTGAGATATGAGCGGTAACGACGTGTCCGTTTTCTAATTCTACGCGGAACATCGTGTTTGGCAGAGTATCCAGTACAGTGCCTTGCATTTCAATGTTGTCTTCTTTGGCCATCTAATCCTCTAAGTTTTAATAACCATATTTTTTAAACGGCAAGATAATGCCGAAAATATTGTCCTATGTAAAGGAATGTTATTGGATAGCAATGGTGTTCACCTTGCTATTGCACTTAACATCCTTACCGCAACTTGCGTTTTACTTTGTGAAATAAAAAGTAATAACAGAAGTCGTAATTCTTTGTTTTGTGGTATTTGTAGCAATAAAATAGCAACACCCTAACCACATAATGGGTGTGCAAGATAAAATTTTTGTATAAACCTTTTTGCATAAATAACAGAATGATCTTCTCGATTCTGTCTTAAATTAAGAAGGGCTTTACAAAAACAAGCAGTGATTATAATTCCAACGATTGCTGATACCAACACTTTTTATCAATAATCACTTTTTTCCAGCGCGATAATGCATCTAAATAATGGTCACGCGAGATCTCACTGGCGCCTAACGAGGCAGTATGAGAGTTTAGCACCTGACAATCAAATAGTTGACCCCCATAACGAAGAAAATGGTTATAAAAAGCAATAAAGGCACATTTAGAAGCATTATCTCTGCGACTAAACATCGATTCACCACAAAAAACCGCACCGATATTGACTCCGTATAATCCACCTACGAGTTTATCACCTTCCCATACTTCAACAGAATGTGCTTCACCTTGATGATACAACGCTTCATAACCTTCTTTAATATCAGGACCTATCCATGTACCTTCATCACGAATAGAACAGGCCTCTATCACTGAAGCAAAGGCATGATTTAGCGTTATTCTATACGGATGATGACGAATAAATTTACGTAAACTGCGCCCAATATGCAAATCACCTGCTGGTAAAACAGCCCTGGGATCAGGTGACCACCATAATGGCTCTTCGTAGGGAAAATACCAAGGGAAGATCCCTGATTGATATGCAACACGTAATCGAGAAGGGGAGATTTCTCCCCCTATCGCTAATAATCCATTAGGCTCTTTTAATGCTAAATGAGGCTCTGGAAAATCCAAATCACTATCATCTAATTGAAACAACGGCATATTATGCCTCGTGAGTCGGAGTTAATAGTGCTTGTCTTTGATGAAATTTAGCATAATGCCCCTGTTGCTGTAACAACGAAGCATGGGTGCCTGTTTCAACGATTTTTCCGCCATCCATAACGCAGATTTTATCCATTTTATCTAAACCGTGAAGTCTGTGAGTGATCATTAATACGGCTTTACCTTGGCAATGCTGATGCAAGAGTGCGAGGATCTGCTGTTCTGTATCGGCATCAAGGCCTTCTGTTGGCTCATCAAGCAATACAAGAGGTGCATTGTGGAGTAGCGCTCTTGCAAGTCCTAAACGCCGCTGTTCGCCGCCAGAAAGCTGTCTACCGCCATCACCCATCCATGCGTTTAAGCCTTCATCATTTTCAAGTAGTTGCCCAAGACCAACTTGCTGAAGAACATCTTTAAGCTCTTCATCTGTTGCCTGTTCTTTTGCCATCAATAGATTTTCTCTTAATGTGTGACTAAAGACATGAACGCGTTGAGGGACAACTGACATCATTGAACGTAATGTCGCTTCATCATACTCAGCAATAGGTAAGTTATTTAAGCTGATAGTACCGTGAGTCGGATCAAAAGCGCGGTTGATTAATTGCAATAGTGTTGATTTACCACAACCTGTTTTTCCTAACAGTGCAATGTGTTGTCCTGCTTCAATCGTTAAATCAACGTGATTGATAACTTGCATTGGTTGGGTGGGATAAGTAAAGCAAATATTGTGCATTTTCAGTGTAGCGCGATCGTCTGTTTCTCCCCCTTTTTCAGGAAAAGTGACATCAGGTTTTTGCTCAATTAAATGAGAAATACGTGTTGCTGACGTCATTACTTGTCCTAAATGCTGGAAAGCGACAGTAACAGGGGCTAAAGATTCAAATGCTGCTAATGCGCAGAATGTAAATAAGGCAATTAACGCTTCTGGCATAAAATTATTGTCGATACCCCCTGCCGCCAACCATAGAATTAATGTTGCTGTTAGGCCTGATGCAAGGATCATTAGTGCTTGTGATAAGCCAGTTAAGTTTGCCTGTTGTGCTTGTCTACGTAGCCATTTGGCTTCAAGTTGTGCCAAATTTTGTCTAAAACGAGGTAATGCGCCAAAAACAGTTAATTCAGCTTGTCCTTGCAACATGCTAGTTAATACTGTGCGATATTGGCCTCGTAAATCGGTGAGATCACGTCCAATTGGTTTACCTGCATAATAGAATATGAAAGGCAAAACAATCAGCAAGGTAAGCATAATACCACCTAGCGTATTGGCTAGGCGTGCATCGATAAACCCAAGACCAAACATAATTGTCATAATGACGACAAAAGCGGCAATAATAGGGGAAATAACGCGAATATAAAGGTGATCTAGCGTTTCAACATCAGCAACTAAGCGGTTAAGTAACTCACCTTGACGAAAACGTGCAATTCCACCTGGTGAAAGAGGGAGGATCTTTTTAAAGGTGAATACACGCAGGTGTGACAATACGCGAAACGTTGCATCATGGCTAACAAGTCTTTCAAAATAACGGCCCGCTGTACGAAAAATTGCAGCACCTCGCACACCTGCGGCGGGTAGCATATAGTTAAAACTATAAATCCCTGCAAAGCCCGCAAGAGATGTTCCTGCTAAAAACCAACCTGACAGTGTTAAAAGACCAATGCTCGCCAGTAAAGTTAAGATAGCAAGAACAATACCTAGCAATAACATAAACCAGTGGCGACGATAGAGTGCGAGAAAAGGAAGCAATACTTTCATAAATTAAAGTTCCTCTTTACGATGAGCAAGAAGACGAGCAAAAGTGCCATTCTGTTGGCTTAATGATGCATAAGTGCCCGTTTCAATAATTTGACCTTTTTCCATCACCCAAATTTGGTCGTAATCCAAAGTCTCTTCGAGTAGATGAGTAATAAGCAAGGTTGTTTGATTTAATGAGGCGTTATTAAGCGCATACATCACGCGTTGTTCACTATGAGAATCAAGGCTTGCTGCTGGTTCATCTAATAACAAAAATTGACAAGGTGACAACAAAGCACGAGCAACAGCAATACGCTGAGCTTGGCCAACGGAAAGGCGAGCAGCACTATCACCAATAATCGTATTTAAGCCGTCGGGTAACTCATCAATAAAATCGCTGACATACGCTTTTTCAATAGCAATATTGATTTGTTCATCGCTGGCATTAGGATTGCTTAAGCGAATATTATCTAGCAAGGTTTGTTCTGGTAAATTTGGATTTTGTCCCACCCAACTTAAACATTGACGCCATGCTTCAGGCGAGAGTTGCGTCAATTCAACACCATTTACTTTTAATGAGCCACGATAAGGTAAAAAACCGAGTAGCGCATTTAATAACGAACTTTTGCCCGCACCACTTAGACCCACAATCGCAATTCGTTGATTAGGGTTAATGGTAAAGTTTAATGGTCCCGCAAGTTTGACTCCTTGATGAGATAGAATTTCTAGATCATGAGCTATTATCTCAATACTTTCTGTTGTATTGATTCGCTCATTGCCTGTGAATTGTGGTTTTTCACCGTCGGTCTCTAAAAACTCAACCAGAGACTCTGCTGCACCTACTGCTTGTGCTTTTGCATGATAATAAGTGCCTAAATCTCGTAAAGGTTGAAAAAATTCAGGAGCAAGGATCAGCGCTAAGAAACCTGAAAAGAGGGTAACACCCAAACCATAACTACCAAAATTAAGTTCACCCAAGTAAGAAAACCCGAAATAAACAGCAACCACAGCAATAGAAACAGCAGTAAAAAATTCCAATACGCCAGAAGAAAGGAACGCCATTCTTAGCACTTCCATCGTGCGTTTACGGAAGTCTTCTGTTGCTTCTGTAATTTGTTTTACTTCGGCATTACCACGGTTAAATAACCGCAAGGTATCTAACCCTCTTAATCTATCGAGGAAGTTACCACTTAAGCGGCCTAATGCGAGAAAGTTTCTACGGTTAGCATCTGCCGCACCTAATCCAACTAATGCCATAAATAGTGGGATCAGTGGTGCGGTAAAAAAGAGAATTAATCCGGCAACCCAGTTAACTGGGAAGAGGGTGATAAGGATAAGAATAGGTACAATCGTTGCGAGATACATCTGTGGAAGATAACGTGCATAGTAATCTTGCATATCTTCTATTTGCTCTAGAATAATTGTAGCCCAGCTCCCCGCGGGTTTACCTTTAACCCAAACGGGACCAAGTTCTTCAAGTCGATCAAGAACGATTTTACGAATTTGTTGCCTGACCGCCATACCACAGCGATAACCTACACGCTCTCGTATCGCCATAATGATGGCACGTAAGATAAAAATGCCAATAAGAGTGAGAAAGGTAGGTATATGCGTATCACGGCTCAGACTGTCCATGATAAACGCTTGAAGTAAAACAGCTAATAACCATGCTTGGGCAATAATTAATAAACCGCTTACAACACCTAGGATCATTGATAGCCGTAGCCATCGACGGGCTGGAGCACTTTGCTGTTTCAGCCATCGAACCAATTCATTTTGTTTAGTTTTATCCATAAGAAAAGATTCAAATCTGCAGGTGAGATACAAAGTATCAGAAAGGCCAAAGTAAGTAGTTATACGCTTTGGCAACCAGGCTAGTATGTTACATGGTAAAAGGCGCTACTGAAATAGCGCCTTGAAAGGAAGTGATGATTTTAGTTGGATTTTTGTGCGTCTAAGTAACGTTCTGCATCTAAAGCAGCCATACAGCCTGTGCCTGCAGAGGTAATTGCTTGACGATAAATGTGATCCATTACGTCACCTGCTGCGAACACCCCTTCAATAGAGGTTTGTGTTGCATTACCTTGAGTACCTGATTGTACTTTGATGTAACCATTGTCTAATTCTAATTGACCATCAAAAATAGCAGTATTAGGGCTATGTCCAATAGCGATAAAGACACCCATAACATCTAATTCTTCGGTTTTATCGCTCTTAGTATCTTTTAAGCGAACTTTCGTTACACCCATTTCATCGCCAAGAACTTCGTCTAAGGTACGATCAGTATGCAAAATAATATTGCCATTGTTTACTTTGTCCATTAGACGGTTAATTAAGATTTTTTCAGAACGGAAAGAGTCACGGCGATGGATCAGATGAACTTCAGATGCAATATTAGCTAAATACAGAGCTTCTTCTACTGCGGTGTTACCGCCACCAACAACAGCGACTTTCTGGTTACGATAGAAAAATCCGTCACAGGTTGCACAAGCAGAAACGCCTCGGCCTTTAAATGATTCTTCTGAAGGTAAACCGATATAACGTGCAGAAGCACCTGTTGCGATAATTAATGCATCACAAGTGTATTCTTGTTCATCACCAAATAGGCGAAATGGACGGTTTTTCAGATCGACTTTATTAATATGGTCAGAGATAATCTCTGTATTAAATTTTTCGGCGTGCTGAAACATGCGGTCCATTAATCCAGGACCTGTTAGCCCTTCTGGGTCACCGGGCCAGTTTTCGACTTCTGTTGTCGTTGTCAGTTGGCCACCTTTTTCAACACCCGTAATCAGTACTGGTTCTAAGTTTGCTCTTGCAGCATAAACGGCGGCGGTATAACCCGCAGGGCCAGAACCTAAAATAATAAGTTTGCTATGTTTGATGGTGCTCATGTATACCTCATCTCTGATTAGGCGTGATGCGAATTGAGGGATTGTAGGAGAAATAAGACGTTAAAAAAAGCTAATGACGAGAAATAGACATAATATTTTAGCTATTTTAGCAATAGTTAATACTAATATAGTTTAATAATTATAGAGTTATATTACGCTAACATCATCGAATTAACATGAAACATTTTGCTTTACAATTGATGTTTATCTTGCGTATATAGAGAATAAACATAGCGCCTTGTTCTGATTTTTACTCATTTACTTTGACAATCCGCTGTACATTTGCGAAAACATGATTGTTAAAGACAATTATCCTCGGATGTTATACGTATTATTTTTTAGACAGACAGGGTATGGGATAGTTACTTTGTGATATTTGCTAATGAGTATTTGGATAAAATAGAATTTTTATCTGGCATTAAAAGAAAATAGATTGGTAGTTTGCTCTGACCGTTTGATACCGAAGTTTCGACATTGATGCTGAAGGTGTACAGGTATGGGTATAGGAAAATAAAGTAAGAGAAAAAGAGAAAGAGAGTATAGAGATGATTGATAATAAAAAACGTCCGGGTAAAGATCTTGATAGAATAGACCGGAATATTCTAAATGAGCTTCAAAAAGATGGACGTATTTCAAACGTTGAGTTATCTAAACGTGTAGGTTTATCACCAACACCTTGTTTAGAGCGTGTACGCCGTTTAGAGCGCCAAGGATTTATTTCTGGTTATACAGCACTGTTAAACCCACATTACTTAGATGCATCATTACTGGTATTCGTGGAAATCACATTAAACCGTGGTGCACCAGATGTTTTCGAACAATTCAATATGGCCGTTCAAAAACTTGAAGAAATCCAAGAATGCCATTTAGTTTCTGGTGATTTTGACTATCTGTTGAAAACTCGTGTACCTGATATGTCCGCTTATCGTAAATTACTCGGTGAAACTCTGTTACGTCTTCCTGGTGTTAATGACACACGTACATACGTGGTTATGGAAGAAGTGAAACAAAGTAACCGCCTTGTAATTAAAACTCGTTAAGCCAACTTAATAGGTTGGTGCAAAGCAGGAAAAAGTTAGGTACACTCCTGTTTATGCATACAGTTTCAACGCTGGGGTATCTCAGCGTTGTTCCGTTTTAATTCACCCTAAGTTAAACCTGGAGAGTTCTCTTTGAGCCAGGAATATACAGAAGATAAAAATATTCGTTTAACAAAGATAAGCAACCGTCGCCGTATTTGGGAGGCAATTCTCATTCTTATCGGCATTGGCGCTGTCTTTTTAATGGTTTCATTACTTAGCTTCCATCCCTCTGATCCTAGTTGGTCACAAACCACTTGGAATGAGCCTATTCAAAATTTAGGCGGTAGTATTGGAGCATGGTTAGCTGATATTCTGTTTTCCGCATTTGGTTTACTGGCCTATGCAATTCCTGTCGTTGTGGTTTTTGGGTGCTGGAATTCTCTGCGCTACCAAAAAAACCGTGAATACACCGACTTCTTTTCTCTTGCACTTCGCACGATTGGTGCTTTGGCTCTGATCTCTACCTCTTGTGCATTGGCTGATCTTAATTTTGATGATATCTATAATTTCAGCTCTGGTGGTGTTATTGGAAGTTTGTTTAGCAAAGCCCTATTACCATGGTTTAATGTTTTAGGTGCGACTCTTGCACTGTTATCAGTTTGGGCTATTGGTTTCACACTATTTACTGGCTGGTCTTGGTTAACAATCACAGAAAAAATAGGTGCTGTTATTTTGGGATGTATTGGTTTTATTACCAATAGAGGCCAAAATGAAGCTGATTACGAGGATGAAGAAGAGGAAAATGATACTCAGGATGTTGTTACAGAAATAACTGAAAATTCAAATCAAAAAGAAAATCAGCAATCTGAATTAGCAACAGAAGAGAGTGATGATATTTTATTTTCTGCACCTTCAGCACTTGAACTAGCTCGTCAGCAAGAGATAGATACATTACAATCTGAAGCAACAAAACAAGACGATGATTTGCCATCTTTCTCTGCAACAAACGACGCAGATGAACATGTGCAAACATTGACGCAAACTGAGCCGGTTGTGTCTGTAACGGTTTCACAACCCACTTATACAGAGGAAGAACCAGAACATTACCGTTTTGATATTCCAGAAGCCTTCTTGAAAAAAGAAGCTCAATCAAAAGTCAATGCTCCTCAATATGCTGCTGAGCCAATCCCTGGAGAAAACACATCTTCTGTGGAGCCGTTTGAAAATGAATCTATGGCACAGCCATCGTCTGCATCAACAGAGAATTTTATGCCGGCGGGCAGCGTTGAACCAACATTTTCGCTAGCACCTGATACAGACGCTTTAACGCAAGCTGCTACGGTGGCGACAAGTGCTTTTGTGAGTCATGGTTCTCAAGTTAAACAAGGATTAGGTCCTGAATTACCACGCCCAAATCCAGTACGATTACCAACACGTCGAGAGCTTTATGGTATTCATATTCCTTCTCAACGTGAAGCAGAGCTACGCCGCCGTGAAGAAGCTGTTCAATCAGAGCCTGAAGATGAATTAGCTGATATCCAAGAGCAAGCGAATTTTGAACAGCAATTACGCCAACAATTTCTTGAACAGCAACGTGAACGCTATGGCGACGAAGCTGATGAGGTTATTGAGCAATCTGCCTCTCATTATGAGCCGAATATTGAGACGCCGCTTTCTTCCTTTAATCATCAACAAGATAATAATCGAGACGAACCTACTGTTACTGCAAATACATTCTCTTCAGCAGAAGATAATAGCAATGATCTCGACGAGAATGAGCTTTATGAACAGCAACAACTAGCAGCACAATTTAAGCAACAATTGCAGGATCGTTATGGTGATGATGTTTCGTTAGATGATGAAGAAGATGATGGTTTACCTCAAATATCAACACCAGCACCTTCATTGCAAGCAACAACGGGTTATCAACCTCATATTCAACATTCATTTGCTTCACAATCAGCGCAACCGACGCAAACTATTGAGAAAAAAGTTGAATACCCAACCAGCAATGCATTTCTACAAATTTCGCCTCGTGATGAAGAAGAGGAAGAGTACAGTCCTAAAATTGAGCTAGAAAAAGAGCTCACAGCATTAGAGGCATTCTCGCCAATTGATGACTTATTGGATGAAGAGCCGATAGAGCCAGTATTTACACCGATTGTTTCAGAACCGGTTACGCCACAAGCTGCACCTCAAACTGCATCGCAATCACGTATTGAGCCACAGTCTAATATGGCTCAGCAACAGCAACAGCAACAGCAACAAGAATCATTAATTCATCCATTCTTGATGCGTAATGACATACCGTTACAAAAACCAACCACGCCAATGCCTTCTTTGGATCTGTTAACAACACCGCCGGTAGAAGAAGAACCTGTTGATATGTTTGAGCTTGAGCGTATTGGTAAACTTATTGAAGCGCGACTTAATGATTATCGTGTTAAAGCCAAAGTGGTTGGTATTTCACCTGGGCCTGTTATCACACGATTTGAACTTGAACTGGCGCCGGGTGTAAAAGCTGCGCGTATATCAAATTTATCACGTGACTTAGCACGTTCATTGTCCGCCATTGCGGTACGTATTGTTGAAGTTATTCCAGGAAAACCGTATGTAGGATTGGAATTACCTAACAAAAAACGTCAAACCGTATATATGCGTGAATTATTAGATAGTAATGCATTCCGTGATAGCCGTTCTCCATTGACTGTTGTTTTAGGTAAAGATATTGGCGGTCAACCAGTTGTTGCCAATCTGGCTAAAATGCCTCACTTACTTGTTGCTGGTACAACAGGTTCAGGTAAATCTGTCGGTGTGAATGCGATGATCATCAGCATTCTCTATAAAGCGAAACCAGAAGATGTTCGCTTTATTATGATTGACCCTAAAATGCTTGAGCTTTCGGTTTATGAAGGGATCCCGCATCTTCTGACAGAAGTCGTTACCGATATGAAAGATGCCGCAAGCGCTCTGCGTTGGAGTGTGGCTGAAATGGAACGTCGTTATAAACTCATGTCAGCATTAGGTGTGCGTAATCTCGCAGGTTATAACGAAAAAATTAAAGAAGCCGAAGCAATGGCGCGTCCTATTCCTGATCCATTCTGGAAACCAACAGACAGTATGGCAACAGAAATGCCAACGTTGGAAAAAGAACCTTATATCGTGGTTGTGGTCGATGAATTCGCTGATTTAATGATGACTGCGGGTAAGAAAGTGGAAGAGCTGATTGCTCGCTTAGCACAGAAAGCGCGTGCTGCGGGTATTCACCTTGTACTTGCTACACAAAGACCTTCTGTTGATATTATTACAGGTTTAATTAAAGCCAATATTCCGAGCCGTATCGCCTTTACTGTATCGAGTAAAATCGACTCTCGAACTATCTTAGACCAAGGTGGCGCAGAATCATTACTAGGAATGGGTGATATGCTTTACGCACCCAATGGTTTTGTTCCTGAACGTGTTCACGGTGCTTTTGTTAGTGATGATGAAGTACATGCTGTGGCAACTGACTGGAAAGCACGGGGTCGACCTCAATATATTGAAGCCATCACCAAATGTAGTGAAGATGGTGAAGGTAATAGTGGCGGTGGATATGATGATGGTGAAGAGCTTGATCCGTTATTTGACCAAGCGGTAGAATTTGTTGTTGAAAAACAACGGGTTTCTATTTCTGGTGTACAACGTCAATTTAGAATTGGCTACAACCGTGCAGCAAGAATTGTGGAGCAAATGGAGATGCAAGGTATTGTCAGTACGCCAAATCACAATAATACACGTGATGTACTTTCACCACCGCCTTCTGATATGTAATATCTTGAAAACTCAGTTATCAGCTAATGAGATAGCATGATAATCTGCACAATATCATTAAAATTTATACGCCGACATTATGTCGGCGTAATCTCATGCCGAGGCTTGTAAAATGAAAAAAGTATTATTTGCAGTGTGTGCGATAACATTAATCAGTAGTCAAGCCGCTTGGGCTGATGCACGTCAAGACCTGCAACAACGATTAAATAAAGTAAATAGTTTTCAAGCTAACTTTAGCCAAACTGTCACTAGCAATGAAGGTACCCTTATTCAAAAAGGGGAAGGAAATTTAAAAGTACAACGCCCTGATTTGTTTAATTGGCAAATGACTGCGCCGGATGAAAGCACACTGATTTCTGATGGCAAAACATTATGGTTTTATAATCCCTTTGTGGAGCAAGTTACTGCAACTTGGCTTGAAAGTGCCACAACCAATACTCCGTTTATGTTGATCGCGCGTAACGACAGTAAAGAATGGCAAAATTATGAAGTTAAACAAACGGGTGACCGTTTTGAGCTAACGCCAAAAGTAGAAAATAACTTAAAACATTTTACGATCACCGTGTTACCTAATGGGCAAATCCAGCAATTTGCTGCCACAGAACAAGATGGTCAGGTGAGTAATTATCAATTAACAGCTCAAACGGCTGCGCCAATCGATGCATCAGCATTTCGCTTTACACCTCCTGCTGGTGTGACTGTGGATGACCAACGTCAGTGAGGACATTTTGAGTAATTTATCACTCGATTTTTCACGCAATGAGTTCCAACCTTTAGCCGCAAGAATGCGACCTGAAACGCTGGAGCAATATATCGGACAAACTCATTTACTTGCTGAAGGTAAACCATTACCTCGAGCGATTAAAGCGGGTCAATTGCATTCCATGATCTTATGGGGGCCTCCTGGTACGGGTAAAACCACACTTGCTGAGATCATTGGCCGCTATGCGCAAGCTGATATAGAACGATTATCTGCGGTAACATCGGGTATTAAAGAAATTAGAGAGTCTATTGAAATTGCGCGCCAAAACCGCAATGCAGGGCGTAGAACTATCCTGTTTGTTGATGAAGTCCATCGTTTTAATAAGAGTCAACAAGATGCTTTTTTACCTCATATTGAAGATGGCACAATCACTTTTATTGGCGCAACAACAGAAAATCCCTCTTTTGAACTCAACTCAGCCTTGCTCTCTAGGGCGAGAGTTTATCTATTACGCTCATTGACTGAAGCTGATATTGAGTTAGTACTTCAACAAGCATTAGATGATACTGAACGTGGTTTAGGTGGGCGCAATATCATTTTACCTAATGACACTCGTAAAATGATTGCACAATTGGTTAATGGTGATGCACGTCGTTCATTAAATTTGCTTGAAATGATGGCGGATATTGCTGAAGTTGATAATCAAGGAAAACGAGTATTAACACCCGCATTACTGACAGAAATCAGTGGTGAACGAAGTGCTCGTTTTGATAATAAAGGTGATCGTTTTTACGATCTTATTTCGGCATTACATAAATCAGTCAGGGGGTCCGCACCTGATGCGGCTCTTTACTGGTATGCAAGGATCATAACAGCAGGTGGCGATCCGCTTTATGTTGCTCGTCGCTTATTGGCGATTGCATCAGAAGATGTAGGAAACGCCGATCCTCGTGCTATGCAAGTGGCAATTGCTGCATGGGATTGTTTTACTCGTGTTGGTCCTGCAGAAGGTGAGCGTGCTATTGCTCAAGCAATTGTATATCTGGCTTGTGCACCAAAAAGTAATGCGGTTTATACCGCATTTAAAGCCGCTATTGCCGATGCCAAAAGTAAACCTGATTATGATGTGCCTGAGCATTTGCGTAATGCACCAACAAAATTAATGAAAGAAATGGGGCTTGGTGCTGAATATCGTTATGCGCATGATGAGCCTAATGCTTATGCAGCCGGAGAGGTTTATTTCCCTAAAGAAATGGCAAATACACAATACTATTACCCCGTAAAAAGAGGGTTAGAGATCAAGGTTGGAGAGAAATTAGACTGGCTTTCTCAGCAAGATCAAAATAGTGTTACAAAACGCTATCGCAAAATGTAAAGATGCGGTAAGGTTATTAAATTATCATTAATTTCTTAACTATGCCTTGTCTCAGATATCTTTTTTATAAGATAGGAGAGAAGGTTTTTATTAATCTATCAATAAGCACAGGATAAGCATGCTCGATCCAAATCTACTGCGTAATGAGCTAGACGCGGTCGCCGAAAAACTGGCTCGCAGGGGGTTCACCCTCGATGTGGAAAAAATTCGTCAACAAGAAGAACGCCGTAAGGTGTTACAGGTTGAAACTGAATCCCTGCAAGCAGAACGTAATTCTCGATCGAAGTCCATTGGTGCGGCAAAAGCGCGTGGTGAAGATATTGAGCCACTTCGTCAGGAAGTTAACCTGTTAGGTGAAAAACTTGAAGTTGCAAAAGCTGAACTTGAAGTGCTGCAAGCTGAAATTCGTGATTATGCTTTAACTATCCCGAATATGCCTGATGACTCTGTGCCAAATGGTAAAGATGACAGCGAAAACGTAGAAGTTTCTCGTTGGGGCACACCAAAGACTTATGATTTTGAATTAAAAGATCATGTGACTTTAGGTGAGTTGACTGATGGTTTAGATTTCGCGTCTGCGGTGAAAATTACGGGTTCACGTTTTGTTGTGATGAAAGGTCAAATTGCACGTTTACATCGTGCTATCACACAATTTATGCTGAATCTGCATACCGAAGAGCACGGCTACCAAGAAATGTATGTTCCTTACTTGGTTAACCACGCAACTCTGTACGGTACAGGTCAGTTACCTAAATTTAGTGAAGACTTATTCCACACTAAACCGTTAGAAGAAGAAGCAGAAAGCCAATACGCGCTTATTCCAACAGCAGAAGTACCTGTTACCAACATGGTAAGAGATGTTATTCTCGAAGAAGACGATTTACCATTGAAAATGACGGCTCATACACCATGCTTCCGTTCAGAAGCAGGCTCTTATGGTCGTGATACTCGTGGTCTTATTCGTATGCACCAATTTGATAAAGTTGAGCTGGTTCAAATTGCTCATCCTGAAAAATCAATGGAAGCATTAGAAGAGCTAACAGGCCATGCTGAAAAAGTGTTGCAATTACTGAATCTACCATATCGTAAAGTTGTGCTTTGCACTGGTGATATCGGTTTTGGTTCACGTAAAACTTACGACTTAGAAGTTTGGGTTCCTGCTCAAAATACATACCGTGAAATCTCTTCATGCTCAAATATGTGGGATTTCCAAGCACGTCGTATGCAAGCTCGTTTCCGCTCTAAAGGCGATAAGAAAACACAACTTGTTCATACCTTAAATGGCTCTGGCTTAGCAGTCGGTCGTACTTTAGTGGCAATTATGGAAAATTATCAAATGGCTGATGGCCGTATTGAAATTCCAGAAGTGTTGCGCCCATACATGAACGGTTTAGAGTATATCGGTTAATTATTATCTAATTAATCAAGTAGTAATAATTTAACCCTCTGTTTCGGCAGGGGGTTTTTTGTCTAAATAACTTAAAGGTGATAGAGATAAAATTGTTTAATTATTAATGAGATTTAGATAAAAACGGTAATAGGTCAAAAAATATTTCTATTTTTCTTTCATTTGTCATATTTACAAAGTCATCCATTGCTATTTCTATATAATCAATTGTTTTATTGTGAATAGTAAATTTATACATTAAATGTCCACTCCAACTGCGGTGAACGTAGATACAGTTTCCTATACTATAAGAAAGCCATTTATCTTCCATACATGTAGGTTGCCAACCGTTTAATATGTTTCTTTCCGCATCTTCAGTTAGAGAATAATTAATATGATGAATTAATGGTGTTTTCTCAAAATATTTTAAATTTTTTAATATTTCTTTATTTAACATGTTTACTCCCAATTTTATAATTATTGCCATAGATTACAGAAAGAAATATAAATGTTCAAAATAAATGTATAAAGCCTAAAGGCTTTAATATAAAAATGAAGCATAATATTTTGCAAAAATAAAAAAGATTATTACTCATAATTTACTATTAAAAAAACTTAATATAATTTAAATATAGTTATAGAGCATAGAATTAATAGATGATTATAAAAATTATTTTACTAAATAAAATGAGATTAAATAAAAATATAATGCAATCAGCTATTGGTTAAACCGATCACGGCAGATCCTATTTATGCTGTTAAATTAGACCTATCGCTTGAATTTACCTCTGTTATTTTATGATATTCCTATTTAATTAGAACCCTACAAAAGAGTATATTCTATGATAGTTTCTAAACAGCAGTTACATCAACTAATAAAAAATAAATTACACCAAGCAGGATTGAGCGAGCCTCATGCTAATACAGTGGCTGATGTTTTAGTCCATGCTGATGCCAAAGGTATTCATTCTCATGGTGCTGTACGTGTAGAGTATTATGCAGAGCGGATCAATAAAGGCGGCACAAATACAGCCCCAGATTTTACTTATACCGAGACAGGGCCATGTAGCGCTATATTTGATGGTGATAATGGTGCTGGGCATGTTGCAGCGAAAGAAGCCATGGAACGCGCAATTAAAATGGCACAGGAGAAGGGGGTTGCCGTTGTTGGTGTAAGACGAATTGGTCATAGTGGAGCGCTGTCTTACTTTGTTGAACAAGCATCACAAGCAGGTCTGATTGGTATTTCGCTATGTCAATCAGACCCAATGGTTGTTCCTTTTGGTGGTGCTGAAGTGTATTACGGCACTAACCCTATCGCTTTTTCAGCTCCCGGAGTAGGCGATAAACATATTACATTTGATATGGCAACAACCGTACAGGCGTGGGGAAAAGTGCTTGATGCACGTTCTCGTCATGCCGAGATCCCTGATACTTGGGCTGTCGATGAAAATGGTAAACCTACGACTGATCCTTTTGCTGTAAAAGGGTTATTGCCTATTGCGGGGCCTAAAGGCTATGGCTTAATGATGATGGTAGACGTGTTGTCTGGTATCTTGCTTGGGCTTCCTTTTGGTAAACATGTCAGTTCGATGTATCACGATTTAACACAAGGGCGAGAATTAGGGCAATTACATATTGTTATTAATCCGGCTTTCTTCACTGATATCACATTATTTAGAGAACATATTTCACAGGTTATGGGGGAGTTAAATGCTATTAAGCCCGCACCGAATGTAGATAAAGTCCTTTATCCTGGTGAAAATAGTCAAATAGAAGAACAGAGGAGTGAAAATGAAGGTATTGAAATTGTCGATGAAATTTATGACTATTTAATATCTGATGTACTTTATAACAAATCGTATAATAATAAAGATCCGTTTGCAGGATAATAAGATTTATTTTAAATAATAAAAAGCAGTAGATGAGATTGCTTCAGTCTACTGCTGTTTTATTTAGGCTGTTAACGCTAAGATTAGCTCACTAATTTTCCAATATTGGATTCAGCGGTTTTATTTAGAGAAATTGTACCATTTCCATTGATACCACCGTTATTTCCTTGATTTCCTACATTATGGTGATAAAAAATATCACGATAGGAGCCATACATTGCAGTGTAAGAGAGGGGAATAGTAATTAATAATCCTAAACCAAATGGAATAACACTAATAGCAATAATAAAGAACAGTAAAATAAAGAAGAAGAAACCACCAGATAAGTTTGTTTTTACTGCTGCAAGGCTCGCTTTAACCGCAGGGAATGCTTTATATCCATTGACTAATACAAGCGCAGGAACAAACCAATAGGCTGCAGTACTTAACGCGCCAAAAATAGCGATAATAACAAAAAACAATATAAATCCAGATGAGTTATCCACCATCATTTCAGCAATGATTTCTTCAGGATAATCGCTATTGATAGCATATAAAATATCCATCATTGCGGCACTGCTAACGATAAATGCAAGAATAAAGCCCACAAGTAAAATTAGGAAACTAATACCATATGCACCCATCAAGCTAAGGTAACGCTTGTTATAAAAACCAAAAAATAAAGTATCAACATCAATACGTTGAGTCTCATATTGTTGATGAGCAATTGCCACGACACCTGCGGCTAATACAGTAGTAACAAAAGGCGAAACGATTGGACCAATTAGCGGAATAAATCCAAGAATGGTTGATATAATAAGGCTAACAATAAAGTAGATAATAATAACGCCTATCCACATCCAAAAATGTTCTTTTATTAAATCCCATCCGAGTCCTAACCAGCGAACACCGCCTGAGGCACCCCTCGCTTGAGGAATAGATGTAAATATCTCTTGTGACTCTGTTAGCGATGAATTATTGTCTTGTTCCATTTCCTGTACCTTAATCCCAATGTTTTTGTTTATAAATATAAGCCATCTATAATATCTTTTTGTTTTGTTATTAATCAACTGTATTAAAGCTAATATAGGTTAAGGATAATCTTATAAGGATATATTTAGATATATCGATAAGTATATTTCATTCTTAATAATAAAAACCAAATAAAAACGAGGTCAGAATTCTTAATTCTATGAAAAGTATACTATTTCTTAATAATCACTTTTAAGATTAGGCGATGTAAAATGAAAGGCATGAAGAAAAATGAAAAACAGGCTTTTTAGTATCAATATGACTTTACGTTATAAACAAAAAAAGCAGCGCTTAAAAACGCTGCCTCTTAAATTAATATTAAATTGAATAGCTTAATAGATAACTTTATGACCGTAAGATTCAAGAATTGATTTTACATTTTCCATCATCTCTTTTGACGGTGGATGAATACCATCTAGTTTGTATTCTTCGCCTAAAGCTACCCATTTATGTTTGCCGAGCTCGTGGTAAGGAAGAAGTTCTACTTTTTCGATATTTTTCATATCTTTAATAAATTCGCCTAACCGATGAGCAGAATCATCATCGTCAGACCAACCCGGAACAACTACATAACGAACCCATGTTTTTTGGCCTCGTTTTGCTAAATAACGAGCAAATTCAAGTGTGCGTTGATTTGATACGCCCACTAATTTTTGGTGAATTTCATCATTGACTTGTTTTAGGTCGAGCATCACCAAGTCAGTGGCATCCATTAATTCATCAATAACGGGATCATAACGACGAACAAAGCCGTTAGTATCTAAGCAAGTATGGATATTTTCTTTTTGACATGCGCGGAACCAATCGCGCACAAACTCTGCTTGCAAAATCGCTTCGCCACCAGAAGCAGTAACACCGCCGCCAGAAGCATTCATAAAATGACGGTAGGTAACTGCCTCTTTCATTAGTTCATCAACTGTGACGATTTGCCCACCATGAGTATCCCATGTGTCACGGTTGTGACAATAGAGGCATCTCATTAAGCATCCTTGAAAGAAAACAATGAAACGTATTCCGGGACCGTCAACAGTACCGCAGGATTCAAATGAGTGGATACGACCAAGTACGGACATAACAGGGTTACTCCAAAACTGTCTAGATAAAAAGGCCCCAAAGTAGGGGCCTTTATTCTAAGCGATTTTATTTACTTTCTCAGTAAATAAATGCATATAGTTATCTTTATTACATTGTTTGTGTGAATGTACGGGTGATAACGTCTTGCTGTTGCTCTTTAGTCAGTGAGTTAAAGCGAACTGCATAACCAGAAACACGGATAGTTAACTGAGGATATTTCTCAGGATCTTCCATTGCTTCTAACAGCATTTCACGGTTCATGACGTTAACGTTCAGATGCTGACCACCTTCAATGCCGGCTTCGTGGTGGAAATAACCATCCATCAGACCTGCAAGGTTCGCTTTACGAACATCATCATCTTTACCTAATGCATTAGGTACGATTGAGAAGGTGTAAGAAATACCATCTTTCGCATAAGCAAATGGTAGTTTCGCAACAGAAGTCAGAGAAGCTACCGCACCTTTTTGGTCACGACCGTGCATTGGGTTAGCACCTGGTCCGAATGGTGCGCCTGCACGACGACCGTCTGGGGTATTACCTGTTTTCTTACCATAAACAACGTTTGAAGTAATTGTCAGAATAGACTGTGTAGGTACCGCATTACGGTATGTACGCAGTTTCTGAATTTTTTTCATGAAACGTTCAACTAAGTCACAAGCGATGTCATCTACACGAGAATCGTTGTTACCGAATTGTGGATATTCGCCATCAATTTTGAAGTCAACCGCTAAGCCGTTTTCATCACGGACTGGAGAAACTTTCGCATATTTGATTGCAGACAGTGAGTCAGCAGCAACAGATAGGCCTGCGATACCACATGCCATTGTACGATAAACATCACGATCATGAAGTGCCATCAGAGCTGCTTCATAGCTGTATTTATCGTGCATGTAGTGGATAACGTTCAGTGCAGTTACATACTGAGTTGCTAACCAATCCATAAAGTGATCCATTTGATTCATCACAGTATCGAAGTCTAAGACTTCATCCATGATTGGTGCATGTTTTGGACCTACTTGGATTTTCAGTTTTTCATCAACACCACCGTTGATGGTATACAGTAAGGTTTTCGCTAAGTTTGCACGAGCACCGAAGAACTGCATTTGTTTACCCACAACCATTGGGCTAACACAACAAGCGATAGCATAGTCATCACTGTTGAAGTCAGGACGCATTAAGTCATCATTTTCATACTGGATTGATGACGTATCGATAGAGACTTTCGCCGCGTATTTTTTGAAGTTGATAGGCAGTTGTTCAGACCACAGGATGGTCATGTTTGGTTCTGGAGATGGACCCATTGTGTACAGGGTATTTAAGAAACGGAAAGTATTCTTAGTTACCAGAGTACGGCCATCTAAGCCCATACCAGCTAAAGATTCTGTTGCCCAGATTGGGTCACCAGAGAACAGCTCATCATATTCAGGAGTACGTAAGAAACGAACCATACGTAATTTCATGACTAAGTGGTCAATTAATTCCTGAGCTTGTTCTTCTGTCAGTAAACCCGCTTCAATATCACGTTGGATGTAGATATCTAAGAATGTAGATACACGACCAAATGACATTGCAGCACCGTTTTGAGATTTAACAGCGGCTAAGTAACCGAAGTAAGTCCATTGTACTGCTTCTTTCGCGTTTTGAGCAGGGCGAGAAATATCGTAACCGTATTTCGCAGCCATTTCTTGGATTTGACCTAAAGCAGCGTGCTGCTCTGCGATTTCTTCACGCAGTTGGATAGTCATTTCCAGATCTTCGCCTTTTTCCATTCTTTCTTGTAAAGAGGTGAATTGGGCAAATTTATCTTTACGCAGGAACTCAATACCGTACAGTGCAACACGACGGTAGTCACCGATGATACGACCACGGCCATATGCATCTGGTAAACCTGTTAAGATACCAGATTTACGGCATTTCAGGATGTCTGGAGTATAAACATCGAAAACGCCTTGGTTGTGAGTTTTACGGTAATCAGTAAAGATTTTTTTCAGTTCTGGATCTAGCTCACGGTTATACGCGTGGCAAGAACTTTCAACCATACGGATACCACCGAATGGGATGATTGCACGTTTCAGAGGTGCATCAGTTTGTAAACCTACGATTTGTTCTAAATCTTTAGCGATGTAACCTGCATCGTGAGATGTGATAGTTGAAGCAACAGAAGTATCAAAATCAACTGGCGCATGTGTGCGGTTTTCGATTTTGATGCCTTCCATAACTTGTTCCCAAAGTGTATCAGTTGCTTTAGTGGAACCTGCTAGGAAAGATTCGTCGCCTTCATATGGAGTATAGTTTTTTTGAATAAAGTCACGAACGTTAACGGCGTTCTGCCATTCACCTTCAGAAAAACCTTTCCATGCTTCAGCAAATTTTTCATTTAAATCAGACATGATACTTCTACCTTTTTACAATGGAACTTAAGAAATCAGTCATACCTGCACGGATTAATGTTTGTCACCGCGCAGATGCATTAACCAGTATACCAGACCGACTAGGACTGCCCCGCCAATAATGTTACCGATAGTGACAGGCAATAAATTATCAGAGAGAAAATTTGATACAGTTAAATTTGAAAATTGTTCGGGTGATGCACCTACTTTAGTCCAGAATTCTGCAGGTGCAAAATCTTTAATAACAATACCTAAAGGAATAAGGAACATGTTAGCGATACTGTGCTCAAAACCACTAGCAACGAACATACCGATAGGTAAAATAAGTGCAAAAAGCTTGTCAATCAGCGAACGACCTGCATAGCTCATCCATACTGCAAGACAAACCATTAAGTTAGCTAGAATGCCTAAACAAACAGCTTCAATAAACGTGTGCTCAAGTTTATGCTGTGCAGTTTGTAAAACATTCAACCCCCAAAGCCCATTTGCTGCCATATGCTGACCAGCAAACCACATTAAGGCGACAAAAAAGAGTGCGCCAATAAAGTTACCAAGATAGACATTTATCCAGTTAGCAAACATTTTGCCCCAAGATATACGTCCAGTTGCTTTAGGAATAATAGTAAGAACAGTTGAGGTGAATAAGTCCGCGCCACAAACGACAACGAGCATTAACCCCAGAGAGAAGCAGATCCCACCGACTAATTTAGCCAGCCCAAAAGGAACAGATGCGGTACCTGTAGTAGCAGTAATATAAAAAACAAAAGCAATTGATATAAACATTCCCGCAGTAAATGCAGATAAGTAAGTCGTTGGAATATGTTTATTTGCTTTATAACAACATGCATCATCGGCAACTTTTGCCATATCAGCAGGTGATAATAAATTAAAAGGGCTGTCAGCTTTCATACTAACACTCTCTTATATGTTGGAATAATTATAGCACGCAATAATAGTAGCAAAGGGGCTTACTTCTAAAATTGATATGGATCATGGTCGCTCATTAGAACCCCGTTTTCAGTGCGTAAAAACCCGTTATTTTTGCTATAACTATTTGATTAATAAAATGAAAAAATTTTTTAAAAATTATCAAAAAATTTTAGACTAGCTGGATAAATAAAGTAAAAAGTAAATATAAAGTATTATTTAAACCCCGTATGTTAAGAGTTAAAAATCAAATTTAACGCCTTATTTACTTTTATAATAAATATAAACATTACTTTATTTGTGGTTAATCTTTAAAGATTACTCCAGACATATACCCATTATAAAAATAAGGTTTTTTAATTTTTGAGATCTGGTTAAACAAATAGCAATTTAAACTGGATTTATGTAATATTATTAGCGTAAAAGTTCAATATATGTTTTTGGTGTCATATTAAATGCCTAAAATCGTCACTTTTGCCATATTTTGACAATTTTGTCAGGTGGCAAATTTGTCATATTGACAAATCTGTCAATATTTTATTTTTAGCGAAATAAAACACTCTACTTTTCAATAGAGTGTTTCAATTTAAATACGCGCTTATTATTCAGTTAAAATTAGTTATTATTTGATAAATAACCTTAAGCAAAATAGGTTTATTTAATCGATTGACGTTTTGCTTTCTGTAATTTCTCATAGGCCACAAGTAATGACTGATGAATAGGTAAATTAGCTAAATCAGGATCAATCGTTTGTAATCCGTAAAATGCTTGTTTACCTTGTATTGCGTTTAAGGCTGCCTGTAATGTTTTTTCGCCATACATACGAGAAAACGCGTGCATATATTGTTCTGGTTCACGTTCAGTCTCTTGTTGTAATAATAAGAGATTGTGTAAGCAACGATAATAATTTTGGCGTTCTGGCGTAAATAAAGAAGCGTTGAAATCTTGAGTCCATTCAACCCAAACGAGCGCTTGATCAAGATCACCACCCGCAAGCGCTAACATTGATTTTAATTCGCCTACACGTAAATGGCTCCAACCATTATCTTTGCCTGGAGCAATACCAATCATCTCTCTGATGCGTGTAAAGTCGTCTAAACCATCTTCATCAAATTGACCAATAAGAGAAAGATACTCTTCTTGAGTGCCCTGGCTCGTTGGTAGAGAAAGAATAGTGTCTCGCCAATGTACGCCCATAATGTTATTGGCTAATTGTAAATCTTCAGCGGGATAAATATCTGATAAACCGGGTACTAAAATACGGCAAGCGTAAACACCTAGGTGTGAGTAGTCCATAATATAGACTTCTGCATCGCACTGCTGGCAAAGTGACATTAAGATGTGAAACTCTTCTTCTGTTGTCCCACTGAAGTTCCAATCAACAAATGCATAATCGGCATCTTTCTTAAATAGATCCCAACTAATTAAACCACTTGAATCAATAAAGTGTGTTTCAAGGTTAGTATGATCACCGACTTCTTCATCATCAAAGCTTGGTGGATTAAAGACATCGAGATCTTTAAGGCTACGCCCTTGCAATAATTCAGTGACTGTACGTTCTAAAGCCACACCAAAATCAGGGTGAGCACCAAAAGATGCAAAACAAGTGCCATTTTGTGGGTTGAATAACACGACACAAATAACAGGGAATTGACCTCCTAAAGATGCATCAAAGCTAAAGATTGGAAAACCTTCTTGCTCTAATGTTTCAATCGCCTCAATAACAGCAGGATAGCGAGTTAAAACTTCTTTCGGAATTTCAGGTAAGCTAATTCTTTCAGTGATAATGCGATTTTTTACATAACGTTCAAAAACTTCAGAAAGCCCTTGAACTCGGGCTTCATTTTTTGTATTTCCTGCGGACATACCATTAGAGGCATATAAGTTAGCAATAATGTTTACAGGAATATAAACAGGCTTTTCATCAGATTGGCGTATGAATGGAAGGGCGCAAATCCCGCGATCATGATTACTTGATTGTAAATCAACTAACTCACTACCACATAACTCACCTTCAGGATCATAAAATTTGCGTAAACGCTCATCTAATAAGCCAGCAGGAACAGAATCATCTTCTGCTAGTGGGAACCATTTTTCACTTGGGTAGTGAACAAATTCACCTTCTGCAATATCAGTACCTAGCCAGAAATCAGAGAAAAAATAATTTGTGGAGAGACGTTCGAAATATTCACCTAGTGCGGAGGCTAAGGCTGCTTTTTTGCTGGCACCTTTACCGTTAGTAAAACATAAAGGGCAATCTTTATCGCGAATATGAACGGACCAAACGTTAGGAACAGGGTTTAACCATGAAGCTTCTTCAATGTTAAATCCTAAGTCGGTTAATTTTTGTTGGAAGCGAGCGATAGAATCTTCCAGAGCGGCATCTTTGCCAGGAATAAATGTTTGTGACATGGCAGGTTTCATCAATATTTTGCTGGTGATAGTTAGGGGCACATAATACTGAAATCCCCTGTAATGCACTAATTATTTCTCTCATTTACCAATTGCTAACTATATTCTTCACTTACAAATTATTTGATATATGAATTTTTTTAATAAATTCGTTCAATTTATCACGGAATTAATAATTTTAAATCATCATAATTGGATTTATTTATAAATTCATAAGGGATCAGTTCGATGATGAAAAAAACATTGCTCGCTAGCCTGTTAGCTGTAATCAGTGGTTCTGCTTTTGCCTTACCTAATGTCACCATTTTAGCGACAGGTGGCACAATTGCTGGTGGTGGTGATTCAGCAACGACATCAAGCTATACAGCAGGCAAATTAGGTATTGATACATTGATTAATGCAGTACCTGAGGCTAAAAAAATTGCTAATTTAAAAGGCGAGCAAGTCGTGAATATTGGCTCTCAAGATATGAATGACCAAGTGTGGCTCAAGCTGGCTGATAAAATTAATGCAGATTGTGATAAAACGGACGGCTTTGTGATCACTCATGGTACAGACACCATGGAAGAAACAGCCTATTTCCTTGATTTAACCACAGCATGCAAAAAACCAGTTGTTATGGTAGGGGCAATGCGCCCTGCAACGGCATTAGGTGCTGAAGGCCCTTTAAATCTTTTTAATGCGGTTGTGATTGCAAGTGATAAAGCTTCTGAAAATCGCGGTGTGTTAGTGACCATGAATAATGCGGTTATCAGTGGTAAAGATGTTGTAAAAATGAACACAACTGAAGTACAAGCGTTCCAGCCTATCAACGCAGGTGCTCAAGGCTATGTGCATAATGGTAAGGTTCATTATTATACAGCAGCATTACCTCGTGCAGATAAGCCTGCATTTGATGTCAGTAAACTGACTGAATTACCAAAAGTGGGTATTGTTTATAACTACTCAAATGCCTCTAATTTACCAGCAAAAGCCTTTATTGATAACGGCTACAAAGGTATTGTCAGTGCCGGTGTGGGCAATGGTAATTTATATACTGATATTTTTGACACTTTAGCCGATGGCGCTAAAAAAGGTGTCGTTGTTGTTCGTGCAAGTCGTGTACCAGTTGGTTTTACTACACAAAATGGTGAAGTGGATGATGCAAAATATGGTTTTGTTGCATCAGAGCGCTTAAACCCACAAAAAGCGAGAGTGTTATTGCAGTTATCTTTGACAGAAACACAAGATCCAGCGAAGATCCAAGAAAACTTTGAAAGATATTAATGTTAGTTAGATTTTTTAGTTTTTAACGTTAAACCAGAAAATCATCCGTCAATTAATAACGGATGATTTTCTTTATTAAGTATTATTTTATTTTGAGTAATTTAGTATAAAGATTGATATCTTGTCTATTATTTTGAATATTATTCATTTTTTTATTTTGAGTATATAATCGGTAAGCCTTGATGGTACCATCATTTACTAGCTGACTATCCTCACTAATATTTAATGTTAAGTTATTCATTGGGAAAACAGTATTTTTAGGTACATTCCCTATATATATACTGCTATATTTGCTATCAGCATTGTTAAGACTAAGCCAATATTGCATTCCAATAGTCCCATTAGCCAAATTATTAAAGAAAGAATGATTTTTGATATTTAAATATCCGCCCTTGGCTAGAATATATCCATGATTATTAAATGTTGTTTTGTTTAAATTCAGTTGAATTGCTTTTCTACTACTATTAGTACTTTCTAAAGAACCATAATTATCAATAGTCGTATCAGAGGCATTGATAATGATATTTTTATAAGAAGTCAAGCCTTGTTTTTTAGGATCACTATTCTTATCACCTAATATGATCTTATTGGGCAAATAATATCTAAGCTCTCTTGTACGCATACCATTTTCTAAAATATTAACATCTTTTTTTATCATTACTTTTCTTTCCCCTGAATAAATATTTATATCTCCTTTAGAAGATATAAATCCTTTTTCTAAATTAATGTTATTAGAGATGATATTAATATTATTAAAGGAATTATCAGGATGACGGTTATTTTCATTTCTGAATACTATTTTACCTATATGATTAATTGATTTACCACCAAAAGCTCTATAGTCTAAGGCAGAGATGGATCTTTCTATGCGGTAACCGACTAATTCATCATCATGGATAATGGGCCTTCCGGTTGCCAGTGTTTCAGATAATGTATTAGAAAAACTACAATTATTACACTCAATCCCATTGGGATTAGCAATAACAACATGAGCAGCCTTCCCAGTTATACCAATGTTTCCATCTAATAATGATGTTGTCCCATTAATCACTTCGTTAATAATAAAGTCAGCGGCAACCCCGTTATTATTTAAGATAACTCCGTCTTTCGTTACATGGAATTCATCATATTTATTATAAGAAACACCTTTGGCGTTTTTCGGTGCAATTAATATTTCTGCTTGATTGAGATTAGCTTCATTTGGTTTAATTGTTGTTGAAGAATCTTTATTAATAAAAATCTGAGCAGCATAATGCTTATCATGCTCATAGTTTGGTTGTATTGCTGCCTGGCACATTGATGGTGCGCATATTATTCCTATTATTATTGCATTTCTTAATTTCATATTTTTACCCTTATCTATTGTTCAGGGCTAATTTATCGATGTTGATAAAATAAATAAAGATAGTAAGCCTTAAAAGGCGTTTATTTATAACTAATGAAAAGACTATTTTTAATAAACATCTTAGGTATTAACTTTTTCTTATATTTAAAATAATTATTTTTGCAGTAATAAATGCAATAAGTGGAGTAACAGAAAAGACAATAAATAACCAATGAGCGGCATTTTGTGCCCCAGCAATCCCCCCCGGTTCGGTTAATCCAGCCATATTCACAATAGTGCCTGAAATGGCAGCACCTACGGCGGTTGAAAAAAGTTGTATAGTGGTAATTGAAGTTGCCGCTTTTTGAGCTTCTTGTCCCTGAGAAACGTGTAAAACGCGGGTTAAATAGTGAGGCCATGCCATACCAATTCCGGCACCTGTAAAAAAGAGAGCGATACAAATAATAATAATTTGCCCATAAGGTATTGTTAGAATATTAGAAATAAATAAACCAAGGATCACAATAGCCACAAAATTAATTATTGGGCCAAAACGCATTAATCTCTGAGCAGTAGATTGTTTACTTGATGAAGATATAATGGCAGAGAAAGACCAACCAGCACCAACCAATGCTGCTAAATAACCTGAAAGTAGCGGGGTAATATTATGGATAATTTGTAAAAAATAGGGTACAAAGACTTCTGTTTGTACACTAATTCCTAATAAAGCCATGGTGAGATATATTGGTGCTAACGGTGCAGAAAAAGAAAAGGTTCCTTTAGGAAATAAGCCATCATTTGATTTTTTATCAATATTGACTAACAGTAGAATAAAGATAAAAGCAAATACAAAAGATAAGGTGTTATATAAAATAACGTTATAAAGACTACCAATAGAAATAGATAATACAGCAAGCATTAATAAAATAAGCTGTTGGTAAGGTAATGGGTTTTTTGCAACGATATTATCGGCATTATTTTCGGTAGGAAGAATAGTAAATAATAAAATAGCGTAAGGAATACCAACAAATAAAATAGACCAAAATGCGCCACGCCAAACATCATATTCAGCAAATATTCCACCTAGTGCAGGGCCTAATAGTGTCGATATCCCCCACATGCTAGACATTAATGCCATAGCTCTAGACCAAAGTGGTTGAGGAAACATGACTCGAACTAAAGAGTAAGCAAGTGCTAGCAACATTCCTCCACCAGCCCCTTGAATAAATCGCCCTAAAAGCAATATTTGCATTGAAGGTGCTGTCGCACAAATAACAGAACCTGTTAAAAAGCAAATTGTGGCAAAAAGATAACTATTGCGAGGTGCAAATACACTCAATAATCGTGAAGTTAATGCAGAAGAGAGAATTGAAGCCAGAATAAAAACGGTGGTGTTCCATGCGTATAAGTTAAGCCCACCAATATCACGCACAATTGAAGGTAGCGTTGTGATCGTAATATAGACATTAATTGCGTGTAATGCGACGCCTCCTGCTAAAGCAAGCGATTTTAGACTATTTTTTCCATGAAGAAGCATTCCCCAGCTCGCTTCTTCTTTTTTATTTACACTCCCCGACATAAAACACTCCTAACCATCATTTTTATGTTCTGCATATTATGCGTTAGTTCACAATAATCATTGCGCCAATTTAACGGGAATGATACAACCGATAAAGGTCATTTTGTAAAAACATATTCAGATAGGGTGAATTTGAATGAGTCAGGTATATAACTTTAGTGCAGGTCCGGCTATGTTACCGGCAGAAGTTCTTCGTCGTGCAGAATTAGAATTATGCAACTGGCATGAACTTGGGCGTTCGGTTATGGAGATTAGTCACCGCAGTAAAGAGTTTCTTGAAGTTGCTCATCAGGCAGAACAAGATCTTCGCGATCTTCTCAATGTGCCAGAAAACTACAAAATTCTTTTTTGTCACGGTGGCGCTCGAGGCCATTTTGCTGCTTTACCTCTCAATTTATTGGGTGATAAAGCAAGCGCTGATTATATTGATGGTGGTTACTGGGCTAAAAGTGCAGCCGAAGAAGCTGAAAAATATTGTTCGCCAAATATCATTAAAATTAAAACAGAAGTTGATGGCAAAATTGGTGTTAAACCAATGAAAGAGTGGCAATTAAGTACCGATGCTGCTTATGTACATTATTGCCCAAATGAAACTATTGATGGTATTGCCATTCATGAAGAGCCAGATTTTGATGACAGCAAAATTGTTATTGCTGACTATTCATCTTCTATTTTATCTCAACCAATAGATGTTAGCCGTTTTGGTGTTATCTATGCAGGTGCACAAAAAAATATTGGCCCTGCGGGTCTAACCATCGTTATTATTCGTGAAGATCTATTAGGTAAAGCGCGTAAAGAAACACCTTCTGTGTTTGATTACACAGTGCTTGCTGAAAATGATTCCATGTTTAATACACCACCTACCTTTGCTTGGTATTTATCAGGCATGGTCTTTAAATGGCTAAAAGAGCAAGGTGGTTTGCAAGAAATGGCAAAACGTAACTATGAAAAAGCGACGCTTCTTTATAGCGCAATTGATAATAGTGATTTCTATATCAATCGTATTGCTACAGAAAATCGTTCACTAATGAATGTACCTTTCCAAATGTCTTCCCCTGAATTAGATTCAGTCTTCTTAAAAGAGGCTGAAGCTCAAGGGTTAGTCGCATTAAAAGGCCACCGTGTATCGGGAGGTATGCGTGCATCAATTTATAACGCAATGCCATTAGCTGGTGTTCAAGCATTAGTTGATTTTATGGCTGATTTTGAACGTCGCCACGCATAATTCATACATTATATGTTTAGGAAACCTATGTGAAAGTGGGTTTCCTTTTATCCAAAGATGTTGATAATGACAATCAAATTATCCCTGTACTAAAAAATAAATAAAAATAATAAGTACCTAAGTCGTTTTCTTATTTTTTTGATTAAACAGCATCCCATCCCATCATATTTTATTTGTTTATCGGAGTTCTTACCTGTTTATGGAATCGTTAACATTACAGCCTATTGCTCATATTGAAGGCACTATTAATTTACCAGGTTCAAAAAGTGTCTCTAATCGTGCGTTATTATTAGCCGCTTTAGCTAAAGGTAATACACGTTTAACTAACCTATTGGATAGTGATGATATTCGTCATATGCTAAATGCATTAAAAACATTAGGTGTGCAGTATCAATTATCAAATAACAATACGGTATGTGATATTGAAGGGCTAGGAGGGGAATTTAACACACATTCACCATTAGAGCTTTTTTTAGGTAATGCAGGTACAGCAATGCGTCCATTGGCAGCCGCATTAAGTTTAGGCTCGCATGATATTATATTGACGGGTGAACCACGAATGAAAGAACGTCCAATTGGGCATTTAGTTGACGCTTTACGCCAAGGTGGCGCGAGTATCGATTATCTTGAACAAACGGACTATCCACCTATTCGTTTACGTGGCGGTTTTAAAGGTGGAAATGTAGAAGTCGATGGCAGTGTTTCAAGCCAATTTTTGACCGCCTTATTAATGACCGCTCCATTAGCTGAGCAAGATACAACGATTACAATTAAAGGTGAGTTAGTATCTAAACCGTATATCGATATTACCTTAGCGTTAATCAATACTTTTGGTGGGAAAATTGAAAACCAAGACTACCAACGCTTTGTTATAAAAGGTGGTCAGCAATATCAATCTCCAGAAAAATACCTTGTAGAAGGTGATGCTTCATCTGCTTCTTATTTTTTAGCTGCTGCTGCCATTAAAGGTGGTACTGTACGCGTTACAGGTATCGGTAAAAATAGCTTACAAGGGGACATTCATTTTGCTTCTGTACTTGAAAAAATGGGGGCGAAAGTGCGTTGGGGGGATGACTATATTGAGTGTGAACGTGGAATATTAAAAGGCATTGATATGGATATGAACACTATCCCTGATGCAGCAATGACCATTGCTACCACGGCACTTTTTGCTGAAGGTGAAACCGTTATCCGCAATATTTATAATTGGCGCGTAAAAGAAACTGATCGATTAGCAGCAATGGCAGCAGAGTTACAAAAAGTGGGTGCGATTGTCGAAGAAGGGCACGACTACTTAAAAGTAATACCACCAAAACAGTTAACAACTGCGGATATCGAAACTTATAATGATCACCGCATTGCGATGTGTTTTTCGCTGGTGGCACTTTCAGATACGCCAATCACCATTCTTGATCCGGGATGTACCGCAAAAACCTTTCCTGATTATTTTGAGAAGTTAGAAACACTTTCTCATTGTAATAATTAATGTGAAAATCATTAATTAAAATGAGTTAAAATTAAATCAGTTAAATCGGCCGTATTGGATTTTTTAAAGAATAATATGGCCGATTTTTATTGTAATTAAACTAATTTTTCTAAAAAACTCACTATCTCGAAAAAATAATATTAAATAAGACACTTTAGCGCTTATCTGCTTGTTTCTTCCTATACATTGTATGCGTATAATGTCGCGTATACATTAATACTGTTTTTCTCTGTTTGAATACAATGTCTATTATATCAATGCAATAAAAGCATTAAACACAGAAACACAGTGCCCATGAAAAGGAGAAACTCATGGCGGTTATCGTCCCTGTTATAACTGTTGATGGGCCTAGCGGAGCAGGTAAAGGAACATTATGCCAAGCATTAGCAAAAGCATTTGGCTGGCACTTACTTGACTCTGGTGCTATTTATCGAGTGTTGGCATTAGCTGCTTTACACCACCATGTTGATATTACTTCTGAAGATGCATTAGTACCTCTAGCAGCAAATTTAGATGTACGTTTTGTTCCTAGTGAGAAGGGTTTAAGTGTTATTCTCGAAGGTGAAGACGTGTCGAATGAAATTCGTACTGAAACAGTTGGGAACACGGCCTCACAAGCAGCAACGTTTCCTCGTGTAAGAGAAGCATTATTGCGTCGTCAGCGAGCATTTCGTACAGAACCTGGTCTTATTGCCGATGGGCGAGATATGGGAACGATAGTTTTCCCTGATGCTCAAGTGAAAATTTTTCTTGAAGCTAGCGCAGAGGAACGAGCACGTCGTCGCATGTTACAGTTGCAGGAAAAAGGCTTTAATGTTAACTTTGAACGCCTTTTATCCGAGATAAAAGAACGCGATCACCGTGATCGGAATCGCGCAGTTGCGCCACTTGTTGCAGCGAAAGATGCATTAATTCTCGATTCTACAAGTTTGTCTATCGACGAAGTTATTGAAAAATCGTTAACTTATGCTAAAAAAAATCTGTAATTATCAGCGTAATTAATTTTTATTTCGTTTATACTAGGTAATTATCAAAATCGGGTTGACGTGTTAATGAAAACACAACAATGCCCGATGACCTTGTCACAAAGGATGTAACGAGGTATGTGAAACAACCCCATTCGGCCGGATGCTAAATGGACGTTAATTAAATTTACTTGAAGATCATTAACATGACAGAATCTTTTGCTCAACTCTTTGAAGAATCCCTAAAAACAATCGAAACTCGTCCTGGCGCTATCGTTCGTGGCGTTGTAGTTGCTATCGATAAAGACGTTGTTCTGGTTGATGCAGGTCTGAAATCAGAATCTGCTATTCCTGTAGAACAATTTAAAAACGCTCAAGGCGAATTAGAAATCCAAGTGGGCGACGAAATTGATGTTGCTCTGGACGCGGTTGAAGATGGCTTCGGTGAAACCGTTCTGTCTCGTGAAAAAGCTAAACGTCACGAAGCGTGGCTGATGCTGGAAAAAGCTTACGAAGAAAACGAAACTGTTGTTGGTATCATCAACGGTAAAGTTAAAGGTGGTTTCACTGTTGAACTGAACGGCATTCGTGCGTTCTTACCAGGTTCACTGGTAGACGTTCGCCCAGTTCGCGATACAACTCATCTGGAAAACAAAGAGCTTGAGTTCAAAGTCATCAAATTAGACCAAAAACGTAACAACGTTGTTGTGTCTCGTCGTGCGGTTATCGAATCTGAAAACAGCGCAGAACGCGATCAGTTATTAGAAAACCTGCAAGAAGGCATGGAAGTTAAAGGTATCGTTAAGAACCTTACTGACTACGGTGCATTCGTTGATCTGGGCGGTGTTGACGGTTTACTGCACATCACTGATATGGCTTGGAAACGTGTTAAACACCCAAGCGAAATTGTCAATGTTGGCGACGAAATCACTGTTAAAGTCCTGAAATTCGACCGTGAACGTACTCGCGTATCATTAGGTCTGAAACAACTGGGCGAAGATCCATGGGTAGCTATCGCTAAACGTTATCCAGAAGGTACTAAACTGACTGGTCGTGTAACTAACCTGACTGATTACGGTTGCTTCGTAGAAATCGAAGAAGGCGTTGAAGGTCTGGTACACGTTTCTGAAATGGATTGGACTAACAAAAACATTCACCCATCTAAAGTTGTTAATGTTGGTGATGTTGTTGAAGTTATGGTTCTTGACATCGATGAAGAACGTCGTCGTATTTCACTGGGTCTAAAACAGTGTAAATCTAACCCATGGCAGCAGTTCGCAGAAACTCATAACAAGAATGACCGTGTTGAAGGTAAAATCAAGTCTATCACTGACTTCGGTATCTTCATCGGTTTAGACGGCGGTATTGACGGTCTGGTTCATTTATCTGACATTTCTTGGAATGTTGCAGGTGAAGAAGCTGTTCGTGAATACAAAAAAGGCGACGAAATCGCTGCTGTAGTTCTGCAAGTTGATGCTGAGCGTGAGCGTATCTCACTGGGCGTTAAACAATTATCAGAAGATCCATTCAATAATTACCTGTCTGCTCACAAAAAAGGTGCTATTGTTTCTGGTAAAGTAACTGCTGTTGACGCTAAAGGCGCAACTGTAGAATTAGCTGACGGTGTTGAAGGTTACCTGCGTGCTTCAGAAGCTTCACGTGACCGCGTTGAAGATGCAACTCTGGTTCTGAATATTGGCGAAGCTGTAGAAGCTAAATACACTGGCGTTGACCGTAAAAACCGCGTTATCAACTTATCTGTTCGTGCTAAAGACGAAGCAGACGAGAAAGATGCTATCGCTTCTGTAAACAATAAAGAAGAAGTTGGTTTTTCAAACAACGCTATGGCTGAAGCTTTCAAAGCAGCTAAAGGCGAATAATTTAAGTTATTAACGAGGCAACGTTAATCGTTGCCTATTTATCGGTAGTTTAGGGAGGTAATATGACCAAGTCTGAGTTAATCGAAAGACTTGCAGGCCTACAATCTCATCTTTCGGCTAAGACGGTTGAAGAAGCTGTAAAAGAAATGCTTGATCATATGGCTGATACTTTAGCTGATGGTGAGCGTATCGAAGTCCGCGGATTCGGCAGTTTTTCTCTACACTACCGTGCGCCGCGTACGGGTCGTAACCCGAAGACTGGTGATAAAGTAGATCTGGAAGGCAAATACGTTCCACACTTTAAGCCAGGTAAAGAGTTACGTGACCGTGTAAATATTTATACGGAATAATAACTCCTGTCGAAATGGCACGATGTTAGTTAACTTTCTCAAAACGGCGCTTAGGTGCCGTTTTTTATTAGTAATTATTATAGCTTTTAGTGTGTTTTTTTACTCCCTAATCTTCTTCTATTTCTAATCCTGAATTAATCGATTCGTTCTATTTACTTTATCTTACTCGCATCTTTCTTTTCTATTACTGTATTTTATTTCAGTTTTAATTTCTCTACTTAATTATCGATATCACTTAGTTGTTTTACTTTTTATGAGTTTCTTCTCAAAATTTATTGTATGTAACAAGGGAGCTTTTTCTTTTTATAAAGCATTACTAAAAAATAGCCTAAAATCCTTTCTTTAATCAAATGGTAATATCATGATATTTAAAGAATGATTGAAAGTAAGGATGCTGGAAATGATTTTATTGAATCGAATGATAAGTTTTTTGGGTTTAGAGGTGGCTTCAATAAAACGGAGGTGCTTTCATTCAATCTATTTGCAAAAACTCTATTTCACAACGTTAACTTTAGATAATATTGCTTTGGCGATGATATTAGGCTGCTTACCGTTATTAATTCAACATTCACTTTTTAGCCAGACTATTTATTACATTATTATTCTTGTTGCACTATTTCTATTACTTGTCCCTTTTGCTTTATTCCGATTTTTAGCAATATTTCTATTTTTTTGGGTTTATTCAAATATGGCTGCGTCATCCTTAATGGCGAGAACGGAACAATTTGCTGATAATGTGGCAACAATCGAAACCAAAGTGATAGAGTATCGCCAATTAACAGATGGTAATATTGTTATCAAAATACCTATGACGAAAAAAACACTCTTTTCATCATCTATTTATGCTAACGTGTATTGGCGAAATCCGCCTAAAAATATAGCGGTAGGGCAACATTGGAAGTTTAAAATTCAATTCAGAGCTGTGCATAGCTATTTAAATGAAGGTGGATTTGATAACCAAAAATATGCTGTTTCTATGAAAGAAACATTAACTGGTAAAGTGATGTCAGCGAAGTTTATTCGAGATGATATATCACTGCGTACTCAACTTATTGAGACAATCTCAGCTTATTGGCAAACAACAAAAAATAAAGGTGAAATTATTGCTTTAGTCTTAGGTGATAAACGATATATTGAACCAGAGAAAAAAGATCTCTATATGAAAACAGGGGTCGCTCATTTAATTGTGATATCGGGTTTGCATATAGGTTTAGCTGCCTTTGCTGGTTGGGGTATTGCAAGAGGTATTCAATTTCTTTTCCCTATCAGATGGATTAATCCACAGTTTCCATTAGTTATGGCTTGGCTATGTGGTGTTTTCTATGCTGCATTATCAGGTTGGGGAATACCGGCAACAAGAGCTGTTATAGGATTAACCGTTTGGGTGATGTTACATTGGGGGAGCCGATTATTTTTACCTTGGCAATGGGCACTTTGGAGTGCTGCACTCATTTTGATTTTTGAGCCTCTTTCTATTCTTTCCGCCAGTTTTTGGCTTTCATTTTCTGCTGTATTTGCCATTATTTTTTGGTATTGGATGTACCCATTAAAAGCCAAATATAATCATCAAAAACGGTGGTTTATTTTAAGGTTAATTCACTTACAATTTGGATTGTTAATTATTTTATTACCTTTTCAATTCTATTTATTTGGTGGAGCTAATTTTTTTAGTTTTATTGTTAATTTATGGGCAGTTCCTATTATTTCATTTATTACTGTACCGTTAATAATGTTTGGATTATTGACATCCTTTCTCTCATTTTTACAACCAATAATTTGGCACTGGGTTGATCTTTCTATTAATCTTGCTTTTTGGTGTGCTCCTTTATTTTTACCTTATTGGCAATATAGTGGCACTGTTCCTTTTTTATTGGGGTTTTCAGGTGTTGGTATTATTGTAATTATAAAAATGTCATGGTGGCGTCATCATTTTATTTTACTTATCGCTGTTGGTATTCTTTTATATTGCGAATTCACAACTTTCTCACGTTATCAATGGCGTATGTCTATGTTAGATGTTGGCCATGGTTTAGCTATTATTCTTGAAAAAGACAGAGAAGCGATTATTTATGACACAGGAATACGTTGGAAAAGTGGTGGTTCAATTGCAAAAAGTGTCATTATTCCTTATTTAAAATATCATCGGCTTAATCCAGTGGCATTGATAATTAGTCATGATCATCTCGATCATACAGGGGGAATAAAAGATTTAATAAAAGCTTATCCTCACTTAAGTATTCGTAGTAGTTTTGACGACCCTTCTCATTTAGCTTGCTTAAGCAATGAATCATGGCAGTGGAAAGGACTTCAATTTGATGCATTATGGCCACCCAATAAAGTTCTTTCACCTAAAAATAATCAATCATGTGTGATCAATGTAAGTGATGGTAAACACACTATTCTTTTGACAGGAGATATAGAGAAAGAAGCTGAAGCCCAATTGGTAAGAGTAAAAAAAGATCAACTGAAAGCCGATGTTTTACAGGTTCCTCATCATGGTAGCCAAACATCGTCCACATTGGCGTTTATTCAAACAGTGTCGCCCAAATTTGCACTCGTTTCTGCTGCTCGTTATAGCCTTTGGCGTTTACCTTCTGATAAAGTACATCTTCGTTATAAAAAAGAAGCGATTAATTGGCTAACAACCTCTATTAGTGGGCAGATTTCGATCGAGTTTAATCAAGATAATATTGATGTATTTACCTATAGACGAGATATTTTACCTCGCTGGTATCATCAGTGGTTTGGTGTTTTGACGTTTCCCGAGTAGAATGGCCGGCTAATTATTAAAAGTTTGGTAATATATATGAATGATATAGACCTATCAACGTGGCAAACATTCCGCCGCTTATGGCCGATGATTCGGCTTTTCAAAGCGGGTTTGATCGCTGCAGCAATTGCATTAATCGTCAATGCGGGTGTGGATGCATTTATGATTTCTTTATTAAAACCACTGCTTGATGAAGGTTTTGGTAAAGCAAGTAATGACGTATTAAAATGGATGCCGATTGCTGTTATTGGACTGATAGTTCTGCGTGGTATATCTAACTTTATTTCAAGTTACTGCCTTTCTTGGGTATCTGGGAAAGTGGTAATGAATATGCGTCGCCGACTGTTTTCTCATATTATGGGAATGCCGGTGAGTTTTTTTGATCAGCAATCAACAGGAACTTTGCTTTCTCGTATTACATATGATTCAGAGCAAGTTGCTTCTTCATCATCAGGTGCATTAATTACAGTTGTTCGTGAAGGTGCTTACATTATCGGGCTCTTTGGCTTGATGTTTTACTATAGCTGGCAATTATCTCTGATCCTTATTGTTATCGCGCCTATCGTAGCAGTTGTTATCCGTTTGGTATCGACTCGTTTTAGAACTATAAGTAAACGAATCCAAAATAGCATGGGGCAAGTGACAACTAGCGCAGAACAAATGCTAAAAGGACATAAAGAAGTACTGATTTTTAATGGTCAAGAAGTTGAAAATAAGCGCTTTAATCATGTGAGTAATCATATTCGTCGCCAAGGCATGCGTATGGTTGTTGCATCGTCAATTTCAGATCCTATTATTCAATTAATTGCTTCTTTTGCATTAGCTTTTGTCCTGTATGCAGCAAGTTTCCCTGACATTATGGAAACATTAACAGCGGGTACAATTACTGTTGTCTTTTCCTCAATGGTTGCATTAATGCGCCCGTTGAAATCACTGACTAATGTGAATGCTCAATTCCAGCGTGGTATGGCTGCTTGTCAAACACTATTTGCTATTCTCGATATGGAGCAAGAAAAAGACACTGGTAAGCTTGAACTGAAAAAACCAACTGGTGATATTGAGTTTCGTAATGTAACTTTCCAATATGTCACAAAAGATACGCCAGCACTGAAAAACATATCATTTACTATTCCAGCAGGGAAAACTGTTGCATTAGTTGGGCGTTCAGGGTCAGGTAAGTCTACGATTGCAAATCTGCTCACTCGTTTTTATGACATTAATGAAGGTGAGATATTGATTAATGGTCATGATATTCGTGAATACACATTGAAATCTTTACGTAACCAAGTTGCACTGGTTTCTCAAAATGTGCATCTTTTTAATGAAACTGTGGCAAACAATATCGTCTATGCTTGTGAAGATCAGTATACCCGTGAAGATATTGAAAAAGCGGCGAAAATGGCACATGCGATGGATTTTATCCAAAAAATGGATAAAGGCTTAGATACTGAAATTGGTGAAAACGGTGTGTTACTTTCAGGTGGACAACGTCAGCGTATTGCAATTGCAAGAGCGTTATTACGAGATTCACCAATTCTTATTCTTGATGAAGCGACATCGGCGCTAGATACAGAATCAGAACGAGCTATTCAGTCAGCACTTGATGAATTGCAGAGAAATAGAACCTCTTTAGTCATTGCTCACCGTTTATCAACAATTGAAAAAGCGGATGAAATATTAGTTATTGAAGATGGTGAAATTATTGAACGTGGCGCACACCTTGATCTGATTGAGAAAAAAGGTATCTATGCACAACTTCATAGGATGCAATTTGGCAAATGATTGAACGGATTTGGTCTGGTAAATCTTGGCTTTATATCCTATTGCTTCCATTCTCATGGTTGTATGGTGTGATCACGCTGTTAAGGCGTTTTGCATATCAGAAAGGGTGGTTAGCATCATGGAAAGCTCCTGTTCCTGTTGTTATTGTTGGTAATTTAACCGCGGGTGGAAATGGCAAAACACCCATTGTGATATGGCTTGTTGAGCAATTAATACAGCAGGGATTTAAGCCAGGTGTTGTATCTCGTGGTTATGGCGGGAAATCAGACCATTATCCATTACTTTTGACATCCAAGACATCACCTGCCATGGCAGGTGATGAACCTGTATTGATTCATCATCGAACAGGTGTTCCCGTTGCAGTTGCTCCTAATCGACGAGATGCAGTAAAAGCGTTATTAGCACAGCATGAACTTGATGTAATTATCACTGATGATGGTTTACAGCATTATGCACTACAGCGTGATTATGAAATCGTTGTTATTGATGGTCTGCGTCGGTTTGGCAATGGTTGGTGGTTACCAGCAGGCCCTATGCGAGAGCGTGCAAGACGCTTAAAGTCAGTAGATGCAATTATCGTTAATGGAGGGGTAAGTCAAGGTAACGAGATAAGCATGACCCTGGAAGGTGATATTGCTGTGAATCTTAAAACGGGAGAAAAGAAACCAGTTCAGCAAATTAAAAAGGCTGTTGCTATTGCTGGAATTGGTCACCCACCTCGATTTTTTAACTCTTTAAATGAAAAAGGAGTCGAGTTAATCACAACAAAAGCATTTAGTGATCATAGTGACTATAGTGCCCAAGAATTACAAGATTTAACACCTAATTTAGAACCCCTTATTATGACAGAAAAGGACGCTGTTAAATGTCAGCATTTTGCGCAAGATAATTGGTGGTATTTACCGGTTAGCGCTGAATTAAATAGTCAATCTGTGCTAAAACAAGTCAGCAATTTAATTTACGGCTCGAAAAAAACTTGTATCTGATCTGAAACAATGATATTTATAGTGGAAATCAGGATAGTGTTACATAAAAGATTACCTACCTATAGTTGCATATCGCTTTTGTCGTAGTTCAATTTAACTCGTCATTACTTTATCTACTCAAAAGCTTTGTGTGGAGAGTTTGTGGATCTTGGATGTAGGGTTAATATTTTGTGTAGCGAATAGCATCGAATTTTATACACAACGAATGATGAAAACCATTTTTGATGGTGACTAATTATCGCTATATTCGATTATCTTTTTTATCAGTGTACAATAAATATCAGCATGTCATTTTCTTGTCATATTGATACTGTAAATATTTATTGAGTTTTATGATATTTATTAAGCTTAGCTATCACGGTTTTGAACATTTATATTGAATAATAAAATGCACTACTTAAATTAATGTGTTCAGAATTTAATTGGGGTTTTATATAAGAAGACATAATAAAAAGTAGGATGCATTAGTATAGAAAAATAAAAACTATACGAAGAACAAAAGGAGTTTATCTATCATGACATTACAATTAAGAATGGGTCGCGTAAAATGGTTCGACAATAACAAAGGTTATGGTCTTATTGTTGCAAGAGATATTGAACAAGAAGTTTATGTCAATAAAAAAGCGATTGCCAATACAAAAAACAAAGCATTAACAGAAGGTCAAGACGTTGAATTTTCTGTTATCAGAACCGCAGCAGGTTTAGAAGCCGCTGATGTTATCGGGTTTTAAATAAGGCTTAGCCTTGTTAAAGATGTAGATAAAACGGTAGTTTAGCATTGAGATTAAATTATCGTTTATACCTATTTTAGGTAGGTAAGCGGAAATAGTTTACCAGCGAGCTGAATAAGTAATATAAAAGAGTTATTTCGTTAATTAGAATGCAATAAAGATAATAAAAAGGTTAAATTATTATCAATAAAAGCTGAATGTAATTCTTTATTAATGATGTTGCAGACTCAACGATAAAAAGCCACAGTAATGTGGCTTTTTTGTTGCTTATAGTAAAAGAGAAAATAATAAATTTATTAATAACCAAAATTATTTTCGAATTATCACTAAACGAGTGGTTTTGAGTATTAACGCTGATCATTCCTTATGATATCCTTTTGCCCTATAAAATGATTAACCCTTGAGAGGGACAAAATGGATCACCGCTTACTCGAAATTATTGCTTGTCCAGTTTGCCACGGCAAACTTATCTTTGATAAAGAAAATTCAGAGCTTATCTGCAAAATTGATCATTTAGCTTATCCTGTTCGTGACAATATCCCCGTTCTTCTGGAGAATGAAGCAAGAGAATTGTCACTAGAAGAGGAAAAGTAATTTCATGTTCACGGTCATTATCCCTGGTCGATATGCATCGACTCGTTTACCGGGTAAACCCCTTGCGGATATTCATGGCAAACCTATGATTGTTCGTGTAATGGAACAAGCTATACGCTCTGGTGCAAACCGTGTCATTGTTGCAACTGATAATTTAGATGTTGTTGCAGCAGTTGAAAAAGCGGGCGGGGAAGCGTGTATGACTCGCGAAGATCACCATTCAGGTACAGAACGTTTAGCTGAAGTCATTGAAAAATATCAATTTGCAGATGATGAGATAATCGTTAACGTACAAGGTGATGAGCCTCTTATTCCACCCGCTATTATTACTCAAGTTGCTGAAAATCTAGCAAGTTGTGGTGCAGGAATGGCAACATTAGCGGTGCCTATTGTTGACTCAAAAGAAGCTTTTAACCCTAATGCGGTGAAAGTCGTGATGGATGCAAAAGGTTTCGCACTTTATTTTTCTCGTGCAACCATTCCTTGGGAAAGAGACCGTTTTAATTTATCACATGATGAAATTGGTGAGCATTATCTACGCCATATTGGTATTTATGCTTATCGTGCAGGCTTTATACGTCGATATATTACTTGGGAACCAAGCCCATTAGAATCTATTGAAATGTTAGAGCAACTGCGTGTGTTGTGGTATGGCGAAAAAATCCATGTTGCAAAAGCATTAGAAGTTCCAGGTGTAGGTGTTGATACACAAGATGATCTGATTGCAGCAAGAGCTGCTTATCGTGCACTGAACCAAGAGTTCTAATTATTATATTAAAATCTCAAATATCTAGCGGCACTTATTTTATTAAGTGTCGTTTTTATATTTTTTTAAAATTAATTTAACTACTTAATATTATTGAATTAATTATCGTTTAATTAGATTTATAATTGTAATAATTGATGTTATTTCACCATTTGGTAACAGATATCTTCCTCTTTTACTCCTGAATTCGCAGTTTCAAAATATTGATGATTTGAGTCTCAGTAAAAAGAATTTTTCATCAGAGTAGCAAAATCTCAATTTATGTAACGGGTTAAAATGGTTGAATAAAAAACTAAGATATTTAAGAACGACGGAGAAATATAATAAATTATCGGAATATTCTTTGTAAATAATACTATGTTTTTTTTAATCAACCTATTGAATATTCGATCTAATAATCAATTATATAATTTAATTACTGCTATACTTTTTTAATAATAAAAATACTTAATTATGATGCTAATTTGGGGAAGTAGTAAGAATATTATCTATACTAAATAATTATCAAGTTTTAAGTATAAAATTATTAAAGGAGTTTGAAAATATGATCCGTTGTGTTCGTTTATGGACTGGAGAAGATGGCAATTCGTTATTTGAAGAAGGTGTCATTGAATTTAAAGATAGCTCACAAGGCGATAGAGAAAGTTTACCTATCAATGTTTCAGAATTATCGTTTAGGGAAACAACTTCCGGAGGTTCTTATGATTGGCATCAGGACCCCGTTCCTCGCTATGTTATTACACTATCTGGTACATTAGAATTTGAAGTAAAAGATGGTTCAACCTTCATTATTAAGCCAGGTGATGTGTTATTAGCACAAGATAATAGTGGCACTGGCCATAAATGGCGCCTTTTAGATAATGAGCCTTGGCGTCGTGCTTATGTTGTCTATAAAGAAGACGCAGGATTATGTTTTAAACCTAATAAAACAACCAACTAATTGGGAGTTGTTATGAATAAACCTATTAGTGAGCAGGTTGATATCGCATTAATTGGCGCTGGTATCATGAGTGCGACGCTCGGTACATTACTTAAAGAGCTTGAACCGAATTTAAAAATCGCTATGTTTGAAAGATTAAATGATTGTGGTCAAGAGAGCTCTAATTCTTGGAACAATGCGGGGACAGGGCATGCTGCTAACTGTGAATTAAATTACACGCCACCAAATTCAGATGGAACTGTTAATATTAGTAAAGCATTAGAAGTTAACACAGAATTCGATCTATCTCGTCAATTATGGTCTTATTTAGTCACAAAAGGCAAAATTACTGATCCTCGAGATTTTATTCATGCTTGCCCACATATGAGTTTTGTTTGGGGTGCTGATAACGTTAAATTTCTTCATCAACGTTATCGCCAAATGTCTGCTAATCACTGTTATGAAAATATGGAATACAGTGAAGATAAAAAACAAATTGAAGATTGGGCGCCATTAATAATGGAAGGGCGTGATCCGAATCAACAACTTGCCGTCACCCGCGTGACGACAGGTACAGATGTCGACTATGGCGCCTTAACACATCTCTTAGTTAAGCAACTTTCCCTACAAAACAATTTTGAGTTGCACTATAAGCATGATGTTATCGATATAAAAAGGAATAATTCGGGTGGTTGGAATATTGAAGTCAAAGATCTTACCACTCATAATAAATATATTATTTCAGCAAAATATGTATTTGTTGGTGCGGGGGGACGCGCTATCGATTTGTTGCAAAAATCAGGTATTCCAGAAGGTAAAGGCTATGGTGGATTCCCTGTTAGTGGTATTTGGTTGCGCTGTGATGAAGATAAAATCTGTAGTCGTCATCATGCTAAAGTTTATGGGAAAGCAGATGTAGGCTCACCACCAATGTCTGTGCCACATCTTGATACTCGTATTATTGCGGGTAAACGTTCTCTACTCTTTGGCCCTTATGCTGGATTTTCGAGTAAGTTTTTAAAACAGGGGTCTTATTTAGATTTATTTGAATCAATCCGACCAAGTAATATAGAACCGATGCTTGATGTAGCAAAAGATAATTGGTCATTGACTGAATATTTAATTGGTCAAGTATTACAAACTTCGGCACATCAATTTGAAATGCTCAAACAGTTCTATCCTCAGGCACAGCATGAAGATTGGCAAGAGGCTGTAGCTGGACAGCGTGTTCAGATTATTAAACCTGAAGCTAAGCATCATGGTGTATTAGAGTTTGGTACTGAGTTAATTAGCAGCGCAGATAAATCATTTTCAGTATTATTAGGCGCATCACCAGGTGCTTCTACAGCGGCATTTATTGCTATCAATATTATTAAGTCTTGTTTTAAAGAGCAGCTTGAAAATGATGGTTGGGAAGAACGTCTTAAAACGATTATTCCAACTTACGGTATTGATCTCAAAATAGATGCGGATGCTTGTCGTAATATACGTGAATCAACAGCTAAAATATTAAAATTAGATACACCTTAGTTATAGTATTTATAAAAATAAACAGCCCAGTAGTATAGGGCTGTTTTATTTTTTATCCGTATTGTTAGTATAAATAATATGTTTTCAAGTAAGTGTACCTAGGAAATTTACATCATTTCTACAATAGCAATACCGCCAATAATAGAAAATAATGAACATAATGTACTTAATAATACAGTTCCTGTTGCCATATCTGTATAAGTTTTATATGAAATGGCTAAAGCTGGCACTGCTGTTGCAGTAGGTAATACGCCAATTAAAAATACCGCTTTTAATAATTCAGTTTCTAACCCAAGAGCAAACCCAACACCTAAAATTAACGCACCCTGCACAATATTTTTTATTATCACATTAAAGATAATTTCAGTATTAACTTTAAGCTTAATACCTGAAATTAACAAACCTAAGAAAAATAAAGCAACTCCACCGGAAGTTTTCCCTATTTCATTGACTGAATTTTGCAAAATCTCTGGGAGTTTAATACCGAGAATAGCTAGAATAGCGCCAAAAATAGGCAGAAAAACTAATGGCTGGGAGATGGCATTAAGCAATGATTGAAAGATCCCTTTTCCTTGCTTGGTGCCACTGATAATCATCATGGTAAAAGGTAGGATAATGATAGTGTAAATCAAATTACCAATCACCATTGCAATTAAACCTGATGAACCGACCGTAGCCAGTAATACAGGTGGTCCACAATATGCCATATCTGGGAATGAGGCGGACAAAGCTTGCATGGCTGAATTCTTTTTATCGTGTTTAAAAAAGAATTTGCCGCCTAAAAAACCAATAAGATAAGAAATAAGTAGTCCTAATGCGAGGGCTAATAGATAATCTATGTTATAGAAAATAGATGGAGAGGCTTGTGTTGCCGCTAGAAATAGTGCGAATGGTAGTGCTATTTTAACGACAAAATCAGCAAAGGCTTGTGAATATTCTCTTTTTATAAATCCATATTTACCTGAGAGCCATCCAACTAAAAGTCCTAATATAATTGGCCCCAGTGCTGATAAAATAGTTTGTAGTAACATGTTACCTCTGATTGCTTAATATAGGTACTTTTACTTTATTCAAATATATATAACTAATAAGTAGTTATGTTTTATATGAATAAAGAAAATCTGTATAATTACCTAGTAATTAAAATCAAGTGATTTTAATTATCGAAGATATTTGAAATTATTCAAGAAATAAATAGCAATGTTATTTCACTGTACTAAAAAAACACTTTATTTAGCAAGTAGTACTTAGGAGAATATATTTAATGATATATAACATTGTTTCTAATGAGTTACCTATATACTTAACCGTAACATAACTATAACTTTGTGATAGAATATAACGTATATTAATAATAGAGATATATTGAGTATTCAATGAATTGGATATTGAGGGGAAACTGAACCTCTATTATTGAGGTTCAGTATAGAGACTAGATCAGTTATCTGAATTCATTTTATCTGATGAAGAATGAGCATTTTCTGGTATTTCTATAGGTTGCCCTGTGGATTTTACTGATTGCCAAATTGATCCCAAAAATTCATACCATGCACGCTCACTGTGTTGAAAATAAGTGGCAGAGGGAAAATATTTCTCCCAAGGATGTAATGGTGAAGTAATAGCCAATTGGTTAGCTGGTGCAACGATGGGATTCATTCTTCGTGCTAAAAAGAAACGTTCAGCACGCGCTAAATGGTTGGCAGAAGTGACAAGGAGAAAAGGTTGTTTACCAATTAGCTTATCAACTTCATAGGCTTCTTCTTCAGTATCTTTCGGTGTTGATAGTGCAATAGTTTTATTCGCAGGCACACCTAAAGATTGTGCCACTTGTGCGGCAACTTCTGCACTACTTATCTGATTAACACCTGCGCCACCTGTAAAAATCAGTGTTGCATTAGGATTGCGATAATAAAGCCGAACACCTTCTGCAACACGAAATAAGCTATTATTGAGAAGGTTAGCGCTAGGTGCCCATTCTGGGTTATAAGTAAATCCACCACCTAAAACAACAATGTAGTTCACATCTTGTTGCGAATTTTCTCGTAATTCATAGCGAGCTTGATACTCTTTTTCACTTGGCATCAATAGTGTATCGGCAACAGGTTGTATGCCTAAAAGAGTTAACAGAACAAGCACAACAGTGAGTAGGCTTTTTCCTGTTTTTTGCCAACGAGTAAACCAAAGTAGTGCTAATGCAAAAAAGGCGATTAATAAGAGCAAAGGCAAGGGCATCAGAAAGCCTGCAACATATTTTTTGAGCAAGAACAGCATAAATCATCCTAGATTGAGTGAAATATATGCAATTGATAGCGAAAGCTTAGTGAAAACTAGGGGAATTCCAAGACGTTGTGTCAAAATAGCTAACACAACAACGTTTTACTAAGTTTTCATCAATAGAAATAAAGAATCATTTAATTATTTATAAAACGATAAACGTTTGAACGTTAATTTTTTCATTAATAAGCGTTATATTTATACTTCGCTTTGCGAATAGTCTGATTCATGACTTATTTCTTTAGAGAAAACAGTCAGTATCATAGAACACTGGTAAAATTGTCGTCTTTATTTATGTACAGTGTCTCATATTTTTGAATTTATCAGAACGCAAAGAGCGCAAGTAGTAAGTTGTTATCATGAGGCGTTTTAATGTCAGATCGTAATTTTGACGATATTGCAGATAAATTCTCCCGCAATATCTATGGCACAACAAAGGGTAAAATACGTCAAGCGGTGATTTGGGAAGATTTACAACAATTATTGACTCTCTTACCTAATCGAAGTTTACGTATTTTAGATGCAGGTGGAGGTGAAGGATATTTCTCTCGCCAGCTTGCTAAGTTAGGACACCAAATTATCTTATGTGATTTATCGCAAGAGATGCTTAATCGTGCTCAAGAGGCAGCGATTGAAGAGGGTGTTGCCGAAAACATGATGTTTATTTGTTGTGCGGCTCAAGAGATTAAAGAGCATATAGATGAAAAGGTTGACTTAGTTCTATTTCATGCAGTATTGGAATGGATCACGGATCAGAAAGACGCCGTAAATGTTCTTACCGATATGTTGTTACCTAATGGTATCTTATCGCTGATGTTTTACAACGCGAATGGTATTGTTATGAGAAATGCGATATTGGGGAATTTTCATCTGGCAAATCCTGAAATTCCTCGAAGAAGAAAAAAATCATTATCGCCTCAAAATCCATTGCAACCTGAAGATGTTTATCAATGGCTGACTGAATTTTCAATGATAATATTAGGAAAAACCGGTGTCCGTGTTTTCCATGATTATTTGCAAAGTCGTCAGTTACAAAATAAAGATTTTCCATCGTTGCTTGCATTAGAGCAACGATATTGTCGGCAAGAGCCCTATATCAGTCTGGGGCGTTACATTCATGTCATGGCACAAAAGCGTGTAAATTAAGGATGTACTATGAGTGATTTTACCCAGACCGTTCCTGAGTTAGTGTCTTGGGCGAGAAAAAATGATTTTTCAATCTCACTGCCACCAGAAAGATTAGCTTTTTTGATGGCTGTCGCTGTATTAAACAGCGAGCGCCTTGATGGCGAAATTAGTGAAGGGGAGTTAATTGATGCCTTTAGAGAAGTGTGCAAAGGCTTTGAACAACCCGCAGAATCAATACAAGTTCGCGCGAATAATGCCATTAATGACATGGTAAAGCAGCGACTTTTTAACCGTTTTACCAGTGAGTTGGTAGAAGGTAATGCAATATACCGTTTAACTCCGTTGGGTATTGGAATTAGTGATTACTATATTCGCCAACGTGAATTTTCATCATTGCGCTTATCTATGCAACTTTCTATTGTGGCAGGTGAGCTTGATTCAGCTGCTAGCTCTGCTGAGGACGGCGGTGATGAATATCATTGGCATCGTAATGTTTTCGCACCTCTAAAATATTCAGTGGCGGAAATTTTCGATAGTATTGATTTGTCTCAGCGAATTATGGATGAGCAGCAAAATACAGTAAAAGAAGATATTGCTGCGTTATTAAACCAAGATTGGCAAGCGGCTATTTCAAGTTGTGAACAGTTGCTATCTGAAACATCGGGTACATTAAGAGAACTACAAGATACGCTTGAAGCAGCTGGCGACAAGCTTCAAGCTAATCTTCTACGCATTCAAGAAGCAAACATGAATACAGGCCATGTTGAGCAAATAGATACATTAGTGTTTGAACTTCAAAGTAAGTTAGACCGCATTATTAGTTGGGGTCAGCAATCTATTGATTTATGGATTGGATACGATAGACATGTCCATAAATTTATTCGTACAGCGATTGATATGGATAAAAACCGTATTTTCTCTCGCCGCTTACGTCAATCCGTACAAAACTATTTCGATAGCCCATGGGCATTAACTTACGCTAATGCTGATCGGCTGTTTGATATGCGTGATGAAGAACTGGTTCTACGTGATGAAGAAGTCACGGGTGAGTTACCCGAAGAGCTTGAATATCAAATGTTCAGCGAAGTGAATGAACAAATAGCGCAATGGGTAGAGCAAGAACTTGCTTCTTACAAATTAGAGCAAAGAGCATTAGATCTCAGTTCAGTATTAGTTGAATACCTTAATCGTTATCCGCAGCAGAAACATTTTGATGTTGCCCGTATTGTGATTGATCAGGCGGTACGATTAGGTGTAGCAAAAGCTGAGCTCGCAGGATTGCCTGCAAAATGGTCAGAAATTAACGAATATGGAGCTAAGGTACAAGCGCATGTCATCGATACATACTGAACAATTTATGCCAGCAAAACTGGCGCAGGCATTAGCGAATTCACTTTTTCCTGAACTGGATAGCCAGTTACGTGCAGGTCGACATATTGGTATAGATTCTTTGGATAATCATGCTTTTCTGATGGATTTTCAGGATGAGTTATCAGACTTTTATGCGCGTTATAACGTTGAATTAATTCGAGCGCCAGAAGGCTTCTTCTATTTACGACCTCGTTCAACCACGCTTATTCCTCGCTCAGTCCTCTCTGAAATGGATATGCTGGTGGGAAAAATACTTTGTTATCTCTATCTTAGTCCTGAACGCTTAGCGAATCAGGGGATATTCACCGTTCAAGAGTTGTTCGATGAATTAAGAACATTAGCAGATGAAAGCAAACTTTTACGTTTAGTGAATCAACGCTCAACGGGTTCTGATCTTGATTTGCAAAAATTACAAGAAAAAATGAGGACTTCTTTAAATCGTTTACGTCGTTTAGGCATGATTTCATTTCTATTAAATGATATGCAACGTTTTTCAATTACTGAATCTGTTTTCCGTTTTGGGGCAGATGTACGCAGTGGTGATGATCCTATCGAAGCGCAAATGAGAATGATCCGTGATGGTGAAGCTATGGCGCTTGAAAGCGGTTCAGAAGCACTAAACGATGAAGAAAATGAAGATGAGCAGTTACAATCCAGTGAAGATGATGCGGAGGAAGAAAATAAATGATTGAACGGGGAAAATTTCGCTCATTAACACTTATCAACTGGAATGGGTTCTTTGCTCGTACTTTTGATTTAGATGAATTAGTGACTACGTTATCAGGTGGTAATGGTGCGGGTAAATCAACCACTATGGCTGCATTTATCACAGCTATGATCCCTGATCTAACTTTACTTCATTTTCGTAATACCACAGAAGCTGGGTCAACAAGCGGATCTCGTGATAAAGGGTTATATGGGAAACTGCGTCCGGGTGTGTGTTATGCCGTATTAGATGTGATCAACTCGCGTCACTTACGTGCTGTGGTCGGTGTCCGTTTACAGCAGATTGCAGGGCGTGATAAAAAAGTTGATATCAAACCCTTTATGATCCAAGGGTTGCCAATGGCGGAAAACCCGACAGAAATTCTGACGCAAGCTGTTGCAGATCGCCAAGCGCGAGTACTCCCCCTTAATGAGTTAAAAGAGAAAGTTGAAGCGATTGAAGGCGTTGTTTTCAGACAATTTAATTCTATCACTGATTTCCATGCCGTAATGTTTGACTTGGGTGTTATTCCTAAACGTTTACGTTCAGCCAGTGATCGCGCAAAATTCTATCGTTTAATTGAAGCCTCGTTATATGGTGGTATTTCAAGTGCGATCACTCGTTCTTTACGTGATTACTTATTGCCTGAAAATAGCGGAGTTAGAAAAGCGTTCCAAGATATGGAAGGCGCATTACGTGAAAATCGCATGACACTTGAAGCGATTCGCGTTACACAATCCGATCGTGATTTATTTAAACACCTAATCACAGAAGCTACGTCTTACGTTGCAGCAGACTATATGCGTCATGCCAATGAGCGACGCGTTCATCTTGATGAAGCTTTAGAAGTTCGCCGTGAATTATGGAGTCAGCGTAAATCCATTAATAACGAAGCATATCGTTTTATTGAAATGGGTAAAGAGTTGGAAGAACAACAAGCGCTTTCTTCAGATCTTGAAGCAGACTATCAAGCAGCAAGTGATCGATTAAACCTAGTACAAAATGCGGTTCGTCAACAAGAAAAAATAGACCGATATGTTGCTGATGTAGAAGAGATCACTTTCCGTTTAGAAGAACAAAGCGAAGTCGTTGAAGAAGCAGCATCTAAGAAAGAAGAACTTGAAGCTCGCGTAGAGTCAGCCGAAGAAGAAGTTGATGAGCTGAAGAATCAGCTAGCAGATTATCAGCAAGCTTTAGATGTACAACAAACACGTGCAATTCAATATCGTCAAGCAGTGCAGGCTTTAGAGCGAGCAAAAGCACAATGTGGTATTGCTGATTTAGATGAAACTAATGCAGAACAATGGGCTGAACGTATTCAAGCAAAAATTCAAACCATTACTCACTCTTTGCTTTCTATGGAACAGAAACTCAATGTTTCTGAAGCCGCTAAAACGCAATTTGATCAAGCTTATAAACTGATCAGTTCGGTTGTCGGTCAGATTGAACGCCAAAATGCATGGGATGCGGCAAAAACAGCATTACGTGAATGGTCTTCGCATCGACACCAAGCGGATAGGGTTCATCCTATTCGTATGCAGTTAGCTGAGTTAGAGCAGCGTTTACATCAACGAAATACTGCAGAACGCCAACTTGAAGAGTTTAATAAGCATTATGGTAAGCCGATAGAGCCTGATGATTTATTAATTCTTCAAGATGAATTAGAAGCAAAAATTGAAGAGCTTAGCGATTACGTTAACGAATCTGGCGAACAGCGTATGCAGATGCGCCAAGAGTTAGATCAACTTAAACAACAAATTGAAAAGCTGAAAAAACAAGCGCCAGCATGGCTTGCAGCACAAGATGCGTTAACACAATTATGTGAGCAGACTCGTCAATCTTTTGATACGGGTCATCAAGTAACAGAATATATGCAACAGTTACTTGAAAAAGAGCGTGAAGCAACGGTTTTACGTGATGAAACTGCAACTCGCAAACAACAGATTGAAGCGCAAATTGAACGTTTAAGTCAGCCAAGTGGTGCTGAAGATGGGCGATTAATTACGTTAGCCGAACGTTTTAATGGTGTTTTATTATCAGAAATTTATGATGATATTACGTTAGACGATGCGCCTTATTTCTCTGCATTATATGGCCCAGCACGCCATGCGATTGTTGTACAAGACTTATCTCAAGTTCAGGAGCAATTAGAAACATTAGAAGATTGCCCTGAAGATCTCTATTTTATCGAAGGCGATCCACAATCTTTCGATGATAGTGTATTTAATGCACAAGAGATGGATAAAGCGGTTCTTATTAAGAGTTCAGATAGACAATGGCGTTATTCTCGCTACCCTGAAATCCCACTATTTGGTCGAGCAGCGCGTGAAAATCAATTAGAAATTTTGTCGCGTCAGCGTGATGAGCTTTCGGAACTTTATGCAACACAAGCTTTTGATGTACAGAAGATCCAACGTGCTCACCATGCCTTTAGTCAGTTTGTCGGACAACACATTTCTGTCGCATTTGAGGCTGATCCTGAAGAAGATATTCGCCAGCTTAACCAACGACGTAACGAGCTAGAAAGAGCATTAGCACAATATGAAGAGAATACTCAGCAACAGCGTCAACATTATACACGTGCTAAAGAATCGCTAAATCTTCTAAATAAACTGATTCCTCAAGTGAATATCTTGATGGATGAAACACTGATTGATCGCGTTGAAGAGTTACGCGAAGAGCTGTATGCCGCTGAAGAATCAATGCGTTACTTACAGCGTCACGAAAAAGCATTAGCAGCATTAGAGCCGATTGCTTCTATCTTGCAAAGTGATCCCCAAGCACATGAACAACTATCGCAAGATTACGAGCAGGCAAAAGCAGAGCAGCAACGTTATCAGCAACAGGCTTTCTTGCTGGTGGAAGTAGTACAGCGTCGCCCACACTTTAGCTATAGTGATGCCGTTGAAATTGTTAGTGAAAATAGTGATCTAAACGAGAAGTTACGTCACCGTTTAGAGATGGCAGAAACAGAACGCGCTACGGCAAGAGAACTTTATCGTCAGCAACAAGCACAATGTGCTCAATTTAATCAAGTGCTCACCTCATTAAAAAGCTCCTTCGACACTAAATCTGAATTGCTCAGAGAACTTGAGCAAGAGATGCGTGATACGGGGATACATATCGATATTGGTGCAGAAGCAAGAGCTAAAGAGCTTCGCGATCAACGTTATTCAGCGGTAAGTGAAAACCGCGCGCGTATTAGTCAACTTGAGCGCGATATCGCACTGAGTGAAGCTGAGCGAGATAACCTAACCAAGAAAATTCGTAAACTTGAACGTGACTACATTCAAATTCGTGATCATGTTGTGAGTGCAAAAGCGGGTTGGTGCGCAGTTATGCGATTGGTGAAAGAAAATGGTATGGAACGCCGTTTACATCGACGAGATTTTGCTTACCTTTCAGCTGATGAACTACGTTCAATGTCGGATAAAGCGTTAGGTGCTTTACGCCAAGCAGTTGCAGATAATGAATATTTACGTGATGCGTTACGTCGCTCAGAAGATGCGAAATATCCTGATCGTAAAGTTCAGTTCTTTATTGCAGTATATCAGCATTTAAGAGAGCGTATTCGCCAAGATATCATTAAAACTGACGATCCAGTTGATGCAATTGAACAGATGGAAATTGAGCTTGCTCGCTTAACGGAAGAACTGACAAGCCGTGAACAGAAATTAGCGATTAGCTCACGAAGTGTTGCGAATATTATTCGCAAAACTATCCAGCGAGAGCAAAACCGTATCCGTATGCTAAACCAAGGTTTACAAGCGGTTTCATTTGGCCAAGTGCGAGGTGTTCGACTTAACGTCAATATTCGTGAAAGCCATCAAGTGTTATTGGATGTATTATCAGAAGAAGATAATCAATACCAAGACTTATTTAAAAACCAAAACCTTACCTTCTCAGAAGCGATGGCGAAGCTCTATCAACGTTTAAATCCACAAGTAGATTTTGGGCAACGTATGCCACAAACTGTGGGTGAAGAGCTGTTAGATTATCGTAATTATCTAGAAATGGATGTTGAGGTTAATCGTGGGCCAGAAGGTTGGTTAAAAGCGGAAAGTGGTGCTTTATCAACCGGTGAAGCGATTGGTACGGGGATGTCAATTCTGGTGATGGTTGTACAAAGCTGGGAAGAAGAATCACGACGTTTAAGAGGAAAAGATATTTCTCCTTGTCGTTTACTCTTCCTCGATGAAGCTGCACGTTTGGATGCCAAATCGATAGCAACGCTATTCGAACTTTGTGATCGTTTAGATATGCAGTTAATCATTGCAGCACCAGAAAATATCAGTCCAGAAAAAGGAACAACTTATAAATTAGTGCGTAAAGTGTTTAATGGTACAGAACATGTTCACGTTGTGGGGTTAAAAGGTTTTGGTCAACAGGCTGAAAATGATAAAACTGCATCATCAAATGTTGCTGAAATAACAGAATAATTTTATTTGGGTTATCAGCTACAAATCAGCAAATAGAAGGCGCTACGGGCTTACGCTCATAGCGCCTTATTCTTTTAAAGTGTTACATAGATCAAAAAATGAAAGTAAATTCACAAAAAAATGAAATCTTAAATGGTATAACGTGCGCCATATCTCATTTAAATGTAATCATGATGTTTATTATCGCATTTGTATGTGATTACTATAAAAATTAAAGGAAAGAAAATGCGTAAAGTCACGTTAGCTTTTAGTGCAATTGCTTTAGCGTTAAGTTTAAATGGCGCGGCAATGGCAAAAGTTCATATGCCAGAAGTTGTTAGCCCAGGTGTTACTGTTGCACAACTTGCACAACAACAACCAATTCATTGGGTTTCTGTTGCAGATATTGAAAAAAGCCTTGCAGGTCAAGCACCCATGGCAGTTGGTTTTGATATCGATGACACCGTTCTGTTCTCAAGCCCAGGTTTCTATCGTGGTAAACTAGAATATTCTCCAAACGATTTCAGCTACCTGAAAAACCAAGAATTCTGGGAAAAAATGAATAACGAGTGGGATAAATTCAGTATGCCTAAACAAGTCGGTATCGATCTTGTTCAGATGCACTTAAAACGTGGAGATACTGTTTATTTCATTACGGGTCGTACTCAAACTAAAACTGAGACTGTGACCAAATATGTACAAGAAGGCTTAAACATTCCTGCTGATAAAATGCAGCCAGTTATTTTTGCGGGTGACCAACCTGGTGCAAATAACAAAGTAAGCTGGATGCGTGATCACAAACTGAAAATTTACTACGGTGATGCTGATGCAGATATCGCAGCAGCAGATGAACTGAATATCCGTGGTATTCGTATTCTGCGTGCAGCTAACTCTTCTTACCAACCACTGCCAAAAGCAGGTCAGTTTGGTGAAGAAGTTGTTATCAATTCAGAGTATTAATTTTTCCCCTTTGTTTACCTCTATTTGTAAGGCGTAGGAAACTGCGCCTTTTTCTATTTTAAAATATCTTTTATTAAAATTATTTTATTTATCTCTTCACAACTCTTTATTATTTCTTGAAAGCTTATTTCTGATTTGTCTGTTTTTTGTTCTTTTATTGCACCTTTATTTAAATAATATATTTGAATATAAAAACAGCTAAATAGTCTTTTTTTGATTAAATAAAACTAAATTTCTATCAGGGACTTACAAAACGTTAAAAATATTAGTTTATTCCTATAAAACTCTTTGCCTAGCTCATCTAATATTCTAGGATACCAAAATAATAATAAGGGATGAGGGTAGAGGATTTATGGCGCATCAACCAATTAAAAGAGCAATCGCATATTCAGCTGTTATAGGTACACTCCTTTCTGGGCATTATGCAATAGCTACAGAAACAGAGTCGGTGGCTTTATCTGCGCCCGAAACAGAAAACACGGTATTAGTTCCTGTGAATAACGAAGCTATGCCAGCACCTGCAATTGTGGTTATGGATGCCCCACAATTGACTGAGTTAGCAGTAAGAACAAAACTGCAATCATGGCTTCCTGTAGGTTATAAACCTTCATATTTAACTCAGCTTGTGAAAATGTACCAAGCGAATAATCTGGCATTAATTTGGCAAGATGAAAAAATAGTACAACAATTACAGCAACAAATAGCAGAAGTCGCTATTTCAGGCATTCAGCCCCAGTTTGGGCAATGGTTAACACAATTAGAAACACCTGAATTAACTCAAGAAGGGCGTGATATTATTTTATCAGATGCCTTTTTAGGTTATATCAGTTTTGTTGAGCAAGTAAATAAATCTGGCACATCTTTACTGTATCGCAGTGCAACACAAGTATTATCTGCTCCTTCCGATAGTTCAGTGATTGAGTTACAACAAAATATTCAAAATAACACTTTAGGTAGCTTTGTTATTTCTTATGCACCATCTCACCCTTATTACGCTTTAATGAAAGAGGAATTGCGAAAGCAATTACATAGTTCCGTTGTTTGGCCAGAAATGAAAGGAACGACATCATTAAAGCCAAATCAATCATCACAAGAAGTTGTACCGCTTAGACAGATTTTACGTAATTTAAAATTAATTCCTGAGTTGGCAGTGAATGAGCAGGAAATTGCGACAACCGTTTATGATGCGTCTTTAGTTGCGGCTGTTAAATTATTTCAAACTGCTCATGGGTTAGAGCCCGATGGTATTATTGGGCGACAAACACGAACGTGGTTAAATATAACACCCGCACAACGCGCTAGCATTATGGCATTGAATATTCAGCGCCTTCGCTTGACGCCAGCTATTGGTGATACTGGAATTTGGGTTAATATTCCTGATTTCTCGCTCTATTTTTATGCCAATAACGAACTTATCCTTGACTCAAAAGTCATTGTCGGTCGCCCCGATAGAAAAACACCGATTATGAGTAGTGCACTCAATAATGTCGTGGTTAATCCACCTTGGAATGTGCCAACAAGCATGACGCGTAAAGATATTGTGCCTAGAGGTAAAGCAGACCCTAGTTACTTTAGTCGTAAGGGATATACCATTTATTCAGGGTGGGGGAATGATGCTTATCCAATTAATCCTTATGATATTGATTGGCAAAATGTGAGTGCGAATAACTTCCCTTACCGAATTTGGCAGGCTCCGGGGCCAACAAACTCATTAGGTCGTTATAAATTTAATATGCCAAATTCAGATGCGATATATCTGCATGACACTCCAAATCATTCGCTATTCTCAAAAAACATGAGAGCAATCAGTTCAGGTTGTATTCGTGTTAATAAAGCCTCTGAACTTGCTTCAATTTTATTGGGTGATGCAGGATGGAAACAAGATAGAATTGATGCAGCATTAAAACGTGGTTCAACACAATATGCCCCAATTCCTGAACGTATCCCAGTTTATTTATATTATCAAACCGCATGGGTAGCACAGGAAAATGCACCTCAATATCGTGCAGATATTTATGGTTATGATAAAAGCATTTCAAATGCAGAGTCGTATTTAGAGAATATTAAGAAATATTTGTAATATAGATAAATAGAAGCCAAATAAAGGATGGATATATTACCATCCTTTATTTTTTATATTAATCAATAAGATAAATTTAAAAAACCATGTTCTATAATAAAAGTATGAAAAAATTATAATTTATAAAATACTTTTTAAATTTCCAATAAAATTAGAATGATAAAAAGGGTTTTTAGTATAAATAACTAAATTAATAAGATTTGAAATGTTGATAAATTGAAACGAAGTGTTATTTACAATACTATACAAACCATAAGAAACAATTCAGGAAAAATATTGTCATAATAAAGGTTCTTCCTCCCGAAATAATTTGTTGAGTGCATATAACTATGGATATTATTGATTCACACCGCCGTAAGTGGCTGGGGCTCGGTATGGCCGCTGTGGGGTTAGGTTTATTGCCTTCTCATGCATTTGCTTCATTAGCAACACCTCGCCCAAAAATTCTTCGCTTTAATAATTTAAATACTGGTGAAACTATTAAAGCCGAGTTTTTTGATGGAAAACGTTATAATAAACATGAACTTGCTAAGCTAAACCATCTGTTTAGAGATTACCGACAAAATAAAATTAAAACGATTGATCCCGCCCTGTTTGACCAAATCTATTTACTGCAAGTAATGCTGAATAACAATAAACCCGTTGAACTTATTTCAGGTTATCGCTCTTTAGTGACTAATAATAATTTGCGCCAAAGCAGCAGTGGTGTTGCTAAGAAAAGCTACCATACTCGCGGGCAAGCAATGGATTTTCGCTTAGTAGGCACAGAACTTTCAAAAGTTCGTCAAGTTGCATTAAGAATGAAAGCGGGTGGTGTTGGATATTATCCAAGAAGTAATTTTGTGCATATTGATACAGGACCGGTTCGCTCATGGTAACCTATTGAGAATTAGTTAATAGAGAGTGGAGTGATTCATGATGTATCACATTGTACCTGTGACAAATTATATGCAAAATTGCACCCTTATTTGGTGTGATGAAACGAAGGAAGCGGCAATTGTTGATCCTGGTGGAGATGTTGAAACGTTAATTGCAGAAATAGAAGAACGCCAATTAACATTGACCAAAGTATTATTAACACACGGACACTTTGACCATATTGCAGGCACTTCTCAAATTGTTGAGCATTTTAATGTTCCTGTTTATGGGCCACATAAAGATGATAATTTTCTACTTGAAGAATTAGAACAACAGTGTCGTATGTTTAATTTTCCTTGTGGAAAATCATTTACACCAGATAGTTGGTTAAATGAGGGTGATACCGTAACAATCGGTAAAACAATTTCGTTATCTGTTTTACATTGCCCAGGTCATACACCTGGACATATTATTTTTGTGAATCATCAGAATAAAATTATCTCTATGGGAGATGTGTTATTCAAAGAAAGTATTGGTCGTACCGATTTTCCACGGGGAAACCACGCTGATCTTATTGCATCAATCAAAAATAAAGTTTTGCCTTTAGGTGATGATTATCTGTTTATTCCGGGACATGGCCCTATGTCTAATTTAGGTCATGAGCGTCAATACAATCCGTTTTTACAAGATGAAATGCCAATCTGGTAATAATGTGCGGATATAAGCGAATAAATATGAAGCTCTTTATTATAAAGCGCTTTTTTATCAGTAAAAAATGAGATTTGTATTTCTTTGGTTGTAAATAAAAATGCCACATATTTAATAATGTGGCATTTATCTTAATTACGCTTTAGATGTCAATTAGAGCACAGCAACAATGGCTTCACATAGTGGAACCATATTCTCAAGAGTTAAACCCGCTACGTTAATACGGCCTGAACCTACGATATAAATACCGTATTCAGCACGTAAACGCTCAACTTGCTCTTTATTTAAACCACTAAATGAGAACATACCATTTTGGTCAATAATAAAGCTAAAGTCTTGCTTAGCACCTTTTTCTTGCAGAGTAGTCACTAACAGTTGACGCATACGCTGAATACGTTCGCGCATGGTTGTTAGCTCTTCAATCCATTCTTCTTTTAACTCTGGATTAGAAAGAATAGTTGTTACTACTGAAGCACCGTGTGCTGGTGGGTTTGAGTAGTTGGCACGAATAATTGCTTTTGCTTGGCTAAAGGCTTTTTCAGCAGTGTCGCTATCTTTGGTCACAATGGTACATGCACCTACACGTTCATTGTAAAGACCAAAGTTTTTAGAATATGAACTGGCAACAATAAGCTCAGGATTTTTTTCTGCAAAGAGGCGTAAGCCTTGTGCATCTTCTTCAAGACCACGAGCAAAACCTTGATATGCAAAGTCAAAAACAGGCAACCAGCCTTTTTCTGCTGACAGTTCAGCTAATTGGCGCCATTGTTCTTCCGTTGGATCAATACCACTTGGGTTATGGCAGCAACCATGGAATAAAACAACGTCACCTGCTTGCGCTTTAGCAAGGCTTGCTAACATACCATCAAAGTCTAACCCATGATTTTTAGCATCATAATAATCGTAATTACAGATCTCAAGACCTGCAGTTTGGAAAATATTATTATGGTTAGGCCAAGTTGGATTGCTTATCCAGACGCGTTTTGCAGTGGTTTGCTGAGCAATAAAATCAGCAGCAATACGCAAAGCGCCTGTACCACCAGGGGCTTGTGCTGTGCGTGCGCGTTTTTCAGTGATAATAGGGTGTTGTTCACCAAACAAAAGTGCTTGGGTCACATTGCCAAATTCAGGGATACCGCTAATTGGAAGGTAATTTTTAGTGGTTTCGTTTTCTAACAGGTATTTTTCTGCTTTCTTAACAGTGGTTAAAACAGGGGTTTTACCTGTTTCATCCTTGTAAACACCAATCCCTAAGTTAATTTTGTTTTCACGAGGATCAGAACGGAAACTATCAGCTAAACCTAGAATAGGATCGGCTGGTGCAGCAATGATTTTCTCAAACATAGTGTAATTGTTCCCTAAGCTCAAAACGAAGCCGAAATATGAGTATCAAGAGTAACGCTATGAGGCCTTTTTGCCAACTGTTTGTAGAGAAATTAACAAGAAGTTGTGAACTAAGTGAGAATAAATAGCAAAACAAGATGTAAATAAGTGAATATCCTGTGATTACATTAACATATAAAAATAATCACTAAAAAGACATAATTGTTTAGTATGATAAACTTTTTGACGTTACTAAAAATAAAGAAAATGCGATATTTTTCAGTGAATAAATAAACAAATCCACTGCAAATACAAAAATAAAGAAAAAGAAAGCATTGTGAATAAGAAGAAAAAAGCGAGATAAATAATAAGAGATTAAGATTGGTAGTAGCAGTATAAATAAAAAAGCAACACCGAAGTGTTGCTTTTCAAATCAATTAACTTGACTGTTTAATTACCTAAGCGGTAATTAGAACTGATAAGTCAGACCTAAACCAACTACGTTGTCGTCGTTGATGCCCAGTTTGTTATCAGATTTCAGCAGGTTGATTTTGTAGTCAACAACTGCAGTCATGTTTTTGTTAAATTTGTAGAAAGAACCTACAGAGATATATTTAACTAAATCTTCATCACCAACAGCAGTACCTTGATTATACAGGTCTTTACCTTTAGATTGAACATAACCTAAAGATGGTTTGATACCTAAATCAGCAAAGTCATACTGTGCTGTTAACTCGATGTTTTGAGTTTTGTTAGCGATGTTACCTTCACCTTTGAAATGAGTCATGTTACGGGTTTCACCGTACATAGCCGCTAAGTAAACGTTGTTAGCTGCAAATTTACCACCAAAGTTCCATGCTTCCGCACGTGAGCCTTTAGCAGAGCTGAAGTCTTGTTGGCCAGAAGTACGAGCAGAGTTAGAGTAACCACCACCCAGAGTTACGCCCCAGCCTAAGTTATAAGCTGTAGAGAAACCGAAACCGTCGCCATTAGCTTTTTTATCTACGCTATAGTGAGTACTACCATTTTGTACCCATTTGTCGCCACGAGCATTGCTGGTATTTTCGTTGTTTTTACCTTGGTATTGTAGAGCAAAACTTAGGCCATCAACGTAACCGAACATATCAGTGTTACGGTAAGTTAAAACACCAGTAGAACGACCAGTCATATAAACGTCAGTTTGTGACATTGAGTCGCCGCCCCATAAAGGCAGAACGTCTGTCCATGCGTTGGTGTCGTAAATCACACCGTAGTTACGACCGTAGTCTAGTGAACCGTAGTCAGCGAATTTAAAACCAGCGTAAGCAAAACGAGCACGTGAATCAGTATCGCCTTCAGTATTGCTTGTACGGATTTCATATTCGAAACGACCAAAACCAACTAAATCTTTATTGATTTGAGTTTCGCCTTTGAAGCCGATACGTGCACGAGATGCATCACCGTCTTCACCTGAATCTTTATCAGCGAAGTAATGACGAACGTCAACTTTACCGTAGATGTCTACTTTGTTGCCGTCTTTGTTGTACATTTCAGCTGCGTTTGCTGCACCAGCAAACATTAAAGCTGGGATTACCACTGCAAGAAGATTGCGCTTCATCATTATTATTACCCTCATTGGTGTTATTCAGACACCTTTGCCACTGCCAGAAATAGTTTCTTAATTTTTATGGAACTATTTATGAGAGTTAAGTGTCGTCTGTGTCGGGTGACAGTGTTCCATTGGTAAAAAATTTTATCTACCCCCAATTTGCTACAAAAACGAAAAAAGTGTAACAAATTGTAACTATGTATTTCAAAGTGTGTATTTGGGGGAACTTTTTAATCAAATAACAGCCATGCATAAAAAAAGCCAACCTTGTGGTTGGCTTCTTCACTTAAGTAAAATGAGTACAATAAAACAGCAATGCAAATTTCTAGTTGAATACTAATTAATCACTAAATTAAAAATCTGCATTTCTTGGTGTACGTGGGAACGGAATAACTTCACGAACGTTTGCGACACCGGTCACATAAGCAACTAAACGTTCAAAGCCTAAACCGAAACCTGAATGAGGGACGGTGCCATAGCGACGCAGATCACGATACCACCAGTAGTCTTCTTTGCTCATTCCCATTTCGTCTAAACGTTTATCAAACATATCCAAACGCTCTTCACGCTGAGAACCACCGATGATTTCACCAATACCTGGTGCCAATACATCCATTGCTGCAACTGTTTTACCGTCTTCATTCATACGCATATAGAATGCTTTGATATCTTTCGGGTAGTTTTTCACCACAACAGGTGCTTTAAAGTGTTTCTCTGCAAGATAACGCTCATGCTCAGAAGAGAGATCAACACCCCAATAAACTGGGTTTTCAAATTTCTCACCACAGTTTTCAAGCACAGTAACTGCATCGGTATAATCGATTTGAGCAAAGTCAGAGGTGATAAAGTTCTCTAAGCGTGTGATAGCGTCTTTATCAACACGTTGTGCAAAGAACTCCATATCATCTTTACGCTCTGCTAATACGGCTGCAAAGGTGTATTTCAGCATTTTTTCAGCAAGTGCTGCGATATCGTTAAGATCAGCAAATGCCACTTCAGGCTCAACCATCCAAAATTCAGCAAGGTGACGACTGGTATTTGAGTTTTCAGCACGGAATGTTGGGCCGAAAGTATACACTTTGCTTAATGCAGAGGCGTAAGTCTCACCATTTAGCTGGCCAGATACCGTTAAAAACGCTTCACGACCAAAAAAGTCTTCACTGAAATCAACGTCGCCTTTATCTGTACGAGGCAGATTGTTCATATCAAGTGTAGAGACACGGAACATCTCGCCAGCACCTTCTGTATCAGCCGCGGTAATTAGTGGCGTAGAAACCCAGAAGAAGCCTTGTTCATCGAAGAAACGATGTAGTGCTTGTGCTAATGTGTGACGAACACGAGCAACTGCACCAATTAAGTTAGTACGAGGACGAAGGTGAGCAACTTCACGCAGGTACTCAATACTATGACGTTTGGCGGCCATCGGATAAGTTTCCGGATCATCGACCATTCCTACCACAACAACCTGAGTGGCATGAATTTCAAAGTTCTGTCCCTGGCCCGGAGATTCAACAATTTTACCGGTGACTTCCACAGAACAGCCTGTGGTTAAGTGCAGCACTTCATCTTGATAATTCGGTAAATTATTATTAATGATGGCCTGTACTGGATTAAAGCAGGAACCGTCATAGACGGTAAGAAATGAGATACCAGCTTTTGAATCTCTTCTTGTACGTACCCAACCGCGAACGGTGACGTCTTCGCCAACCGCGATACGGCCTTGCAGTACGTCGACTACAGGCGCAACGATCATAAATAAATCTCTCTTCGTTTAATTAAAATAATTGTTTGGTTAATTCATTCTGCCCCTGTCGGACAGTTTTTCTATGTTACTTGCAATAGCGCAGGAAACAAGTAGGAAATTTTAGTTTAAAGAGTCAATAAAGAAGAAAAAAGCTTTTGTATAAAATAAATTGATAAAAACAGGTGAAATATTGATAAAAGCAGGGGGTATGGCAAAAGAAAGGGCAATTATTACCCTTTCTTTTATTAATGAAGATTTTTAGCTAATTAACAGGCTTGTTTGACAAGTGGAACATCAAAGGCTTTGCGTAGCTTGTCAACAAAATCATCGTCTTCGCAAATCGTTTTGCCTGGACTATCTGATAATTTAGCCACAGGCTTACCATTACACTCCACCAGCTTAATCACAATATTAAGAGGCGTTATTTCAGGAATGTTACAAGTTAGCCGAGTACCAATACCAAAGATTAAACGAATGCGTTTATGGAAATGTTTATAAAGTACTAATGCCTTTTGAAAATCGAGGCTATCAGAAAAGACTAATACTTTACTCATTGGGTCGATGCCCAGTTTCTCATAATGCGCAATCGCTTTTTCACCCCATTCAATAGGATCACCAGAATCGTGACGTAAACCTTGATAACTCTCTGCAAAGGCCTTATCAAAATCGCGCAAAAAAGCATCCATCGTAATACAGTCTGTTAATGCAATACCTAATTGGTCGGGGTATTCATCTAACCAAGATTGTAAAGCTGCACGCTGACTATTGGCCAGCTCTGGGCTAATCTGCTGATGCGCCTGAAACCACTCATGAGCTTGTGTACCCACAGGGGCTAATTGCATACGTTCTGCTAAATGATAGTTACTTGTACCAATAAGATAAGGGAAATGATTTTTCAGCTCATCCACAATGGCGCACTGCACATCATAAGAAAAACGGCGACGAGTACCAAAATCCATCAGTTTAAAATCAGCTAAGTCAATCTGTTGCTCAGCCGCATCACGGTAGAAGATATCAATTAATTTACGTAGTTGATTAACCGCATCATTAGGCGTGATTTGTGGAGAGCGAGCTCGATGTACAATTTCACTCACTAAAGCCAACAAAGGGACTTCCCATAAAATAACTTCACGCCAAGGGCCTGTGATTTTTATGGTAAGTTGGTTGTCAGGTGTGGTTGAAATCTGGACTTGTTCTGGCTTAAAGCGGAAATGCTTAAACCATTGCAGATAGTCATTTTTGAAAAAAGGGAGACTCTGAAGATAGTCAAATTCTTCATTCGTCAATGACAAGTCTGCCATCATGTTAACTTGATGGCGTAAGGTTGTTGCATATTCACCTAGACGTTCATCACTCCGACAACGGAACTCAGCAACGACAGGAATATCACTATAATGATGGTAAACCGCTTGTTGCATGTGGAGCTTGTATGCATCGGTATCCAACAGTGATGTAATAATCGGTGTAGCGTCTAAAATCATAGCGCGTCAAGCATCCTCACGGAGCGTTTTTATGTCAGCTAAATCGTTAAGGTTGGAGAGTATACCCGAATATGATGACAAAGCGTCACTATTCAACAATATTTCTCTGCGACATAAAAACAAGCTGTAAAACTTAGATGAGTTTACCACGTTAAACATAATTTGGGAGTATATTAGCATCATTTACCAAATAAATTGATTACATGTATTAATAAACAATTAACATTCTGTTGACTTTTAATGTTTTCAATTGAATATTCGACTGGCTAAACAGATTTTTGACGAGTAAGCTTTGGTAATATAACCGTTAAATAGTCGTGTTAACTAAAAGGTTTTTTCTATGACACAACAAAGAATCGCGAAATTTCGCAAAGATTATCGTGCCCCTGACTACACAATCACCGATTTACATCTTGATTTTATCTTAGATAAAGAAAATACCCAGATTACAGCGATAAGCCAATGTAAACGTCTAAACTCAGATGCAACAGCATTAGTGTTAGATGGTGAAGAATTAACATTAAAATCAATTACAGTAAATGATGTTGCTTGGACACACTATAAAGAAGAAAACGGCAAACTCATCATTGAACAACTACCAGCACAATTTACATTAAAAATTGTTAACAATATTAATCCATCGGCTAACACCGCATTAGAAGGGTTGTATGTTTCTGGCGATGCATTGTGTACACAATGTGAAGCTGAAGGCTTCCGTCATATTACTTATTATTTAGATAGACCTGATGTGTTAGCTCGTTACACCACTACAATCACTGCAGACAAAAAACAATATCCTTATTTATTGTCTAATGGTAACCGGATTGCTCAAGGTGAACTGGATGATGGTCATCATTGGGTAACATGGGAAGATCCACATCCAAAACCAAGCTATTTATTTGCGCTAGTAGCGGGGGATTTTGATGTATTACGAGATACTTTTATCACCAAAAGCGGTCGTGAAGTTGCTTTAGAGCTTTTTGTTGATAAAGGTAATTTAGATCGTGCAGATTGGGCAATGACATCATTGAAAAATGCGATGGCATGGGATCAATCTCGCTTTAATTTAGAATACGATCTCGATATCTATATGATAGTTGCTGTTGATTTCTTTAATATGGGAGCAATGGAGAATAAAGGGCTGAATGTCTTTAACTCTAAATATGTGTTAGCGAAAAGTGAAACGGCGACTGACAAAGATTACTTAGGCATTGAGTCAGTTATTGGTCATGAATATTTCCATAACTGGACAGGTAACCGCATTACTTGTCGTGATTGGTTCCAGTTAAGTTTAAAAGAAGGTTTAACCGTTTTCCGTGATCAAGAATTTAGCTCTGACCTAGGTTCTCGCTCTGTTAACCGTATCAATAATGTACGCGTGATGCGTACCGCTCAGTTTGCAGAAGATGCAAGCCCAATGGCACATCCAATTCGTCCTGATAGTGTGATCGAAATGAACAACTTCTATACTTTAACAGTATATGAAAAAGGTTCAGAAGTGATCCGGATGATCCACACCTTGTTAGGTGAAGAGCAATTTCAAGCTGGTATTCAAATGTATATTCATCGTCACGATGGTAGTGCTGCAACCTGTGACGATTTTATTCAAGCGATGGAAGATGCTTCTAATGTTGATCTCACTTTATTCCGTCGTTGGTATAGCCAATCAGGTACACCACAACTGACCGTTCGTGATAGTTATGATGTGAATAAAAAGCAATACACTTTAACTGTTAGTCAAATGACACCACCAACAGCTGATCAAGCTGAAAAACAAGCGCTACATATTCCATTAGATATTGAATTGTATGATCATAAAGGCAATGTGATCCCTTTGCGTTCACAAGGTCAGGCAATTTCTAATGTATTGAATGTCGTTCGTGAAGAACAACAATTTGTATTTGATGACGTTCCAGAACAGCCAATCCCATCTTTATTACGAGAGTTCTCTGCGCCTGTAAAACTTGACTACCCATTTACGGATGAGCAACTCTCATTCTTAATGAAATATGCTCGTAATGCATTTTCACGTTGGGATGCAGCTCAAGCATTATTAGGCCGCTATATAAAAGAAAATGTTGCTCGAGTTCAAAAGGGTGAAACATGCATTCTGCCTGAAATGGTCGTTGATGCTTTCCGCGCAGTATTACTGGATAAAGATATCGATCCAGCACTAGCTGCCCTTATTCTGACGTTACCAACAGATGTCGAAGCGGGTGAATTATTTAGTATTATCGATCCTGTTGCCATTCATCAGGCACTTGATTTTATTCGTAAAACCTTAGCAACTGAAATGGCAGATGAATTCTCTGCTGTTTATCATTCAATGCATATCGGTGCTTATCGTGTTAATCATGATGATATTGCAAAGCGCGATTTACGAAATGTTTGTTTAGCTTATTTAGCGGTTGAAAATGAGCAAACAGGTAATCAGCTTGTTGATATGCAATATCACAATAGTGATAACATGACCGACGCGCTTGCTGCACTTAATGCTGCTGTAATGGCGCAGTTGCCTTGTAAAGATACATTATTACAAGAGTTCGATGATAAATGGCATCAAGATGGTTTAGTGATGGACAAATGGTTTAGTTTACAAGCCATGAGCCCAGCAAAAGATGTGTTACAAAAAGTTCGTAGTTTGTTATCTCATCGCTCATTTACACTAGCAAACCCTAACCGTACTCGTGCATTAATCGGTGCATTTGTGAATAATAATCCAGTGGCTTTCCATGCTGAAGATGGTTCTGGTTACCTGTTATTGACAGAAATTCTGACTGATTTAAATAGCCGCAATCCACAAGTTGCTTCACGCCTTATTGAACCGTTTATTCGTTTAAAACGTTATGATGCAACACGCCAAGAAAAAATGCGTGTAGAGTTATTAAAACTGAAAGAGCTTGAGAATTTATCAGGTGATCTCTATGAGAAAATCACTAAAGCATTAGCTGATTAATATTACGTTTCATATCACTTTATGAGTGAGTAATAAATATGAAATTAGCAAGATAACTAGATCCCCAGCATAGTCTGGGGATTTTTTATGATGAATTATGAAATTGAAACGTTTACTTTTCGTGCTTTTATCTATATGATGCACGACGCTTAAATTGTCGTAGACATATCATTCCTAATACCCGATATTCTCAATGGAGATCGTATGTATTATTCCTTAGTAAGGAAGGCATTGTTTCGGCTAGATCCTGAACGTGCCCATGATTTTACCTTCCGCCAGTTAAAACGTTTATCTCATTCCCCATTTCAATTTCTTATTCAGCAGTCACTTCCTTCTAAACCCGTTTCTTGTATGGGACTCTCGTTTAAAAATCCACTTGGTCTTGCTGCCGGTCTTGATAAAAACGGTGATTGTATAGATGCATTGGGTGCAATGGGATTTGGTTTTATTGAAGTTGGTACAGTGACACCACGTCCTCAAGTGGGAAATGATAAACCTCGTTTATTCCGCTTAGTGGAAGCCGAAGGTTTAATTAATCGAATGGGATTTAATAACCTTGGCGTTGATAACTTAATTGAAAATGTAAAGCAATCTCGTTATGGTGGCGTACTGGGTATTAATATCGGTAAAAATAAAGATACCCCAGTAGAGCAAGGTAAAGATGATTATTTGATTTGCATGGAAAAAGTCTATGCTTATGCGGGTTATATCGCAATCAATATCTCATCACCAAATACCCCAGGTTTGCGTACACTGCAATATGGTGAAGCATTAGACGATTTATTATCTGCAATTAAAAATAAACAATTAGAGTTACAGGGTAAATATCAAAAATATGTTCCTGTTGCTGTTAAAATTGCACCTGATTTAACGCATGAAGAATTAATTCAAGTTGCAGATAGCTTAGTTCGTCATCATATTGATGGTGTTATTGCGACAAATACCACATTAGATAAATCATTAGTCAGTGGATTAGATCACTGTAATGAAGCAGGGGGATTAAGTGGTCGCCCAGTACAATCAAAAAGTACACAAATAATTCGCCAATTAAATGAAGAATTAAAAGGTGCATTACCTATTATTGGTGTTGGTGGAATTGATTCATTAACAGCAGCCAGAGAAAAAATGGATGCAGGTGCTTCTCTTATTCAAATCTATTCAGGATTCATTTATCAAGGTCCTGCACTTATCAAATCTATAATTAATCATATCTAAATACATTTAATAATGAGTTAGGGGCTTTTCTTCTGTCCCTAACTCGTTTATATTGCCCCTAGTTGGTTATTTTTTATTAAATTGCACTGATTGTGCTTAATTAATAGTAAAATGAATCCTGTTTTTGTTAGGTGATATTAAATATTTTATTTATGTCATTTAATTTTGATTGTTTATCAGAGTATAAAACAGGAAATGAATCGAAGGGGGATTAATTAGTGATAATAAAACCCGATGATCGCTGGCGTTGGTATTTTGATGTTGAGCAACAAAAATTAATGCTTGATTTAGCAAATGGTATGGTTTTTCGTTCTCGCTTTCCAAGCAAAATGTTGAGTGAAAGTGCTCGACAATCAGCATCTTTTACCGTCGATGATGCAGCTCTTTATTATGGATACGATGAGCAAATTCGACAAATTGACATGCCATCAGAGTCAAGAGCTGAATTAGCGTTAAATGCATTAATAGCCCATCGCTTTTTAAAACCATTGATGCCTAAGAGTTGGTATTTTGAAGTTAACAATAATCAAATCAACCCTTATTTGTCTCAAGTGGTGGAAGTTTCATTAAGAGAAGAAGACGAAACCGCTCTTTTTTTAGTGACTGAAGTGGGGGCTCAAGCTTGTTTATGTTTATTAGCTCAACCTCAGTTAACATTATTTGATAGAACACTTAATTTTTGTGACCCAATAAAAATTATGAATGATAGGTTAAGCAATTACCATAAAAAGCCAGAGTCAGGATCATTTTTGTACGAGAAAGTTATTTAACAAAAAGAGTTAAAAGGATTTACTCTTTTTATCGTCACTCATTATTTTTTAATATCCTAAAAACAAATCTCCCCTAAATAATACTCCTGCAAATCAAATCTTCATCACTCTCTTTCTGTAATCTTTTTCTAAAAATAAAATGAGCTGATTGATAATTTATCATTGAATTTCTAATAAGATAATTCTTATTAAATAAACCGTCTTATTTAAAATAAAAAAGAAGATAAGGGCAAATTACCTTCTTTTAATTTATGATAGAGATAAGTGTTATTTTTTATTAAGTGAAAGTTTCACATTACCGTTAGGCACACAGCTACAAGCTAAAATTTTACCTGAGCGTTTAATTGCTCCGGCTTTTAATGCATTAACATCCCCTTCATCTAATTGGATAACACAAGAGCCACAAAGACCTGCTCGGCAACTATAAGGAATGGTATAACCATTATTTTCAAGCTGTTCTAACAGAACTTCTTGGTTATTACCTTCGAAAACCTCACCGTTAAATTCAATACTGACAGTCTGTTCTTGTGTGTTTTCAACAATAGGTGTTGATTGTGTTTCAACAGGAGTCGTTACAAGATACTGTTTTGCTTTTTTATAAGCTAATACCTCAACAGTATCTCCCACACGAATAATGCCTGTTTGGCGAATGATGATATTTTGACCAAAGTCGACATCACCTGTTTCATCGCTACGGAATGTTTGCAGTGTTGCAAGTGGTTCTGTGTTAGGATGTTTAACGCCTTTATCAATACTAATTGTGGTCATGATGCAACGGCTACAAGGTTTCATCAGATCCATCACAACAGAGCCAACACGAATAGTCTGCCAAGTATCTTCTTCAAAAGGCTTTGCACCTGTTATGAGGATATTACCTCGAAATTGCTCAATATTAATTGAAGCGGGGCAACGTTGTTGTAAGTATTGAAATGAGGCTTCATTAATTAATAAGTAAGGGTAACCATCAGCGAAAGAAACAGCGGTTTCTGGGTTTTTTTTCACTCGACGTGTCGATTTTTCGCCAGTCCAACGAAGTTGTACATCTATTTTTAAATAACGACTGAACCACTGATTTATTTCATCTGGTGCGACATACGCGGTAAAATGGTTACCCCAAACTTCTGTCGGTTGCAATGTGGTCTCAAAATCTTGATAAGTGATAGCAATACCTTCACCATCAGGCGCTTGAATATAAATTCCATTTGCCATGACCGTGGGAATAAAACACAGCAAAACGGGAAATTTTCGTGCCGTGATAAAAGTCCCTTCAGGGGTCGTTATCATAAAATCACGATCAAACGTGAATCCGCTCTCACGAGCAAATGCATGAGAAAGTCGAATTCCCTTCATCGATTTAACTGGGTGTATATAAAGGCGTGAAACGTTGATCATCGGTGCTCCCAAAAAGACATTATTATTTTTTATAGCCAGTAACTTTATGACAACGTAATACAATTAGCTATAATGCCCAACAATTTTATTTTAGGTGGTAACAATATTATGCGCTCTCTGTTTGCCAGCACAGGCCGAGGTCTGGAAGAACTATTAAAATCTGAACTTGAACACCTTGGTGCTCAGGCTTGCCAGATAACTCAAGGCGGTGTTTATTTTCGTGCTGATGATAAAACCATGTATCAGTCTTTACTTTGGAGCCGTTTAGCGTCACGTATTATGTTGCCGTTAAATGAATTCAATGTTTACAGTGATCTAGACTTATATCTTGGCGTGCAGGCAATTGATTGGAGTGAGATTTTTACTGTTGATCAGACCTTTGCTATCCATTTTAACGGCACGAATGACATTATTCGTAATAGCCAATATGGTGCATTAAAAGCAAAAGATGCCATTGTTGACTCATTTCAACGTAAAATAGGGCAACGTCCAGATGTCGCTAAACAATCTCCTGATATCCGCTTAACTATCCATCTTCATAAAGAAAAAGCCTCTCTATCTTTAGATTTAAGTGGTGATGGTTTACATCAACGCGGCTACCGTGACTTAACGGGTCAAGCGCCTTTAAAAGAAAATTTAGCTGCTGCGATTATTATGCGTTCAGGCTGGAAAATTGACACACCATTAATCGATCCAATGTGTGGCTCGGGTACATTATTAATTGAAGCAGCCATGATGGCGACAGACTGTGCTCCAGCATTAAATCGTGTGCATTGGGGATTCCGTCATTGGTTAGGCCATGATGAAGCGTTATGGAAAGAAGTGACTCATGAAGCTTTCGCCCGTTTCCGTGAAGGTAAAAAGAATACCACTGCGCGTTTCTATGGTTTTGATGTTGATAAACGTGTGTTGGATATGGCAAGAGCTAATGCCCGTAGAGCAGATGTTGCCGAACTGATCACGTTTGCTCATGGTGATGCAGCTAAACTGACAAACCCAGTCTCAACAGAAATAAAAGGGACAATTATCAGTAACCCACCTTATGGTGAGCGTTTAGAAAGTGAGCCAGCATTAATTGCATTACATAGCCAATTAGGAAGAGCGATAAAAGCACATTTCCCAGGTTGGAGATTGTCACTATTTAGTGCATCACCTGAATTGTTGAGTTGTATTCAATTACGTGCAGAGCGTGAGTTCAAAGCAAAAAATGGTCCTCTTGATTGTGTACAGAAAAACTATTTACTTTCTGATACACCATCAACGATTAACACTGGGCTTGCAGAAGATTTTGCAAACCGTTTGCGTAAAAATGAGAAAAAACTCGCGAAATGGGCAAAACAACAGCAAATCGAATGTTATCGCTTATACGATGCTGATTTACCTGAATATAATGTTGCTGTAGACCGTTATGGCGATAAAGTGGTTATTCAAGAGTATGCGCCACCTAAAACTGTTAATGAACACAAAGCCCGTCAGCGTTTATTCGATGTAATTAGCGCAACAATGGAAGTATTGGCATTACGTTCTGATCAACTGATTTTAAAAACTCGCCAACGCCAAAAAGGTAAACAACAGTATGAAAAAATGGCCGAAAAAGGTGATTTTTTCTTAGTTGACGAGTTTGGTGCAAAATTCTGGGTAAATCTTACGGATTACCTCGATACAGGATTGTTCTTAGATCACCGTATTGCACGAAAAATGTTGGGTGAAATGAGCAAAGGAAAAGATTTCTTAAATCTTTTTGCTTATACGGGTACGGCTTCTGTTCATGCAGGAATTGGTGGTGCAAAAAGCACAACAACAGTTGATATGTCACGTACCTACCTTGAATGGGCTGAGAAAAACTTCCAAGCGAATGGCCTATCAGGTAGACAACATCGTTTAATGCAGGCTGATTGTTTACAATGGTTAATGCAAAGCAATGAACAATTTGATGTGATTTTTATCGATCCACCTACGTTTTCTAACTCAAAGCGTATGGAAAATACCTTTGATGTACAGCGTGATCACATTGAACTAATGAAACATCTAAAACGTTTGTTGAGAAAAGGTGGAACAATTATGTTCTCAAATAATAAACGTGGATTCAAAATGGAACATGAAGAGTTAGCAAAAATTGGCTTGCGTGCAAAAGAGATAACACAGAAAACATTATCACAAGACTTTGCGCGTAACCGCCAAATCCACAACTGCTGGCTGTTAACTCATGCTGGTGAGGAATAATTTACAATGCCGTTAATTAGTTTGACTGGGGCTTATTTATCTTTCAGTGATGCTCCTCTATTAGATAGCACCGATTTATTTATTGAAGAAAATGAACGAGTTTGTTTAGTTGGGCGCAATGGTGCAGGAAAATCAACGCTATTAAGAGTGTTATCTAAAGAGCAACCTTTAGATGATGGTCAAGTTGTTTATGAACAAGATCTTGTGACTGCTCGCTTACAGCAAGATCCGCCAAGAGATATTGAAGGTACTATCTTTGATTTTGTTGCTGAAGGTGTTAAAGAAGATGCTAAATATCTAACGGATTATCATCATATTTCTAAATTGATTGAAACAGATCCTTCTGATAAAAATCTCAATAAAATGGCAGAGCTACAAGAAGTACTCGATAGCCGTAACTTGTGGTTACTTGATAGCCGAATTGCAGAAGTGTTAGAAAAACTCGGTTTAGATGGTGAAGCTGAGCTTTCTTCTTTATCGGGGGGTTGGTTAAGAAAAGCAGCATTAGGGCGTGCATTAGTTAGCGCACCAAGAGTGCTGTTTTTAGATGAACCAACAAACCACCTTGATATTGAAACGATCCTTTGGCTTGAGAAATTCTTAAAAGATTTCCAAGGAAGTATCGTGTTTATTTCCCATGACCGTTCATTTATTCGAAATATGGCAACGCGTATTATCGATCTTGATCGAGGCAAACTTTCTTCATGGCCGGGAAATTACGATAAGTATCTTGAGAGCAAAGAAGAAGCATTACGCGTTGAAGAGCAACAAAATGCAGAGTTTGATCGTAAATTAGCGCAAGAAGAAGCGTGGATACGCCAAGGTATTAAAGCACGACGTACTCGTAACGAAGGTCGTGTACGCGCTCTAAAAGCATTGCGTGTTGAACGTAGTGAACGCCGTGAAGTGTTAGGCAGTGCACGTATGCAAGTCGAAGAAGCAACTCGTTCTGGTAAAATCGTATTCGAGTTAGAAGATGTTAATTATAGCATTGGAACTCGTAAGTTAGTTCGTGATTTTTCTGCCAAAGTACAACGTGGCGATAAAATTGCGCTGGTGGGACCAAATGGTTGTGGTAAAACGACATTATTAAAACTGATGTTAGGTGATTTAAAAGCTGACAGTGGCCGAGTGCACTGTGGTACTAAACTTGAAGTCGCTTACTTTGATCAGCACCGTGCAACACTTGATCCTGATAAAACAGTAATGGATAACCTTGCTGAAGGTAAGCAAGAGGTAATGGTAAATGGTCGTCCTCGCCATGTACTTGGTTATTTGCAAGACTTTTTATTTCCTCCTAAACGTGCGATGACGCCTGTTCGTGCCCTTTCAGGAGGGGAGAGAAACCGTCTACTACTGGCTCGCTTATTTTTAAAACCAAGTAACTTGCTTATTCTTGATGAACCAACCAATGACCTCGATGTTGAAACACTAGAATTACTAGAAGAGCTGGTTGATGCTTATCAAGGCACCGTTTTACTGGTTAGTCATGACCGTGAGTTTGTTGATAATAGTGTTACTGAGTGTTGGATTTTTGAAGGTGATGGTGTCATTAACAGCTACGTTGGTGGATATTACGATGCTCAGCAACAACGAGCACAGTCGGTTTCATTAAAGAGTGAAACAAGAAAATCACGCAACGTACCAGAAAAAGCCGAAAAAGAAGCAAAAGTGAAAGATAGCTCTAAAAAGAACGCGCGCACTAACAAGTTAAGTTATCATTTGGCGCGAGAGCTTGAGCAACTACCTACTAAATTAGAAAGTTTAGAAACGCAATTAAGTGCATTACAAGAAGAAGTGAGTGGGGCGGATTTCTTTTCTCGTCCTCATGAAGAGACAGAAAAAGTCTTAAAAGCACTTGCAGATAAAGAACAAGAGCTTGAAACTGCTTTTGACCGATGGCAAGAGCTAGAATTGATGCAAAATGGCGAATAGCCAACCGAAAACGGGGCATCGCGCCCCGTTTTACTTTCTGGATTAAATATTCTTTTATTGATTATTCTAAATAAGAGGTGTCGCTGTGTGCTCAGGTCAACAACATCGTCATGAACATAAACATGAGCAAATATTATGTCCTCAGTGCGATCTGGTGGTCAGTGTTCCTCAATTAGTACAAGGAACAAAAGCAACATGCCCTCGTTGTCATACTGTATTAATTGCACGTTGGCGTCAGCCTTTTTATCAACCTGTTGCTCTAGCAATCAGCGCATTATTTATGTTGCTAATGGCAAGTCAGTTCACTTTCGTGAGTATGGAAGTGGCTGGTATCACCAACAACATCACATTGATGCAAATTCCAACGGTTATGTTTAGTGAAAATTACGTCGAATTAGGCGCATTTTTCTTACTGTTTGTCCAAATTGTGCCAGCTTTTTGTATGGTGGCAATTTTACTGCTTTGTACGCCAATTCAATTGCCCAGAAAGCTACAAATTTGGCTATCACGTATTTTATTCCAATTAAAATCGTGGTGTATGGCAGAAATTTTTCTGGCGGGAATTTTAGTCAGTTTCGTAAAATTAATGGCTTATGGTGATATTGGACTAGGGCTTAGTTTCCTTCCTTATGTGCTTTATTGCTTATTTCAAATTCGAGCATTCCAGTGCCTTGATAGACACACTTTATGGGAAAAATTAGAACCCCGCCCAAATTACCCTGATATTGAATCAGGTCAATCGGGATTAAAGCAAGGGGTTAGATTATGTCGCTCATGTACGGCAATCTTACCCGTAGATCAATACGAATGTAGTCGTTGTGAAGTGAAAGGACATGCAAGGAGACCTAAAAGTTTACAATGGACGGTTTCTTTGTTGATTACGTCACTTATTCTTTATATCCCCGCTAATTTATTACCAATCATGGTGACTGAATCATTAGGTAATGATATCTATTCCACAATTATGGCTGGGGTAATTTTGCTTTGGGAAGATGGCTCTTATCCTGTTGCGATGGTGATATTTATTGCCAGTATTATGGTACCAAGTTTAAAAATGGTAGCAATTGCTTGGTTGTGTTGGGATGCACATAAATCTAATGGAAAAAGAGATCCCGCTAGAATGCATTTTCTCTACGAAGTTGTTGAATATGTAGGGCGTTGGTCGATGATTGACGTCTTCGTAATTGCTGTTTTAGCTTCATTAGTCAGAATGGGACGTCTGATGAGCATCTATCCTGATTTTGGTGTGGTGCTATTTGCATTGGTTGTAGTATTAACTATGTTCTCTGCAATGATGTTTGATCCTCGGTTGACGTGGGATAAGTGTACAACCGATGATGATAAACCCACGATTAAGGAGCCTAAGGGTGACTGAAAAGAATGAAACTGCTTTAACTGAAGCAAAAATTAACAAACTAAAAAGCTGGTCTCCGGTTTGGATCATACCACTTGTCACCTTACTGATTGGTGCGTGGATACTTTATTATCATTTCAGCCATCAGGGTCCAGAAGTTACATTAATTACCTATAATGCAGATGGCATTGAAGCGGGTAAAACCAAAATTAAAAGTCGCAGTGTGGATATCGGTTTAGTTGAAAGTGTCTCACTCGATAGTAATTTTAGTCGCGTTATTATTACGGCTCGCCTTGATAAAGAAATGAAAGAGTTGTTACGCGCAGATACTGCATTTTGGGTTGTAAGACCTCAAGTCGGTAAAGAGGGGGTAACGGGGCTAGGCACCTTGCTTTCTGGGGCTTACATAGAACTGCAACCGGGGTTAAAAGGTAAAGAAGAAAATGAGTTTAATCTTCTCGACTCGCCACCGTTAGCTTCACCAGATGCAAAAGGTATTCGTATCAATTTAGTAAGTGAAGGGGCAGGCCAATTAAATGCGGGTGATCCTGTTTTATTTAGAGGTTACCAAGTCGGCTCTGTTGAAACCAGCGAATTCAACATTGAGAGCCGAGACATGCATTACCAACTCTTTATCAAAGCGCCTTATGACAAAATGGTGACATCAAATGTTCGATTCTGGAAAGATTCAGGTATCGCTTTTGATATGTCTTCATCGGGTGTACGTGTTGAAATGGCATCACTTTCTACACTCTTTAGTGGTGGAGTTAGTTTTGATGTTCCTGCGGGATGGGTTCCAGGTGATCCTATTGAACCTAAAACAGAATTCAAGCTCTACGATAATGAAAAGAGTATTCAAAACTCGTTATATACCGACTATCGTAGCTACATTATGTTCTTCTCTGATTCTGTAAGAGGATTGCAAGCAGGTGCCCCTGTGGAATTCCGCGGAATTCGCATGGGAACGGTTGTACAAGTGCCTTATTACACTAAAGGTATGCAACAATCATTGGATAAAGATTTTCGCATTCCTGTTCTTATTCATGTTGAACCAGAACGTTTTGCTAATGATGTCGGTGAGAGTTTCGACTTCGTTAAAGAAATTACTTTTGCTTCTAATAATGGATTAAGAGCATCATTGAAATCAGGTAACCTTTTAACTGGGGCACTTTATATTGATCTTGATTTCTACCCTGATGAAGCTAAATGGAAAGGGCCTCAAGAAGTTGCTGGTATCCAACAAATTCCAACAGTTAGCTCAGGTTTAGCGCAAATTCAGCAAAAAGTGATGACATCACTGGATAAGATCAACAATCTTCCTGTTGAGCCAATGCTTAAAGAAATGACTGCAACATTATCTGAAAGCCAAAAAGCGGTCAGTGAAGCGAAAGAAACACTGAAGTCATTGAATGCGATGATTGGCAGTGATGAATTTAGAAATCTTCCTAGTGATATTCAGCAATCATTGAAAGAGATCAATCGTAGTATGCAAGGCTTCCAACCGGGCTCTCCTGCGTATGGAAAAATGATTGATAATATGCAACAGCTTGATCAAGTGCTAAGAGAGATGCAGCCTTTATTGAAAACATTGAACAATAAAAGTAATGCATTAATTTTTGAGGCGAAGGAAGGTAAAGATCCAGAACCAAAGAGGGCTGAAAAATAATGAGATACATTATTGGGATATTTGTTTTGATGCTAACGGCATGTTCAAGCCAACCTGAGAAAACCTATTATCAGTTACCTGATATTTACCAAACAGGGGTATCAGCACAAGTCACGACAACACAGTCAGCGAAAAAGCCTCAAATCTGGGTTCAGCCGATCCGTTTGTCTAGTATGTTAGTAAATGCAGGTATTGTTTATCAAACGACGGATATTAACTATACCGTGGCAAATCAGCATCTATGGATTAATCCACTTGATCAGCAATTACAGCAGAACCTTATTTCAGGTTTAACTAAAGCATTGCCAGGTACTGTTGTTGCAAATCAACCTGTTGAAGATAACTTAGCGAAATTAACGGTCACAGTTAATTATTTTCAAGGCCGTTATGATGGACAGGTAATTATTTCAGGTGATTGGATTTATACTGAAAATAATAAAGTGATTAATCAGCCATTCTCTTTAGTTCTACCACAAACTGAAGATGGTTACCCTGCTTTAGTGCGTACATTAGGGCAGGGATGGGAGCAAGTTATTTCTGATATAGCGAAAGCAATTCAAGCTCAATATTAACGAATTAGTACTACATTTTTTCACACCCAATATTCACTTAAATTGTATTTAAGCAGGATGTTGGGTTTTGTTTATTTAAAAATAACAAAGGAAACAATATGTTAGAAACTCTGAAAAAGAAATATCCTACTGCAATCAGTTGGTCATTTGGTGATAACCCAAAGTTGGCAGATGAACTTGCTATGCTGGTGGTAGAAGGAAAAAAAACGGCAACATGTAGTTCATTAAGTGGTTTTTTTAGTGACAGTGCTATTCCTGTTATTGGCGGTTTTAGTATTATTTTAAATAGCCAAAATGAGCCTGTTTGTGTTATTCGTACACGTTCTTTGCAGTTAATACGATTTAATGAAGTTACAGAAGAGCTAGCTAAGAGAGAAGGTGAAGGAGATTTAAGCTTGGCATATTGGCAAGAAGGACATAAAGCGTTCTTTAATCGAGAAGGTTTTTTTTCAGAAGATATGGAGTTGGTATTTGAAGAGTTTGAATTAATAGAAGTATGTAAGAGGTATTAATAGCTTATTTTGCTTTCAATGAGAGCTAATTCCTTAATAAAACAAGGTAATTAAAAAGAATTTTCTACGAAAAAAATAGCAACAGAGCAAAAATTAATACTTATCAACCAAGTCTTATATTGACATAAATTTAAACGTAAATATCAATTTATCTTATTTAATTTATTGGTTATATAAGGTAAAAATAACCAAAGTCACTTTTAATTATTATTTTTATTAAATATCAATATGTTAATTTTTGTCTTGGTGTGATTTTTAAAATAATTGATAAACTCTTCAATAAAGCATTAAATAAAATAAATAATAACATTGATTATTAAGTTTGTAGTCAGCTCAATATCACAAATATGACATTTGTATTAACTTCTTTACTTGCTTAAATGCTCAATAAAGCGTATCAACTTATAGTGGTTGTTGAAAAACAATCATTATCTTTCCGCTTAAACTTAGAACGTGAGGGTTGTCTAGATATGAAAAGACAGAAACGAGATCGTTTAGCAAGAGCATTATCGAAAGGTTATCAAGCTGGTATGCAAGGTCGTTCAAAAGAACTTTGCCCTTATTTCGCCATTGATGCGCGTTCACATTGGCTTGGAGGTTGGCGACAGGCCATGGAAGATCGCCCAAGTCTGGTAAAATAAATAACCCGTCGTAGTGAAATAGATAATAGCTTATTTTTAGCTGTATTAAATATTATCACTAAGATTTTGCCGACAATCAAAACGAGGGTTATTTATATATATTCCTATGTACATATTGAACATAGGACAATTTGAATATAAATAACAAACAATTAATTTGGATATAAAAAAGGCTTACATTTTTGTAAGCCTTTTTACGTTATATTGTCATTATTTCTATAATAGATTCGGATGGTTATCTATCTTAGAATGCAGTTGTATCTTTAAATAAGCCAACTTTTAAGTCTTTTGCTTCATAAATCAGCTTACCATCAACATACACTTCACCATCGGCAATACCCATAATCAGTTTACGATTGATAACACGTTTGAAATCAATTTTATAGGTAACTTTTTTTGCTGTTGGTAATATTTGTCCAGTGAATTTTACTTCACCAACACCAAGCGCACGGCCTTTACCTTCGCCACCAAGCCAGCCAAGATAGAAGCCGACAAGTTGCCACATGGCATCTAGGCCTAAGCAACCTGGCATAACAGGATCATTGACGAAGTGACAATCAAAGAACCATAAATCTGGCTTGATATCGAATTCTGCTTCGATAAAGCCTTTATTATGGGAGCCGCCATCTTCTGTCATTTTAATGATGCGATCCATCATTAGCATATTACCAGATGGCAGTGGTGGGCCATCTTGGCCAAACAATTCACCACGGCCGGAAGCAATGAGGTCTTCTTTAGAATAAGATTCGCGTTTATCAACCATTGTCTATATAGCCTTTATCAAGTGTAAGAGAACAGAATAGCTTACACTTGTACGCTGAACAACTCCGATCACTTGAAACAGAATTATCTGAATAGACGTAAGAACCAAGGTAATTTAGGTCTATCTTGATTATTTGCAAGTGTTATACGATCATGAATAACAGCTAACAAGTGTGAGTCTGATTGTTCTGCTTCACATTGCTCTTCATAATATGGCTGACGAGTCAGTAACGTTATTGCTTCTGCTACATGAGTAACAGGCCAAATATGAAATTTTTCTTCTTTTACCGCTTGTTGCACATTTTCGTTGAGTACAAGATGGCGAATATTGGCGAGAGGAATAATTACACCTTGTGCACCGGTTAACCCTCTTTGTTGGCAGATATCAAAGAAGCCTTCGATTTTTTGGTTTACGCCACCAATCGGTTGGACTTGACCAAATTGATCAACAGCACCTGTAACAGCAATTTGCTGATCAATAGGTTGTTGTGCCAGAGTACTAATAAAAGCACATAATTCAGCCAAAGAGGCGCTATCACCATCAACCTCTCCATATGATTGTTCAAAAACAATCGAAGTGCTAAATGGCTGTGGTTGGTCTAAACGTAGTTCTGAGTTTAAGTAAGCTTGCATAATCATCATGCCTTTTGCATGAATATTTCCGCCAAGCTCAGCTTTTCGCTCAACATCCGTAAACTCACCATCACCTATATGTGCAACGCAGGTGATGCGAGTCGGTTCTCCGATTAAATCAGGGTATCCAGGGTAATCTAAGACAGAAAGTCCATTTATTTGACCAATAGCTTCACCTTCTGTTTGTATCATAACTTGGTCTTGTAAAATCTCATCACGACTACGTTCTAACAAATAACTGTGTCGCCATAGGCGATTTTCTTCTGCTTTTTTCAATGCATCAGCATTTAGAGAAGCATCATGATTAAAACGTATTGCATAACGAAGCTGGCGTAAGATCCATTCTAAATCTAGGCTTAGAATTAGCTGATCTTCATGTTGTCTTGCTGCTTGTGTTAATAAGACTTCCCAAGCATCCGCAGATAAAGAAGGGAGGCGATATTTTTGGCACAATGAGTTTACAAAACCACACCATTGAGAAAGCGTGGTTTCGTTATCTAAATACATGTCGTATTCATATTCACCATATAAAGCAGTGCTGCTTAGTTCCGGCTCCATAAATTCAAGCTCTTCAAGACTAAGTCTATCACCTACTAAAATAACACGAAGATTGAGTGGCATACTCTCAATAGGTAAAGGCAGGGATTGATTGTCATTCCAGACAAGCCATTCAAAACGCTGTTCTTCAACCATTTTTTTAAGGCGGAACCACATGAGTGGTTGTGCAAGTAAAGATTTTATAGAGAGGACTAAGATGCCACCATTTATTTTATGCAATAAGCCGGGGCTGAGGGTGACTTCATCTTTGTGGCAATAGAATGAACCAAAAAGTTGTTCTGGCTCTATCCATTGGCAACAAGTAATAGATTCTGATGATGAAAATGCACCTTGTACATTTTCTTGCCAATAGATTTTATTGGTTTCTGCTTGATAACTGCCAACAACAGGATCAGTTTTGATCCCTGATTGCGTTAATGTGTCTGTCAGCATATCAAAGTAAGCAGTTGAATCATCCGCTTTTAACAGCATAAATTGCCCTGAATCCGCATTGTTTAACCATTGCAAGCTTTCATACAGGCGAGGTTGAACCTCACGAAGTAGAGATGCAGGTAATTGAGATGCTGTCTGAAAGAAAGTTTGGTAGGAGGCGTAATCAGGACGTAACGCCTGCCATTCTAATTCGTTGTTTTTCAAGGTTACCGTTTTTATTATTGATTAGTGAAAAGAGATAATTAGATATCGTATAATTTGATATCTATCCTGCAATAAGACGGTTCTTTAACTGTCATCAACTGCATAGGCAGGGAATATGTATCGCTACGACCTTATAATGACGAGTTTATAAAATTGGTCATTACGGTTTTATGATAGCGACGCTCGATTCTATCATAACGTGCTCAGAAAACTATCCCTTATCAAGGCCTGTTATTAATTGATAAGAAAGATTATCTAAAATAACTTTGCCTATAAAATAGGCAAAAAATTTCGGTTCAGTGGAAGTATTTTTGTAAAATTGTTGATATGCTACTATATAGTTACGCTGTCACGGGGGCTATATGAAATATCAACAATTAGAGAACCTAGAATGTGGTTGGAAATGGGCCTATCTAGTAAAAAAACACCGTGAAGGTGAATTAATTACCCGTTATATAGAAAAAAGTGCTGCGGATGAAGTTGTCGAGCAATTGTTGCTTCTTGAATCGCAACCATTAAAAGTTTTAGAGTGGATAGATTTGCATATGAATCCTGACTTATCTAATCGGATGAAGCAAACTATTCGAGCTCGTAGAAAACGTTATTTTAATGCTGAGCATCAACACACGCGCAAAAAATCAATCGATTTAACGTTTAAAGTTTGGCAACGCTTATCTGCATTGTCACAACGAAGAGGAATAACATTATCAGAAACAATAGTGCAATTAATTGAAGATGCTGAGAGAAAAGAGCAATATGCATTAAAAGTGCATAATTTAAAAGATGAGCTTATTGAGTTATTAGTACGTGATAAAGAAAAATAAGTTACATCAATTTTGTCTTACTTTACAGGTTTTGGCAGTTTATTGTTATTAGCTTTTCGAAAATGTTCTTACCTTTATATTTTTACCTAATTTTATCATCATAAAAGAAAAACCCTGCCAGTGGCAGGGTTTTGAATTCATCAATAGTAGATTATTCTACTATCTGAATTATTGACCAGGTTGAACAACAACTTCAGTTGTACCTTGGATTTCAATTTCAACACGACGGTCTGGCGCTAAGCAATCGATCAGAGCTGAACGAGCTTTAACGTTGTCACATGTGTTGCCAGTAACTGGATTTTCTTTACCACGACCTTCTGCAGAGATGCTGTTTGCAGGGATACCTTTAGATACCAGGTAATCAACTACAGATTGAGCACGTTTTTCTGACAGAGGCAGGTTGTAGTTTTGTGAACCGATACGGTCAGTGTAACCGATAACTACTACACGACCTTGAGTTGGGTCGATGTTAGCCAGTTCATTGTACAGACCATTCAGAGCTTCTTGACCTTCAGCTTTCAGAGTAGATTTGTTGAAGTTGAACAGAACGTCTGAACGCAGAGTAAAGGTTTTGTTCTCAACAACTGGAGCTGGAGCTACAACTGGTGCTGGAGCTACAACTGGTGCTGGAGTTTCTTGGTTGAAACGGTAAGCAACACCAACACTCAGCATGCCGTTGTCTGGACGTGCATTCAGAGTACCTTTATCACCGATGTTGTTGATCCACTGATATTCAACACGGGTAGCGATGTTTGGAGTGATCGCGTATTCAGTACCTAATGCGAATACTGGAGAAACGCCAGTGTCATTTTCAGAAAAACGTCTTTGAGTTGGAGCTGCTGAAGTTGCATTAACGGTTGCAGAAGAATCTGCACGCCATACCATACCACCTAAACGAGTATAAACGTCTAGGTCTTCCATTACTGGATAGCTTAATTTAGTAGTTAACTGGATACCTTGAGCTTTGAAAGCACCGTTGTTGTATGAACCTTTGTAAGTCATACGACCTAACCAGTCATAACCCAGCTCAAAACCTAAGTATTGGTTGTATTGATAACCAGCAAATGCACCAGCACCTAATTGGTCTTTATGAGTATTACCGTTACCGATAGATACATCACCCCATTGGTTGCTAGTACCTTGGTATTGAGACCAACCTAATTTACCACCAGTATACCAGGTATTGTCTTTTGGAGCTGCTTGCGCTGCAGTTGCGAAAGCTGCCACTGCCACTGCTAATGCGATAGCTGTCTTTTTCATTTTACGCCTCGTTATCATCCAAGTTAGGCATTTGGCTTTAAGCCTTATTATTTGCCCTTGGTTAAATTATTGTTAGGAATCCAATACTTTCATCAAATGATGATCCCAAAAAATGGGATTTAAAGCATAACCTTAACGACATAAAGTCTACAATGAACTTAAAAAGTTACAAGTAATCCTTTAAAATTCGACTTAAAATTTTAAAAAGATCTGCTTTATCTCACAATGAGAAAGATTCTGTATTTTTGTTAAATTTATTGTAACTATATGATTTAGGTTATAATTACATTTGACTTATCTTAAATGATACAAGGGCGTTTTGAGTATTAGGAAAACTCTTAAATTTCACTAATGGTAGTGAATTGAATGAATTTTTACTGAATTCAAATGTCGTTTAGAGGTATTGCTATTTTCTAAATGGATATTTGTATTAATTTGTTGTCGCATAATAAACCCGAGGGTTTTTCCTTTACTTGCAGCAGATTCTAATCGTTTCATCTCTTCTGACGATATTTCTGGTAACCAACCGAGTACGACACTGTAATTACCACTTGCCAACGCTTTTTCCATTAAATCAACCGTAGTTATCATATTTATATGATTTAATTGAATTATTTTGTTAAGTGGTAATCCGGCATTTTTTAACCAAGTACGATTTAGCTTTTGTTGTGGGTTTAGCCACAATAACCAACGTGATTCATAGCTATACTGTTTCAGTAATGGCAAAAGGATGTGATTAATGACGAGCGGATTTTGGTAGAGAAGTTCACTCACCATACCTTGTTTATTATTACTATCGTAAGTCGCCACTGTTGAAGGGATAGATAGAGGTAATACCTCATTTGAGATCTCTTGGAGAATGGCGTTCTGTCTTGTCGGAGATGATGTTGAGAGTTTCATATTTACCTCGTTCCATATGCACTGTATGAATATACAGTATATCTATATTTCGCTTAAATCAAGCTCATTTTTTGAAAGTTCCTCTCAAATTTCATGTAAATTTCTATTTTTAAGTTGTTAACTATTGGCAATAAAAGGGAATTTCTTTATTGTCTTTCTTGTGATGTATTATGCATGTTTTTGAATTCAAAGATAAAATTTAATCTTAAAGTTTGTTTTGGAGTTTCAATGTTATTTTTACCTGAGCAAAGGAAGGCTCATTTGTTATCGCGTATTGCACAATATGGAGAGTTAACAACAAAGTCTCAATTTGGTGGTGTTAGCTTAATGATTGATGATGTTATGTTTGCTATCACATCTAACAATGAGTTTTATTTAAAAGGAAGTGGGTTTTTAGAAACTCTCTTTAAGGCAACGAAAATGAGTTCCTATACCTATTTGAAAAAAGGAATTCCTATCATATTGCGTTATTACCATATAACGGATTCGCTATGGAATAATCAGCAAAAATTAGATCAATATATTGATATGACATATCACTACAGCATCCAAGAATATTTAGGACAACGAAAGAAGCCTTGTAGAATAAAAGACTTACCTAATCTAGGTGTGATATTAGAAAAAAGATTGAATCAAATTGGTATTAATCAAGTTGAAGAACTGCGTTTAATCGGAGCTAAAGCGTGTTATCTAAAATTAATGCATGGCCACAATTTGAAAAATAGTGAACTTTTACTTTCATTGGCAGGAGCTATCGTTGGATGCCATCGTTCTGTATTACCTAGTCAACTTAAAATGGAGTTATTAGATTGGTACAACGAATTATCTTTCCAATAAAATAAAAAGCAATGACCGTTATTTTCTCTAATATACTTATAGAAATTAGAGAAAATAACGTCAATAAGAGACTAAGATTGAGGCATGTTTTTTGATTCGCTTTGCTCAATAATTTGGATGCAGTTAATAATTTGTGGCAGTAAGTCCAATAGTAATCGGATTTGAGTAAGTACTAATTGAATGCGAGGATTATCGGCATTAGGTAATAGATTGATCCTTTCAATTAATTCTACATGAGATTGCTTAAATTCTTTGACTGGTGGCGTTTTGCGACGTAAAGCAGAATCGATATAACACACTGTATCATTAAGTAACGTGAGCACATTCTCGTCTTCTATTTTTGAACGATGAACGCCAAGAGCAGAAATATAACTGAGTAAAGTATGATTTAAACAAAGTAACTGAAAAGCCACTTCTTGGGATGCTTGATAACTTTTGGGCTCTGATGACATATTTGAGATCAGGGAGGCTAATTCACCATCACTACTATGAGCATTTCGACGAGCAATTCGATAACTTAAGCTATTATCTTTCCCTTGGTAATACTGAATAAGTATGGCATCAAGATAATAACAGTTATTTGTCATTGTTTTTTGAATGACAACTGGTAGCTGACGGAATTTCCAGTCAGGCCAAATAAAGCTGACAGCAAACCAAGCTATGGCGCAGCCAATTAAGGTATCGATAATACGAGGAAGAGCAACATCATAACCTTCACCAAGCAAATTGAAACTTAATAAAACCAATAAAGTAATAAATAGTGTGGCATGTGCGTATTGTATGGTTCTAAATGCAAAAAAGAGCGTACCAGTTATTACAATTAAAACGAGTTGTCCTTCAATCGAAGGCACAAAATATAAAATAGGGAAGCCAATTAAAATACCAATAATAGTACCACTCACACGTAAAGTAAGACGTCGGCGAGTGGCATTATAGTTGGGTTGGCAAACAAAGAGGCTAGTTAATAATATCCAATAACCTCTATCCAATTGGAAAAATTGAATAATGGCATAGCCAATACATAACACCAGTGACATCCTAACTGCATGTCTAAAAAGCGCCGATTTTGGCGTGAGGTGCTCTTTTATTCTTAGTGCAATATCGCGCCATCCTGTTAAACCATCATCAGAAAGTTGTGTTTCTTCTTTTTGGTCATGGGATATTTGGTATTGCTCTGTACTAATACTTCGTAAAAGCGCATCAATGCCTTGAAGGTTTTGCAGTAAATTATTTAAAGGTGTTATTAATTGTGGTTCTGAGGTCGTTTTTTTTAAATGATTTAATGCATTCTCTAGATAATTTATAGCACGTTCTAATGAAGGATTATGCTGATATTTTTTATGCCAAAGAATAGATTGTGCAACTTGTTCACAAGCTCGAGCCTGCATAGAAAGTAAACGTTGAAACCGAAATAACACATCGCTATGCCGTAATTCATTACTTAATAGCTGGTATTGAGCATGTGACGAACTTGCTCGCTCATGAATATCTTGAGCAACGAAATAGTAATGAAGTGTGAAACGACTACTACGTTGGCCTCTATCACCTTTTAATCGACTTAATAATGTAACTTTAGTTTGGTTCATCGTGTCAATTAATTGGCTATTTGCCATTGCTAAATTATAAAGCGAGTGTTGATAGTCATCTTCGATATCTGGATCAAATAATGTCGCTTTAGCTTCGAGGTAAGTTGCGAGTTGTTGGTAACAGCGAGTTAGATTGTCCTGAACTGGGCGAATTGGGAATAATAAGTGACCAATTAATGTTAAAGAGTTATACCAAATAGCGCCTAATAATAATAAAACGGGTTGTTCATACCATTCTGGGAAAATAGGCATACCGAGCATAGTATAAATCGCGATTAATAAAGCACCAAAAGCAATAGTTGCGTACCGTTGCCCTAAAGCACCCAATAAAATAAATCCCCAAGTAGAAATAGCTAAACCACAAAAGAATAAAATAGGATATGGATAAAGTAATCCTATAGATGCTGAAGCAAGAAGAAAACAGCATAAAGTGATAACTAGGTTTTTTAAACGACCAACAAGCCTATCATCTAAGTCAGTTAATGCAGCCGCAACCACGCCTAAAGTTAGAGGAATTGTATATTTAGGCTCTTGCCCTAAAATCCAAGGAAACAAAGTCGTTCCTGTAAGCGCGATTATTATGCGAATATAATATAAAAAGTGGCTATTATAGATAAATCGGCGGGCGCCATTTAGCAAAGTGAACACAAAAAGCCCTTAAATAAACAAGATGAAGATAATTACCTCTTAGAATATAGGGTTTATCACCGATTAAAAAGAGCTTAACGACAGACTATTTGTTATTTATTGCAGGAATTACGTATGGAACTGAAATCCACCCCGATGGGACAACGTTTAGCACAACATCCATATAATAGAGTCAAATTGTTAAATGCAGGCATTGAAGTCAGTGGTGAAAAACATCAGTATTTAATTCCTTTTAACGAACTGATTAATATTTTCTGTAAAAAAGGGATTGTGTGGGGGGAGTTAGAATTTTTATTGTCTGAAGATAAAGTTGTTCGATTACATGGAACGGATTGGGAAGAAACTCAACAGTTTTATCGTTATCTTTATCAATCATGGCAAAATTGGAGTAAAGAAATGAGCGAAATAAGCGCTCAAGTACTTGAGAAGCAACTCCATAATATTAATGAAATAACCCAATCAAATAGATGGATAAAACAGTCTAAACTTAGCGAAATTCAACAATCTATAAAAGATAGCTTTTCTGCTATTCCCCTCCCTCTTGAACGCCTTATTCAATTTGACAATTGTCATACTCTTTATCAGCAATGTTTAGAGTGGCTAAAGCAAGGTGAAGCACTTATTAATAAAGAAAATTCTGTTTGGGTAACCCAAATATTAAATGAGCATGCGGAATTTTTTAATACGATTGAATCATCGCCATTAAATGAATCACAGTGTCGTGCCGTAATTAATGGAGAAGAAAATATTCTTGTTCTCGCTGGTGCAGGAAGTGGTAAAACATCGGTATTAGTTGCCAGAGCGGGGTGGCTATTACGTCGCCAATTGGCACAACCTGATCAAATTTTATTACTTGCTTTTGGGCGTAAAGCCGCACAAGAAATGAATGAAAGGCTTTCTAGTCGTTTAAATAGCGATATTATGGCAAAAACGTTTCATGCACTGGCATTATCCATTATTCAACAAGCGACAAAAAAGCACCCCAAAATTAGTGAGCTTGAAATAAATAGTGAAAAAAGAAGAACTCTATTATTAGGTGAATGGAGAGCTCAGTGTCAGCAGAAAAAAGCACAAGCAAAAGGATGGCGAGAGTGGTTATCTCAAGAGTTTGAATGGGATATCCCTGATGGTGAGTTTTGGCATGATAAAAAATTAGAAAACCAAGTTGCTGTAAGATTAGAGCGTTGGGTTGGTCTATTAAGGATGCAAGGTGGTAGCCAAAAATCTCTGATTGAAAGTGTGGATCCCGAATATACCGAATCTTTTAAAAAGTATTTAAAATTATTATCGCCATTATTAAAAGCTTGGAAAACCGCATTAAAAGAAGAAGATGCGATCGATTTTTCAGGCTTATTGCATCAAGCTATTAACCTTATTGAAAAAGGGCGTTTCATTAGCCCATGGAAACATATTCTTGTTGATGAGTTCCAAGATATTTCACCATTAAGAGCTTCATTATTAACCGCATTAAAACAGCAAAATAAACAAACATCTCTATTTGCAGTAGGAGATGATTGGCAAGCCATTTATCGTTTTAGTGGTGCGGAATTATTATTAACGACTTCTTTCCATCACGCTTTTGGTGAAGGTGCTGAATGCGCATTAGATACGACTTATCGTTTTAATGACACGATAGGAAATGTTGCCAATACGTTTATTCAACAGAATCCAGTTCAATTATCTAAACCGTTAAATAGTCTAGTGAAAGGTAATAAAAAGTCTGTTGTACTGTTATCTGACGATCAACTTGAAAATTTACTAAATAAAATGAGTGGTTATGTAGAAGAAAATGAAACTATTCTTTTACTCGCTCGTTATCACTATTTAAAACCAGAATTATTAAAAAAAGCTAAGACACGTTGGCCTAAATTAAATTTAGAATTTATGACTTTTCATGCATCGAAGGGGCAACAAGCTGATTACGTTATTATTTTAGGTTTACAAGAGGGTAAAGATGGTTTCCCTGCACCTGCAAGGGAATCAATTATTGAATTAGCGTTATTACCAAAAGTTGAAGATTATCCTAATGCGGAAGAACGACGTTTAATGTATGTCGCATTAACAAGAGCAAAAACACAAGTATGGCTATTATTTAATAAACAACAGCCATCTTGTTTTGTTTTAGAGCTAAAATCTCAAGGTGTTCCTATACAGCGAAAACCTTAAAATTATTTTAGTCTTTCTTTTAAATAACCTTCGTAATCAGGAATTTTAATTGTTGATTCTTGTGAAAACAGAGGCGATGAAATTAAAAAGTTCGCGGTTGCACGATTGGTGGCAACCGGAATATTCCATACTGTTGCTAAGCGTAGAAGGGCTTTAACATCTGGGTCGTGGGGAACGGCGTTCAATGGGTCCCAAAAGAAAATCATAATGTCGATTTTTTTTTCAGCGATCATTGCACCTATTTGTTGGTCACCGCCCATTGGGCCACTTAGCATTTGAGTAACACTTAGGCCTGTGTGCTGGTTAATTAAATTTCCTGTGGTTCCTGTTGCAAATAACTTATGTAGAGACAGTTGTTCACGATTATTTTGAACCCATTCAAGTAATGAGCTTTTGCAGTGATCATGGGCAACAAGCGCGATATTTTTTTCTTTTAAGAGCGTGCGGTCAATTTGTTCCATTTGATACCTTTAAAAATAAATATAGTTATTGTTTCAGCTGTCAAAATACCTTTTTTTTATCTTACAAGCTATGAACGGATCAAGATACTATGATGTATCATAATATTTTCAATCTTCATGATGAACGGAGTATATAAATGGTGGACTCAGACATTTATGACATTTTAAGAAGTGTCAAAACAATTGCACTTGTTGGAGCGAGTAGCAAAGAAGATCGCCCAAGCTATAAAGTCATGAAATTCCTATTAGAACAAGGCTATGATGTTATTCCTGTCAATCCAAGCATGTCAGGGCAAACCTTATTAGGGCAGAAATGCTATGCCTCATTAAAAGATATTCCTATTGCTGTTGATATGGTGGATGTTTTTCGTCAATCTGACGTTGCATTAGAAATTGCACAAGAAGCAATTGCAATTAATGCCAAAGTATTATGGTTGCAGATTGGTGTTATCAATGAAGATGCCAAAGAGTTAGCAGAAAAAGCAGGATTACGAGTTGTTATGGATCGCTGTCCTAAAAAAGAAATTGAAGCACATGGACTTCCTTGGTAATGAACTAAAATAAAATCGCCGAAAACAAATTCGGCGATTATCATATTTATTCAGCTCACAGCTTATTTAGATTATTCGGTTAATTTCGTAATCGTGGAGCCTGTAATTGGCTACGAATTGACTGCGATAGCTCATCCAATGAGTCATTATCTAAGTGTTCATCTGAAACTTCATAAGTTATCTGTGCTTCAGCAAGATAAGTATGAACGGGCTGTCCTTCATCATCTTCCATCACAACATGGTACCAAGGTGCTGCTCGCAAGGTCACATTAGATGCAATATCATCCTCATTAGGCTGATCAAGGGAATATTCAGCATCCACATCGACAACAACGCCTAAGTAGCCGAGTAATTTATGTCTAACTTGCTGTCCTATCCCAAATTTGCTGGCGGTCATCATAGTATCACCTCCATATAGCCTTGCTTATTGGTTATATATATGAGGGTACAAAGTGAAATTTCAAGGATTTGAAAAAAATATAATCCTTTGCTTTCATTATGAATAAAGAACCTCACAAAATCAGATTATCTATTGTATAAAGAAAAGACAATAACCTGAGTAGAATTTTTATTTTAACAACACTATCAGGAGAGCATATGAAAATGGGTAGAGAATATATTATTCAAGGGCGTGTGCAGGGCGTTGGATTCCGTTTTTTTACTTATCAATGGATGAAAAAACAACCAATAACAGGGTATGTTTGGAATCGTGATGACGGTAGCGTGGGAGTAAAGGCTTTCGCGAAAGAGAATGCATTAAAAGAATTTGAAGATTGGTTAGAAGCTGGTGGACCAAGAAGTGCTAATATTACATTTTGGTCAGCGACACCTTGTGAATATGAACAGATGGCAGATTTTTCAATCCACCATTATGAGTAATATTGTTTTAATGATTTTTAATTATCTTTTATCTAAAGATAATATTAAATACATTTAACGGGTTTTGGTAAACCAGCGAGTTTTGTAGCTTGTTTTGCAGGGCCTTTAGGAAACAAACGATAAAGATAACGGCTATTTCCTTTTTCATCGCCATATTTTTGTGCAAGCGCTTTTACTAACATACGAATAGCGGGGGAGGTATTAAATTCCAAATAAAACTGTCGAACAAAACGGATAATTTCCCAGTGCTGTTCTGTTAGCTCAATTTCTTCTAATTCAGCTAATATTGGAACCATATCTTCATTCCATTCATTGCTATTTTTTAAATAACCATGACTATCTGTCTCGATTTCTTTTCCGTTAAATACAAACATGTGCGTAGCAACCAATCAAAAATAATATTGCTAATTTATCAAAAATAAGGGAAATACCCAAGTAGAACCCATAAATCGTTGATAAATTAAGCCATTGACTTGTAATGCGTTTAATTTTACGGCAAACAGTACAATAAGGGCTTTACAACATAAGCTTAGGTGTTTATATTGCTCCCCATTGCGGAGGGGTGGCCGAGCGGCTGAAGGCAGCGGTCTTGAAAACCGCCGATGGGAAACCATCCGAGAGTTCGAATCTCTCCTCCTCCGCCATTTCATCATCTCCTAGCATTTCCTTATCCCAAGTAAATCAAGCATTCCAACTAAATCCCATCATTCCAACGTCTACTAACGTCCATTGAAAGCTATCTACTTTAGCTGGTACAAATAGGGTACATTTATACCTTATGATTTGAGTCCTCCCAAATGAAGCTAACCGTTAAACAATTGATCCTAGTAAATCTAAAGAGAAAGATTGCAAGCTATTTGATAGTGGTGGGTTGTATCTAGGCTGAGAGTGGTAATCGTAGCCAGTCCCCATTAAAGCTAATGGTATTGATATTAATGCGCTGGAGTTAATGATCTGTCAGAAAGGAAACTAATTAATTTCACAGGTTGTTATGAGTAGTTTGTTAACAGAGTCGTAGATAGTTACTTGCTAGAATCTGTATGTAAATGTAATCTTTAATGCCTATTCATGTTTGTAACGAGATTTCTATCAAAATGAAAAATTTATTAGTTTCAATTGGTTGTGCTTTTACTTTATCTGGGTGTGCTGTGACTGAATATAATTACACTCCAGACTTGTATAAAATAAGTGAGCCGAAAGTAGGGAGTGTTAATCGTGCGACCATAGGTCAAAGTTTAGTAAGAGAAGGTAATATAAGTGAACTAAGAGCGATTAAGGTACTAAACCCAATACAAATAGATCTGGCCTATAAAATTATTCCTGGTGTATTCAAAAAAGTTGGTTCAAGCGACAAAGGCGATTTTTATATGCCAACTCAAACTATTGACTCTGGTTCTGTAGTTGTTGAGGTTCTTGGCCAGCCATGGAGTTCAATTTTAATAAAAAAAGGAGCTAAGGCTGATGAGATTTGTATTGTAACTGACTTAAATGTTGCTGTTTGTAGTGATAAGGCTAAGATTGAATATCTTAAGTTGAATAATTCCGATGGTAATTCATTTGAGCAGGCTTTAATTTTTAATGGAATAAATAATCAAATTGTAGATGTTAGTTATAGAAAAATAGGCTCAAACATAGAAAATCAAGGGTTTGGTAACAACATTCAATTTAATCTTAAAGAAAGTAATATTATCTCCTATGAAAATGTTAAATTGAAAGTTATAAATAGTTCTGATAATTCATTAACGTATGAAGTGATAAGTAATTTTTCTAGTAATTAAAATTATCAAAAATGAATGGTTGTCTCCTCAAAATATAGCGTTAAACAAAGAAGTTACTTTATCTGTTTAACGCTGCTATTGTAATTTGAAATAAACTAGTGACAAGAACACATGATAGTTTATGGTTAGGGTTATTTTTGTATTGTAATTAGAATGGACATAAAAGGCTTTTTAATTAGATAGTTAACTGCATTAGTGAAATAAGCTGACATATCAGACTCGAATATTTCTTTATTGCTAGATATCGCACTATTAAAACGAATTTATTTTTTAGTCATAAAAAGATAATTTTTATTGATGATGTTAATGATAATTGTTATCATTAACTCTCTGTTATGGAGAGTATACAATGAAAAATAAATATCACCTATTAGCAATATCTCTTTCTGCATTGCTTCCTTTTAGCGCATTGGCTACAACATATCCTGTTACAATTACGGATACTGATGGGCAAAAAATAACGTTAAAACATGAACCAAAACGTGTTGTATTACAAGATGGTAGAGATATTTTAACGCTGGCTTTGCTTGATAGAAATAATCCGTTTGAAAGAGTTGTAGCATGGAATAATAATCTAAAAAAATCGGATCCACAGACAGTTTCTTTACTAGAACAGAAATGGAAATCTAATATAAATTCAATCCCTGATATGGGATTTAATGACAAAGGTGAAGTGAATGCAGAGCAAGTTATTGCACAACAACCCGATGTTGTGATTGCGCAACTCAGAGCCAAACCCGCACTAGAAGGATCGGGTGTTGTCAGTATTTTAAAAGAAGCCAATATTCCTATTATTTATGTTGATACTTTCTTAGAACCAGTCAAAAACACGAAAGAAAGTGTAGAGCTTCTTGGTATCATTTTAAATAAAGAAAGTGAAGCTAAAGAATATACTGATTTTTATCAACAACACCTAGATAGTATCAAAAATAAAACTCAAGAAATTAAAAATAAGCCACGTGTATTTGTAGAGGCAAAGGCTGGAGCAAATGGTGATGGGTGTTGCTTTACACATAATAATGCGGGTTGGGGTGGTTTGATTCAAGCTGTTGGGGGTGACAATATTGGTAGTCATTTCTTACCAGGAGCTTCAGGTGTTATTTCTTTAGAGCAAGTTATTAGTACTAAACCTGATGTATATATTGTAACGGGATCTCGCTGGATTAATAAAAATAGTATTGCTGCACCATTTGGTTATGGAGTATCTAGCAAAGAGACTCAAGAAGGCTTCAAACGATTGAAGAGTCGAATTGGATTTAATCAAATCGCTGCGGTTGAAAATGGGCAATTATATGGTATATATCATAATTTCTATAATCATCCATATAACATTGTTGGTTTAGAATATTTAGCAACCTTCATTTACCCAGAACAATTTGCAGAATTAAAACCAGAGAATACTTATAAAGAGATAATAGAAAAATATACAACATTACCTAGCGCTAAATTTCTTTGGGCGGCGAAAGCAGATAAATAAAAATGTTAAATATAGCCCTTGAGTTTAAGGGCTTTTTATATTCATCTACATTTCGGCCAATCAAAGTATTTGGCTTAATAAAGTTAAAATAAGGCTAATAGCTATAATAATAAGTAAATCAATTTTCACAAAACTTAATTCAAAACCAATGATATGCATGACTCGTATTTTTGTTGGTCTTGGGCCTTTGGCTAAAGAAAAATAGCGATTCAAAATCCATGCACTGAGTGGTGCTGTTATTGCTTGAATGGCGGGGCAAGAAAAGGGATAGGCAATATTACCCACTTGCTTGTCGAACAATTTGGGCATCAGCTATTAGTTAGTCTAAATTACGATCCGTTTCCGAAAAAATAGATATTGTTTTAGTATGGTTCAGAAATAATCCACTAGGAAAAGTGGGATATTAGATGATAGATAACTGATTGAAAAACAATATTCTGCATTCAATTTAGGCATTCGATTGTTGTTATTATAGGGTTTTACTCATCAACATAATTTCTTTGTTCTATAATTAATCAAATCTAGAGTATTAATATTTAATTCATTATTTAACATAATTGAGATGTCACTATGGAATTAAAGGATTACTACGCCATAATGGGTGTCAAACCCACTGATGATACTAAAACGATTAAAACGGCTTATCGTCGTTTAGCGAAAAAATATCACCCTGATGTAAGTAAAGAGCCAAATGCAGAAGAGCGTTTTAAAGAAATTGCTCAAGCATGGGAAATATTAGGAGATGAACAACGTAGAGCTGAATATGATGAGCTTTGGGCTCATCGTAACGATCCTAAATTTAGGCAATTTACACAACAACATTCAAATAAGGATCAAGAAAGCTTTAGCCAAGAAGATTTTGATAATTTTTACACTTCATTTTTCGGTCAACATTCCCCATTTGAAGGGCGACGAGCTCAACATGCTCCTAAACAGCGCGGGCATGATTTAGAAATAGAATTAGCTGTTTTTCTGGAAGAATCACAGGAAGAACATAAGCGTACGATTAGCTATCACTTACCTGTTTATAATGTTTTCGGAATTTTGGAAGAAGAGATCCCTAAAACTTTAAATGTTAAAATTCCAGCTGGTGTCATTGATGGACAACGTATTCGTTTAAAAGGTCAGGGAACAATAGGTGAAAATGGAGGGGAGAATGGTGATTTATGGCTAACAATTCGTATTGCGCCTCATCCTCTATTTGATATTAAAGGTCATGATTTAGAAATAGTTGTCCCAGTCGCTCCTTGGGAAGCAGCATTAGGTGCAAAAATTCCTATACCTACAATAAAAGAAAAAATCTTGTTAACTATTCCGGCGGGAAGTCAGGCAGGACAAAAGCTACGTATTAAGGGAAAAGGGTTAGTCAGCAAAAAGGTCAGCGGTGATTTATATGCAATTCTAAAAATTGTGATGCCACCTAAACCCGATGAAAAGATGCGCGAATTATGGCAACAAATTGCAGATAGCCAGACCGATTATAATCCACGTAAAGACTGGGAGAATAAATAATGGGTCAATTAACAATATTTACTGTTACTGAGTTTTGTCATCATACGGGAATATCAAATGATGAGCTCAAAGAGTTTGTCGCTCTTGGGGTGATTGAACCACTAGAAATTGAAACTCAAGAGTGGTTTTTCGATGATAACGCTGTTGTGGTAACACATCGCGCATTAAAACTTCATAAAGAGCTTGCATTAGATTGGCATGGTATAGCCATAGCACTGACTTTATTAGATCAAAATGAACAGTTAAAACAAGAAAATAAGCAATTACGTCAGCAGTTAATGCGTTTTATAAATGAATAAAGATTAATAAATTAGCCACTAAAACAATAAATAGCTTTAGTGGCTATTTTTGTGCCTGAAATTTTATTAAAAAATTGTATTTTTATATTCCTTATTAATGGTCATATTATCAGTAATAACAATATCAGCTTGTTCTTTTGCTATTAAAGAAAGAAGTTGCTCACTTCTAGATATTTCTAAATGGACATTAACCTGATATTTTTTGATAAATTGAGTAGTAACCTGATTGATAAAACCATAGGCTAATGTTGGTGGAACTAGAATCCGTATACTCCTCTTTTTTTCTTGATGATGAAAATGGCTCAATCGATTGAAAGATTCAGCGATATTGGCGATTTCTTCATAAAGTAATAAGGCATCAGAGTTTGGTATTAATTTATTATTTTCACGAGTGAATAGCTTTTTACCACAACGTTTCTCGATCTGATTTAATGACTGACTTACTGCAGGTTGTGAAATGCCTAGCTGCTTTGCTGCATTAGTGACACTTCCATGATCGATCACGGATTGTATAATTTCAAAGTCACGTAAAGTTGCCCATCCTCCTGACCAAGAAGTTCTTTTTAAATTAATTGCCATCGTGTTTTTTGTTTTAGTCAGTTTATCTTATGTTCGATTATACAGTTAATAAGTTGATTATTAAATAATAGTGATGAAGGAAAATTTGAATGATTTTTATAAGAAATATTCTAAGAGTAAAAACGTAGATTATAAATGTTATTTGTAATTTATAAATTTTATTATAAAGGCTATAACGTAATGTTATTAAAGACATAATCATATAATAGTCTTAATAAGAGCTGCTAAATCAAAGGAGGGATTTGAGCAGCTATTTGAATTTATAAAAGAAAAAATCAATCAATATTTCTGATGAAAGAATTATAGAAAATAAAAGTGGAAATTTTTTAGGCTAACACAACAAAATTAACATAAAGTATTATTGGATTTAATCTGTTGTTATTGTCGTTAATATCAATAGCCGTTTACATAAATAACATCGTTGTTAATTACATAACAATAACGTTAATAACAAATCTTATCTAGATTTATTTATATTTAAAATGTGTTTTTTATAAAACTCACTGATATTAATATGATAGGTATAATTAACCTTTTTATTTCGAAATATAATAATCATTGAGATATAAATCACGGAAATCTACGCTTTTTCATTGTTAATATTTCGCATCAAATTATCTATCTGGTTTTTTATTTTGATTCTAAAAAGATACTTAATTGATCTACAAATTATAAATAACAAGCAAATGGGGAGTTTTATGTCTTTATTTAAAAAGGGTATTATTGCTTTATCTATTAATATAGCATTAGCGTCTTCAGCTTTAGCCTGTACAACGTTGTTAGCAGGAAGTGAAGCAACAAATGATGGTTCGTTGATTATTGCGCGTAGCGCAGATAGTGATGCATTAAAAGCACAACATTTTGTTATTCATCCGGCTAAAACGAATCAAACGGGTATTTACAGTACCAAAGAACATAATGGTGCTAATAATTTTACATATCCATTACCAAAGAATTCATTACGCTATACCACTGTGCCGAATTGGAAAACGCAACTCCATGGTGCAACAGGATTTAATGAACTAGGAGTGGGTGTTAGTGGTACTGAATCTATTTTTGCTTCACCTAAAGCACTCTCTTTTGATCCCTATGTTGAAGAGACAGGGATAACTGAAGATGATATTCCAGATGTCCTACTTTCAAGAGCAAAAACAGCTCGTGAAGCAGTGGAATTATTAGGGAACATTATTGAAGAACAAGGTGCTGGTGAAGGATTTGGTGTCGCTGTTGTTGATAAAAATGAGCTTTGGTATTTGGAAACTGGAACAGGACATCATTGGATCGCACAAAAATTACCTAAAGATAAATACTTTGCAACAGGAAACCAAGGTCGATTACAACACTATGATATTAACAGTAATGATGTGTTAGGCTCTAAAAATCTAGTAGAATTTGCTGTTGAGAAAGGGCTTTATAATCCTGAAAAAGAGGGGGCATTTAATTTCTCAAAAGCTTATACACGAGATGACGAACGAGACCGTACTTATAATGATCCGCGAGTATGGGTTATCCAGCAACAATTTAACCCATCACTAAAACAAGCTGTGGATGATGGTCGTAATTTCGCACCTTTATTAACGCCAGAAAAAAAAGTATCAGTGGAAGAAGCTAAAGCGATGTTACGTAATCACTTTGAAGGGACGAAACACGACCCATATACCAATGGGTTAAATGGTCAAGAATCTTGGCGTCCAATTAGTGTATTTAGAACTTATGAAGCGCATGTTATGCAAGTTCGTCCTGAGCTTCCTCAAGAAATTGGTGAAGTGACCTATGTTGGTTTAGGCATGGCAGATTTAACTGCATTTGTTCCGTATTACAGTGGATTAAAAGCTTATCCGCAACATTATGGAATAGGAAGTAATCAAGCAGATAGTGATTCTATTTACTGGAAATATCGTAAGTTACAAACATTAGTGATGACAGATTATCCAAAACTCGCACCAATAGTGAAAAAAGCTTATCAAGAGTGGGAAGCAAAAACCGCATTAGAGCAAAAAGAAATGGAAGCTAAATATCTCACTATGGTGAAAAAAGATAAAACTGGCGCAGATAAAATGCTTAATGAATTTAATCTACGAGTTATGGCAGATGCTGAAAAATTAACTGAAAACTTAATGAACGAATTGTTTACAGTAAGAACAAAAGATATTCAAGATGATATTTTCTTTGCTAATAAGTCTAAGAAGGATTGATAGGATAGAAGTATTTTAGATATCTATTTTAATAGAAAGATCCCAATTAAACTGGGATCTTTTTTATAGATAAAACTCATTAAAGAACAGGAATATAGTAGCTAATCTTTTGTACGTAATGATCACTTTGACCAAGTAATTTATCGTAACTTACTGACTCTTTTAATGTATATCGTTCAATGTCTGGACCGGGTCTGCGCAATAAATTCATTTTCGGAAGTACTTTGGTATAGACGGTATAAATAATGTCATCATAACCAGTTAATGAATCTAAGATTTCATTTATATGAAATGTAATGGCTAGATAGTTGCCACCAGGTAGTTCTAGTTGTGACATGGCCGAAGCATTTGATGTTTTTGCTAACTTTTCTTTATCAACGGCAGTGCTATAAATATACATAGTATCTTCTAATGTACTTGCAGATGCTCGATGCATTGCATATAGCTCTGTGGGTATTGTATGCACATCTTTTAAAAATTTACGCCAAAATTCTTTTCTGAATTTTTTCTTGTCTGAATCCCATGTTGAAATAGGCTTATTGTAATGATGTGACATACCGACTAATTTTTGAGATGAGAGTGTAACTACCTCATATTTAGCGCTCAGTTCAACGGTTTCTAATGCAGGGAAAATCAGTTCACTAATATCCCATCCTGGTCTTTTTCTATATTCCGAAGGCGTGATATTAAACTGTTTTTTAAAGGCCCTGCAAAATGTTTGTTGGGAATCAAAACGATACTTCAATGAAATATCTAACAGGCTACAACGTGTTATTCTTAACGCGTAGGCGCCACAAGATAAACGACGAGCGAGTATGTATTTTCCTAAAGATATTCCTGTATACGCTTTAAATAAACGCTGAAAATGCCATTTTGTATAGCCTGATTTTTCAGCAACAATATCTAACGATAAACGTGAATCGAGATTTTGCTCAATCCAAACAATGATATCTTTAACAACATTCTCTTGTAGCATGAATATTCCTATTAATTTTTCTATCGATGTTTCTCAACAGAATCGACTTAATTTATTGAACTACAATAAATTTATAGGTGTTAGGATAATTACATATCGTATAATGATAGTTACATTGAATAAAGTAAAATAGGCAGGTAATAATGTAAAGTTATGTATTGCAATTTATTTGAATTAAAATTGACTTTAATTAAAAAATTGTATTTTAACTCTTTCATCAATGATTGATAATTTTTATTAGATTTAATCTTAAATTGAAATATTTTTATATTTTAAGCTTTAATAAAATGCGGAGATATCCTATTTTATCTTTAAAAAAGAAATCCTAATCTAATTTTATTAGCAAAACATTATTTTGTTATTTTAGGAGATGTAAATGAATAAATTATTTTCTATTTCTACTATTGCTTTAGTTTTTTCACTAATAACAGCACCTGCTTTGGCTGCTAAAACGGATACTTATGACTGTGAAGGCCAAAAAATCAGATTTTCTTTTCCTAATGAACAGCTAGCTGTTATGTATTACAGTGATGAAATTATAGTTTTAAAAGAAGCTATTGCGGCTAGTGGTGCTCGTTATGTTGGTGAGAATTTCCAAATTTGGGGTAAAGGAAAAGGTGAATTTAATTTAGCAACGATTTCAGAAGATGATGCAGTTAATGGACGTGTTGCTGAAGATAAAGGACGCACTTGTAAATTAGTAAAATAACGTAGAAACCAGTTATAAATAACAAAGAGGGCAATTTTATTGTCTTCTTTGTTATAAGAAAAAGATTAAGCAAATATAATAAAATTTGAAAATAAAAACGATTATTATCGACAAAGTAATAACGCATTTTTTATCACACAAATAAGTTGATCATAAAAAAATAAATCAGTTATAAAAGTCGTTAAAATCTTTTTCTAAAGATATTTCATTTTTATTAGACCATCTTCGTATTAAAAGTATTAATGTAATGGGGTTTTCACAAGGGGCTGTTTTTGCTATGGCTCTTTGTGTTTATTGTCATGTTGATAAACTACTTATTGTCGCAGGACAAGATCAATTTGATTATCCTGATACACAAAATAAGCTAACAGATGATGTTGTTAATATGCAACGTCAAGCTGTTGGATCACCCAATTCGTTAACCAGCTGGGTTAAGCAAAATATTACAGCCAAGTGGTTAATGGATTTTATTCTAAATTACAGTGCCGATGTTGATTTGGCTGTTTATAAATCAAATGATTTTCTCCCAGTTTATCAAGAATGTATGGCCGAAGCCTTTAAACAAGGCAATGACGGATATACGCAAGATTTGCTGATTGCTATGCAACCTTGGGGATTCTCACCTGAAGAAATAAAGACGCCAACCAGCTTATGGTATGGAATGAAAGATACCAGTACAGTTCATTCACCAGACTTTGGGGATTTATTATTTCAACGTTTTCTTAATGCTGAGCGGCATTTATGGCCAGAAGAAGGTAGCTCACTTCTATGGACGAAAACAGAAAAAATTTTATTAGAACTAGCTAATTAATAAGGTGATATAGTACATTAATGACAGAGTAGATACTGGTTATCTTAAAAAATAACAGTATCTACTTTTTTATTCATGTTCTTAAATTAAAATAATGAGATAGGTAAAATAGATAATTATTTTCATCTTATAATTATTTTCTAATTTTGCGTGAGAAAAGTTTTTTTAAAATAAAGATAAAAATAATTTGCTATAAACTGAATTATATGACTTAATAGCGCCACTGGTTTGGAAGTACAGACCTATTTATGTTAGTGCAGTTTCAAGTAGTTCACCGTTTAGCGTTATCCCTGATACCTCTTCGTTGCGAATTCCTTCAAATAGTGACCATAAGTAAAAATCCGAAATCAAACCGCAAACAATGCCTTATGGCAAAATAATTAATTAAAGGAAATCTTATGTCTAATACAATGACAGGTACAGTAAAATGGTTTAACGATGATAAAGGTTTTGGCTTTATCACTCCTAAAGACGGTAGCAAAGATGTATTCGTACACTTTTCAGCGATCCAAAGCGATAGCTTCAAATCTCTGAAAGAAGGGCAAGAAGTTTCATTTTCTATCGAAAATGGCGCTAAAGGTCCAGCAGCAGCGAACGTAATCTCTCTATAATCTATTGAGCCGTTATTACTGTATATATTGTTTAATGCAATATTGATACAAGTAAGATCTAAAAAACCTCACTTCGGTGGGGTTTTTTTATATTAATTTCTAGTATTATTTAAATTTGACGTGTATTTAATAAAGCGTATAAAAAATAGCATTGTTAAAGTTATGTAAGTGTTTAATGTAAATCATTTGAATTTTTAGAAAGTTATTTACTTTAATGCCTAATGATTTTTACAAAGAAATAAATTAGTGGATAAATAAATTCTTATAATGGCAAAGTAAAGGCATTAAGATATTGTCTTCTCAATCAAAAGAAAGAAAAAAGTTTTATTAGAATAAAAAGATATCAGATAAATCATAAAAAAATAATTTAAGATAAAATTTAAATTAATATTTAATGACTTATCTTAAAAAATTACTGTCTAATCCAATATGGCTTAAATGCTTTTTAGTTCCTAAAGGACAAACTTGTGTACGCTAAAAATATTTTTTCATTACATCTATTACATCCAAAATATTTCTTAACTTGGTTTGGTGTTTTTATTCTTTTTTTATTAGTGCAACTTCCTTATTCTTGGTTACTTTTTTTAGGTAAACACCTTGGGGTGTTATCTCGTTTTTTTGTCAAAAGAAGAGTCTCAATAATAAAGAAAAATTTAGAACTATGTTTCCCTGACAAAGATAAAAATGAAATCGACAAGCTTGTTATGAATAATTTATCATCCCTAGGTATCGCATTATTTGAAACAGGTATGGCGTGGTTTTGGAGTGATCGTCGATTAAAAAATCTCTTTGAAGTACAAGGATTCTCCAATTTTACTGATGCTAAAGATAAAAAAACGGGAATTTTACTCATTGGTATACACTCTATGTCACTAGAGCTGGGAGGACGCATTATGGGACTTTGTTTCCCTGTGAATGCGATGTATAGACCACATAATAATAAAGCAATGGAGTTTATCCAGACTAAAGCAAGATGCCGTTCCGATAAGGGTATGATAGATAGACGTAACTTAAAGTTTATGGTTATGGAGTTAAAAAAAGGAAAAGCGATTTGGTTTGCTCCTGACCAAGACTTTGGTTTAAAAGGTACAACATTTTCTCCATTCTTCTCTGTTGAAAAAACATCAACCTCCAAAGGTGTTGCTATATTAGCAAAATTATCAGGAGCGCCTTCTTTAACTGTTACTTTGGTAAGAAATGAAGATCAGAAAGGCAAAAAATACAGTTTAATTATTGGTAAAGAACTGATTAATTATCCTTCTGAAGATATTCAAAATGATACAGATAGAATGAATAAGCTGATTGAAACAGAAATTATGCGAGCTCCAGAACAATATTTATGGGCTCATCGTCGGTTCAAAACTCGACCTGCAGGTGAAGCCAGTTTTTATAATTAACATAAAAAAGAGCAATACATCAATACATGATGTGTTGCTCACTATTTATAAGAAAAAAGATAATCATTATCAATTAAATTATCAGCCCTTACGTTTATATGGATTAATGAAAATGCAAACAAAAGAGATAGAATGGAAATAAAAAGATAAGAAAAAAGAATAGAGTTAGCAGGTATATAAGTTAACTATACCTGATTAATATATCTAGTTGAATATTGATATCTTAATTTATGGCTTTATTATCATTAAAAATAAACAACAAAAAGAGAATAGAATATTTATGCAGAGTTATCATTCGCTATCAGCCCAAGTTTACCAAATAGATAAACCTATAGGATGTAGTTTTGGTGACGTAGAATATTATCAAGAACGTCTTAAGGATGTTAATGGTAAAATCTTAGAACCCGCGGTAGGAACTGGGCGTATTTTAATCCCTTTATTAAAGGCTGGATTTAATATAGAAGGGTTTGATCTTTCAGATGAGATGCTTTATTTCTGTATGGAAAATCTAAGAAGTAATGGATATTCTCAAGATAAAGTGACTAAAGATAATTTGCTGACATTTCAAGTTGAGACACTTGTTGATGCAATAATTATTCCGACAGGGACTTTCTTATTGTTAGATAGCGAAACAAAAGCACTACAGTCACTTCAACAATGTTATAACGCATTAAATCTAGGCGGACGTTTGTTAATTGACATTAGTTTGGCGCATACTTTTACTAAAGGCCAATGTTCTAGTCGACAATTTGAAACGCCGGAAGGAGATTTAATTACCTTACAGATAGTAAATGCTGAAATAGATTATATTAATCAATTAACAGTATCTCATCATCGTTATGATAAATGGAGAAATGGGAAAATAATTGAAAGTGAATGGGAAGTGTTTAAATTGAAATGGTTTGGCGTGTATGAATTTAAACGGATCCTTGAATCTATTGGCTTTGACAAAATAACAATTTCTGGAGATTATCAATATCTACGCGAACCAAATAACGAAACAGAAATTATTACTTTTGAAGCTTATAAATAGAAATTAAATAGGATATTGACAATAAGACCATAAAATAATGGCCTTTTGAAGGTCATTAAGTAGTTTTTCTACCTTTTTGAAAAGGTCAAATGTTGTCTTTGCTATGAAAAAATAAAATAAGAGAATGTTTACTTTGAAAGAAATAATGATTTTATGTGTCAGTATTAAAGTGAGTTTTTAAGATAAAAAACCCCCGCACTAGGCGGGGGTAAATTAAATATCTATCGTGTCATCAAAAGCATAGAGAGCATAATAAGAGCCTGTACCATCATGACCAATTCGAGTGATAAAGTCGATATAGTCCTGTGGAAATTTACATCCAAATTTTTTGTGTTAGTGACCAACAATAGCAACAAAAATTAATTTTTCACGGATACGTTCAGTAGGATTATCTGCATATTTCTTATTTATTTGTTCTCATTGTTGCAACGATGTCAATTTGTTCTTTTTTCAAAGAAAGATGAGATAAAACCCATAAAGTAAAGTCCCTATTGATGATAGGGTTTAAGTCTAAAATATTTGTTTAACCATCTGTTATGGTCGATAGAAAACTAAATATAAAATGATTTTCTTACTGAAATTACACGATAAACTATTTTTATCTTAATAAGAAAATAGTATTTTTAGGTAATGGTTTTCTTTATTTATTGTACAAGGAGAATAAATATATGATAAATAAAAAAGAGACCAACGCTAGGAGAGTTGGTCAATAAATACTAGAAGCAATGTGAGCAATGTCGTTGTGAAAAACTGAGTAAAATACTCAACTATTCATGCAGTAAAAGATAATCATTATCATTTAATGTGTCAACCCCACTAAGATTATGGTCACTATTTATTCACATTAAAAACCAACAAAATAATTTAGTTGATAGAAACTAAAGTTGGTAATTTGTCAATTATAACAATGAGATCACTTTTTTCTGATTTAGTCTTTATCGCATTCTCAATGCTTTTCATTTTTTTTATTTTATTGATTAAATCCTTAGCATGTTGAGATCGTAAATGTATTGTTTTTTTAACCATGAGTATTCTCCTTACTTGTGATAACCACTAGCATAATAGTGATAACATTTAAATGCAAATGATAATCAATATCATTTGATATTAAAGAAGAGAATAAACTCTTGGGAAACATTGTGACACTGCTATATTCATACTTTATGTGCAGATTTTCTTACCTCAGAGCTATTTATGTTCCATTACTTAAGATCTCCATTGTTACTGCACGAAATGCACCATCTCATAAGCGAGTTATTAATACCATAAGGGGATGGGGAATTTCTGTTAATGAAGCTTTTTTATGGGAGGAGTAGATAAAGTAAATGTGTTAAAGATTTTAAAACCACATATATTCTTTGATGATCAAAAATTACATTTAAAATCCTCGTATTAACTTCCTTCTGTACATATCCCGTTTGGGATAGCGAACAAAGATATAGATAATAAATTATTATAGTAAAAAAGGTGTGTGATATTTATATCATACCCTCTTTTTTTATTTTGTCTAATGTGGCTTTTATTTGAAATATTCTATTTATATTTTTTTATTTAAATAAAACCAATAGCAAAGTTGGATCTATTTTTATAGAAGTAGTATGGTATTGGATAATTTATATATATTATAAATTAATAACGATTTATAGATATTTTATCTTAGAGGTATCTAATTAATTAAAATTAAATAAGGAAAATTGAAATGGATAATGATCATAGATTTTTTTCTGATGATATATGCCCCAAAACCGCATTATATGGTCAATTTTATGGTGATAATCACTATGCGGGCAGAGATTATGAGCGGAAAATATATAACGGAAATAAATTCCCAAAAACTAAAAAAGGATTTTATTTTAAAAAGTTAATGAATTTTAAATGATAAAAGTAACAAGCAGTAATATAAAGTCACTTTAACAAAAGTATCAGTTGATGATTGCGTAATAACGAGTTTTAACTTGTTAAAATAATATTACGTTAAATTTATTATTAAATTTCAAATGTCAGCAGATTAATAGCCTTATCATAAAGGTTAGAAATTCTTTCTAATATTATTTTATCTTGAGTAAATATCATATTAAATGACTGGCTCAGTAATATGTAATCATCAACATTTTTTATATTATTAATGGTTTATCTTTGGTTCTATTTATCGAATATACTGTAAGTTTCTAAAAATTTATAATGTGTGGAATAAGCATATAAGTATAAAGTGAAAAGATATTATTATAACAAGTGAGTTATTGATGTAAAAACTCACTTGTTAATATATGAAATCATACAGTATGAAGATACAACATTAAGTTTGCTACATTATTTGGGTATAATTTATTATAAGTGTTCCCAGCATCCTGAATAATTCCAATCTGTAATAGTCCCTTTTTTATTAGCAACAAAATTATTTGTACAAATTGTCGATTGCCCCCATCCATTATTCTGTGTCCATTTCCATGTGTATTGTGTGCCACCATCTGTTCTTTTATGTGTGTTACTAGGACTGCCCCAAGACATAACAAGATCATCTACGGATTTGCCAACCCAATACGATCTACGCGCTTTGAACTCTTCTATCTGCTTTAATCTCTCTAACCTTGCTTTACTTGGTACTTCTTGCTCTTGGTTTTGTAAAGCTTGTTTATGTTTAGCTCCAGGTACTCCAGTAAGAGCATAAGTTAAGTCTGAAATAGCATCACGATCTCTTTGGGTACAACCATTTAGAATGAATAAGGAGAAGAAAGAAATAGCGAAAATTAATTTGTTAATCATAATAATCCTTTGTTGCATTAGTAATTAATGCCATATATTTAATAATCATATCTTAAATTTTAAAATAAAACATTTAATAAATTTATTTATATTATATAGTTATCTATTGAGTGACTTAAAAATTTTCTGCTAATAATGAACATTACACATGTAAATACCATCAAAATAACAAGAAAATAAAATATTGAATTGTATTTATCCATAAATAATAAAATCATAAATAAAGTAACCAAATTCTAGCTATTAAGAAAATCAAGTGGTATACCTTGTTGATAAAATATCATTATTGATACGACAGCTATCATATTTATACCTGTTAGCTCAGGTTTGAGCTAACAAGTTTCGTAGGTAGAAATATAACTAAATATGATCGCCTGCTTTGAGCGAGAAGCAGACATTAAGATATAATAGTTTGGATGCGAGAATTTCAGGCTCAAAATGCCTATTATCCAGAAAAGTAACATTAGCAAACAGGAAAATAGATGGCCACCGATCATAACGATTTTATATCCCAGCCCAAATACGTGGAAATTCAACCTGCATTCTCACGTATAATTGAATGCGTTGTGACAAATCTAACTCATTGCTTTCCTGACCTTATACACAGTATATACGTATACGGAAGTGTAGCTGAAGGCAGAGCAGAGGAAGGTAGGTCTGATTTGGATATGACAGTCATTTTCAAACATGAACTCGATCGGGCTACTAAAGAACAATTTGCAACTGTTCAGTCTGTTCTTGAAAAAAATAATCCCGTTATCAGTAAAATTGATTTTGATTGTGGTCTGCTGGGACAGGTTCTCGATCCAAATAATGTACTCAGTTGGGGATACTGGATTAAACATCACTGTCACTGCGTTTATGGTGAGGACTTGAGTCATCACTTTCAAGCTTTCAAACCTTCAAAAGCTATTGCAGTAGCTGTGAATGGTGACTTTATGCAGGTTCTGGACAAACTAGTAATTCAAATAAAAACATCTTCTAACGAAAACAAAAAGTTACAGCTTCAGCGCTCTGCTGCACGAAAACTTATCAGAGCAACCAACATCCTTCGTAGTGAACAAGATAATGACTGGCCTGACTCTCTACATGAGTATCGTGCTAAATTTAACTCACGATATCCTGCACTAGCGGAAGATATGGATTACCTATTGGAAATTAGCATTAAACCCCGAAGTGGCATAACAGACTTCGAAAAACGGGTTATGGCATTTGCCCGCTGGCTTAGCTCTGAATTTAATAGCCAAAAAGCCTAACCAGATGCTCTTGTTAATCTCTTAAATAACCAACGCCCGCTTCTAGCACAGAACAGTCTGTCAATTTAGAATCGACTCTGTATCATACCTGTATTAGCTCAAATCTGAGCTAGTATTATATAATGAAATTATTTTTAATATGAGACTCTATTATTGTGTTCTTTTCTTTTGGGGTAAATACGACTCTATCAGGAGGTATGTCTTTATCAATAAAGCTCATTGCTCCAATCATAACATTGTCACCAATATGTAACTCATTACCAATGATATATGAGTTAGCACCAACTGTTACATTATTACCTATCTTGGATCAGAAAAGACAATGTCCATAAACAGATAGCCATAAGGGTTATCTGCAGATAAACGAGCTTCTTCTAACTGAGCAATATATTCAGCATTATTGATTTCGAGTTTAATCATAGCATCACCTATTTAACTGTGTTTTTATACAGTGATTTATATAAGGTAACGAATAGAATAGCAAGGAGAACAGGGCAATTTTATCAGCTAAAGAAAGGGGGATTTTGAGAGATGATTTGTCGTCGTTTTACCAGAGTTTTACCAGAGTTTTACCAGAGTTTTACCAGTGGCAAATTTCAGACATAAAAAAACCAACCGTAAGTGGTTGGTTTTCTTAAATATTGTTGGTCGGCATGATAGGATTTGAACCTACGACCCCCGACACCCCATGACGGTGCGCTACCAGGCTGCGCTACATGCCGTTTGTGCCCTGTATATTACTGCTTTTGACTGCTAAAGCAACCCTTTGCTAATTAAGTGACGTAATTTTATACATCACTAATTACGCTAGCGTTCAATAAAGCGTTTTTGTTCGGCAAGAACTTGGAGTAATAATTTTAAGTCAGGTTTTGCAGAGCTAATTTCTTTTCCTGATTTATCAAATAAAGCATACCGACCATGTTTATCTATCAACAAGGTATTATCTTGTAAAAAGACGACAAATGCCTCGTCATCACCTGTAAAAATCCATGGATGATTACGGGTAATTGCGAATAAATCTTCACCTTGTGAATAGTTATCTGCTGGACTAATGACATGCAAAACATGCTGCATCAAGGTTGTCATAACATCTTGATGGCTTGTCATTCTATCAATAACTTGTGGCGTCATATTAGGCCAATGTATTATCAATGGCACTTGTGATTGGCTTAAATTAAAAGTGGTCTTATCTAACAGCCACTGATTAACCTGCTTCTTATTGTTGTCTTGATGATAGCTAGAAGTGACAACAACTACAGTATTATCCAGCGTTTTGGTTTCTTGTAATGTTTTAAATATTGTTTCTAGTTGATCATTTAATGTAGCGCGCTGCGACGCATTATTGGTGTGACCATTAATTTGTAAGAAAGAGAACCAAGGGCTAGTTTGACTGTTTTTGATTAACCACTTATTCCAACTATTAATAGTGGCACTGTTATCACCACTGCGTGAAGTTGGGAGAGAGAAATCTGATAACACAGCTTGTTTAAACAATGGTGTTTGGAAACCATTAGTTGAAAACATTGCTAATTGATAGTTTCGATAACTTAATGCATCGAAAAGTGCAGAGTTTTTTCTGCTACTTAATACACTGTCTAAATAAGAAGGTGAAATACCATAAAATAGGCCAAATAATGCAGTGTCATTATTAATACCTGATGAATAATGTCTTGAAAAATAAAGACTATTTTGTGCGAATTGTTGCAAGCTTGGTAAATCGGACACTTCTTCGTTACCTAAACCATCAATGACAACTATCAGCACGTTATAAGAATAGGTGTCCTTGGCATAGATTAATGGAGCAAGAGGATAGGTGATACCTTGCGCTGCTGGATTACCTTCACTGATAACACGTTGCTCATATTCTGATTGATTAATAAAACCATGACGTTCAAGAAATTTACGCGCCGTCATTGGATACGATAATGGTAAATTGGCACGTTGCATGGTGATTGGGCGATAGAAATTAGCATCAGCCCAGATTGACATTGAGTGAGATAATATAAAGCAAGTAATAAAGACACCAGCTAATGGTTTACCCCAACGTTGGCGATTTAAGCTACGTAATTTTTGCCAACTCCATGTTGCAAAAAGCATTTCAATAAGAAAGATGATGGGAATGCCAATAAAAATAAGTTGCCATTCACGTGCCATTTCACCTTCATCTGGATTAATCACAAGATCCCAAACAAGTTGAGTCAAATGGAGTTGAAATTGCTGGTAAACGGCGATATCAAAAATAAGGATAGTTAAACCTGCACTGGCAAGAGCACAGGAAATAACTCTAAGTAGCCGTTGGGAGACCGCGACAAAGGTGAGAGGAAAAAGGATGAGTATATAGATAGCAAAGACAATAAAACTAAAATGTCCCATCCAGCTCACAATAGCGTAAAAACGACCAGCAAAAGTTGCAGGCCAATCAGAAATAAACAGGTAACGGCTCCCAAGCAGTAAGCTTAGAATAATATTAAATAGCGCAAACCAGTGACCCCAACTGATCATTTGGGAGACTTTTTCACGATAGGACTGAGGTTTCGTTACCATGTCTATAAATAATTTTTCTATGTTTATTAGTGAATATTGTCTTCATCAATTGAAGCACGCAATGCGTGAACAAAAGAGTCAGTAATCAGCATTCGTTGAGCAGGGGCAATACTTGTATTAATTAAGTTTGTCACCATGTTCCCCAACACCATCAAAGAAAGATCTGTAGGAGTATGATGTTTTTCAAGAACGCTGACAAGTTCTGCAAGTAATTGCTCAACTTGTTCATCACTATAACGGGATTTTTGTGGCATAAAATCTGAATTCCTACTATATGAATAAAACGCTATATATTACCGTATTGCTAGGCCTTTTTCCGCTATTAAATTAATTAATTTTCCCTTGATACTGAAAGTAGGGAGTGTTTGAATACGCGCACGAGAAAGAGAAGCAATAGAAGAGGACGGCCATGAGTCTAGATATTAGTCAGTTAGTCTTACATCAGCTTATCAAGCGAGATGAGCAGACATTAGAAGTTGTGCTACGTGATTCACTCTTAGAAATTGAACCCGTTGTTCAGGAGATGATTGAAGAGTTACATCGTGTATACAGTGCAAAAAGTAAAGCTTATGGTTTGTTTAATGAAGAAAGCGAATTAGCAGAAGCACTGCGCTTACAACGTAAAGGCGAAGAGAACTTTTTAGGTTTTTCACGAGCAGCAACCGTGAGACTAAAAGATGAATTAGCAAAATACCCTTTTGCTGAAGGTGGCACTGTTCTATTTTGTCACTATCGTTATTTAGCGGTGGACTACCTTTTAATTGCTGTACTTAGTAGCTGTAACAGTATGTGGGTAAATGACAGCCTTGATGTGTCATCAACACGTTATTTAGATATTCCTCATGCAGACATTATTGCTCGTATCGATTTAACTGAGTGGGAAACGGCACCCGACTCTTTACGTTATTTAACGTTTTTAAAAGGTCGTGTTGGACGTAAAGTCTCTGATTTCTTTATGGATTTTTTAGGTGCTCAAGAAGGTTTAAACGCTAAAGTTCAAAATAAAGGCTTATTACAAGCGGTTGACGATTTTTGTGAAGCCTCAGAAATGGGTAAGCAAGAACGTCAAACTTGTCGTGAGCAAGTATATAGCTACTGTAATGAGCAATTACAATCGGGCGAAGAAATTGCCTTAACAGAGCTTGCTGAAGAATTACCCTCTTTGGGCGATCAAAACTTTGCTCAATTTACTGAAGAGAAAGGCTATGAATTAGCTGAAACATTTCCAGCAGATCGCAGTACGCTACGTCAGCTGATGAAGTACTCGGGAAGTGGTGGTGGATTAACAGTGAATTTTGATGCGAAATTATTAGGAGAGAGAATATTCTGGGATCCAGCAACAGATACGCTCACAATTAAAGGTACACCGCCTAATTTACGTGATCAGCTACAACGTAGAGCATCAGAAAAATAATTAAACAGTAGAAACAAATAACGCCACATCAAGTGGCGTTACATGCTCGGCGTCCCGAAAAATAAAGCTCGAAGGGTGGCTTATTAAGCGCGCAGGAAGTCGATATGAGTAATTTTTGGCTTATACTCGTGACGTTGCACTGCTTTAACTTTAACTTTAGTTTCTTTGCCATCGATAACCAGGTTTACGAAATCTGAATAGAATTCTGATTTGTGTTCTTGGTTGATTACTTCGTTGTGATCTAAATCGATAGCGATTGGCTCTTCATTTCCGCCATAAACGATAGCAGGAAAACGGTTAGCCACACGCAGGCGGCGGCTCGCACCCTTACCCTGCTCTTTACGTACAGTTGCATTAATAGTTAACATCTTTTTTCTCTTATGAAAAAGAAAGAAAATACATACTTGTTACAGGCGACCCAGCAACAAGCTCGAGATTTGGTTTATCTAAAAATAGATAAAGCGGGGCGCATTTTAACGAAAAAGTCCACTAACAGCAAATATAAATCCAGATTAATACAAGGTATCTGCTTTTCGATAGCGGCCTGTATAGTCAAAAATCTTATTTCTTATCTTCCAAAAGCGCTCTCTTTTACCTTTATGTGCGACTATAAAGTCGGGGTGACGTAACAAATCAAATTGTTTAATAATGTCGTTGGCATTATGCCAAACAAAAGGGACACCTGGTGCGCGTTGATGTTCACGTAAGAATTTTAATTCGAATACTTTTCGTTGTGCTGGAGTGGTTAGTCGAAAACGTTCAGAGACAGAAGTGCCTTCTTCATCGTAATAATTGATGTCTAACCATTCTCCTTTAGCATCATTCCCAGATTGAAATTGCATGCCTCCACAGCGCAAAACAAGCGCTCCTTTTAGCTTTAATGCGGCTTTAAGCATATCATCAGGATCAACTAATATTTCATCACAGTGAACACAACGACGTGCTGCAATATCATTTTCTTCATTACAGTGGGGGCATAATTTAAAGCGGAAACGAAATTCACACTGCTGTTTTTGCCCATGTTCATTGAGTTCCCAGCCTTGGCAGCGTCGACCATAATGTTCAATAATATCGCCATCAGCATCCACTATTCCCCAAAATGTATTAGCAAATTGGCAAACAGGGCAGAATACTTGTACAGGTTTACTATTTGGATTGGGTTTTTTAGTACCGACTTCGGGTAGATAAAGATCATGAGGATTACCTGCATAATCTAAAATTAGGCATTCTGTTTTTCCTGCAAATAATCTTAATCCTCGCCCTACAATTTGCTGGTATAAACTTACAGACTCAGTAGGGCGTAGAATAGCGATTAAATCAACATGAGGTGCATCAAAGCCAGTTGTTAGTACGGCCACATTGACCATATAACGTAATTGCTGCTGCTTAAAACGAGAAATAAGATCATCACGTTCATAAGGTGGCGTATCCGCGCTCACTAATGCCGCTTCATCTTGAGGCAAAAGAGAAAGAATTTCTTTTGCATGTTCAACGGTGGCTGCAAATATCATGACGCCACGACAGCTTTCTGCATATTCAATAATCTGTGAAACAATATGAGGCGTAATACGTTTTTGTCTTTTTATTTCACGATTAAGATCTTCTTCATTAAATATTCCATTTTGACTTGTTCGGACTTGGCTAAAGTCATATTGCAAAATAGGCATATCTAATCGAGTTGGGGGTACTAGAAAATGATTGCTTATCATATAGCGCAAAGGTAATTCATAAATACAATCACGGAAAAAGCAGTCTTCATTGCCTTTGATCATACCGTGATAATGATATTGATAAATCCACCCTGTAGGTAAACGATAAGGTGTTGCAGTTAATCCTAAGATCCGTAATTGTGGATTAATAGATTGTAATTGTTTAATGACTTGCTGATATTGACTATCTTCAGACAAACTAATGCGATGGCATTCATCAATAATAAGAAGGGAAAAAGTATCATTAAACTGCGATAAATTACGGGCAACAGATTGCACACTACCAAAAACAACTTTTCCGCTACTCTCTTTTTGTTGTAAGCCCGCAGCAAAAATATCCGCAGATAGACCATAAGCCTCATATTTGCTATGGTTCTGTTCTACTAATTCTTTTACGTGTGCTAGCACCAATACGCGTCCGCGCGCTCTTTTAGCAAGTTCAGCAATGACTAAACTTTTTCCTGCGCCAGTAGGTAATACAATTACCGCAGGTGTATTGTATTGGCGAAAATAAGAGATGGTCGCGCTAACAGCATCAAGTTGATAAGGTCTGAGTGTAAAAGCCATAACTCTACATAAGAAATCAAACGGAGCGTCAGCGTAACATTTTTTTATGGGTAGCGCGAATAAGGAGGAGTATAGAGCGTGATAGTTTATTTATAAATTAATTAGTTGTTTTATTGTTAATATTCATTTTTAATAGATGCCTCATATCAGATGGTATTCTTCCATTTTTCAGAGAAATTCATGCGATTAGATAAATTTTTATCCCAGCAATTGGGTATTAGCCGTAGCTTGATCCTTCGTGAATTAAGAGCTGGGCTTGTAACAATTGATGGCGAAATGGTGAAAAGCGGTTCAACTAAAATTGCACCAGAGCAAGAAGTAGCTTACGACGGTAAGGTTTTAACTCAAATTTTAGGGCCTCGTTACTTTATGTTGAATAAGCCAATTGGTTATGTATGTTCAACAGACGATCCTGTCAATCCAACTATTCTCTATTTTATTGATGAACCGTTAGCTCATAAATTACATGCTGCTGGTCGTTTAGATATTGATACAACAGGGCTTGTTTTATTAACAGATAATGGTCAATGGTCACATCGTATTACGGCGCCAAAACATCATTGTGAAAAAACTTATCTGGTTACATTAGAAGAGCCGATTGGAGAGGGTGTTGCTGAACAATTCCAAAAAGGTGTACAACTCAATGGTGAAAAAGATCTGACTAAACCCGCCAAATTAGAAATTCTTACACCAACAGAAGTGAAACTCACTATTAGTGAAGGCAAATACCATCAAGTGAAACGTATGTTTGCAGCAGTGGGGAATCATGTCAGTGCATTACATCGTGAGCGTATTGGCGATATCACATTAGATGAGACTTTAGCTGAGGGAGAATATCGTCCATTAACAGAAGAAGAGATCAACAGCATTCACTTACCTCAATAATTATTATCTGTTCTGTCGTCTTTGGGAGTTTATCTGCGTGCAACAGCAACGTTCGTCGTACCTTGGTCTCATTTTAATATTGGGACTTATTTCCATGCTTATGCCATTGGCTATAGATATGTATTTGCCAAGTTTACCAACTATTGCGCAAGATTTTGGTGTGCCTAGTGGCAAAGTGCAAATGACATTAAGTATCTATATTTTTGGCTTTGCTATTGGACAATTAGTCTATGGTCCTATGGCTGATAGTTTGGGGCGTAAGCCTGTCATTTTGGGTGGCGTAATTGTTTTTGCTTTTGCCTCTAGTGCATGTGCATTATCTGAATCAATAGATATGCTAATTGGCATGCGTTTTTTACATGGTTTTGCTGCTGCTGCGGCAAGTGTTGTGATTAATGCATTGATGAGAGATATGTTTTCTAGAGATGACTTCTCTCGAAGTATGTCTTTTGTTGCGCTTGTCATGACCATCGCGCCATTATTAGCACCACTATTAGGCGCTTGGGTGATGAATTGGTTTTCATGGCATGCTATTTTCTGGAGTATCGCGATAGCTGCTGTGATTGCATCGGCATTAATTGCTTTTTATATTCCAGAAACATTACCCAAAGAGCGTCGCCAACGCTTTAGCTTAAGAGTGACATTTAGCCAATTTATTAGTCTGTTTAGAACACGTCGTGTCCTTTGCTATATTTTGGCTTCAGGTTTTTCTTTTGCTGGCATGTTTTCATTCCTTAGTGCTGGTCCTTTTGTCTATATCGAATTACATGGCATTCCATTTGATCAATTTGGATTATATTTTGGTTTTAATATCATCTTCTTAATTTTGATGACAAGCATTAATGGGCGATATGTTCGTCGATTTGGTGCGTTGAATATGTTACGCCTAGGATTAACGATTCAATGTTGTATGGGGCTTTTTTTATTGTTGGTGGTTGCTCTTGATTTACATTTCTATTTCCTTGTTGTGGGGGTAGCAATGTATGTGGGAGGGATTGCGATGATTACATCGAATGCGATGGCCGTTATCCTTGATGATTATCCCCATATGGCCGGGACAGTTTCTTCTCTTGCAGGAACAGTGCGTTTTGGTGTGGGTGCTTTAGTTGGAACGGCTATTGCTATGCTACCAGCTAAATCAGAATGGCCAATGGTTAGTTCTATGGCATTCTGTGTACTGTTTGCTATGGGTTTTATTTTGCTTGCTCGTCGTTATAAATAAGCACATCACGCTATAAATAACAGAAATTTATAGCGTGTTTATCTTTTCTTTCTTCTATTTTTTCTAAAAACATCACATCTTCCTCTATTATATTTCATGAATCGTTTCAAATTAGTGCGTTTTTTTGATTTGAATCAATATTTGATGTTGTTTTTTTGTTAAATTAAGTGAAATTTATTTTAATATTCATCTACTATTGTTTTGTCGATATGAAGCATCGTGATAAAAATTGATGGATTGTTTTACTTTAATACGTAATATTTTATACAATTATTTTATATGGTTGATAAAATGTTAAATAAATGAAAGAATAATTGAAGAGATTAAGTATTGCAGACATGAATATCTGCAAACACACTAAGCTAAATGAATGGTTTGATATGTCCCTTTGCTTATTTGTAAAATAACTGTAACGTTCATGTTGTATGATTAACAAGGTTCTAATATGCGTGTGAGCAAGTCAGTTCAAACTCGTATTGATGATGTATTAAATTAACGTGTTGATGAAACAGGATTGATTTGTGGATAATGTACAACTTTCGGTAGTTCATAAGCTGCCGCTGAGTTATCGGTGGCTAGCAGGTTTTGCAGGTACAAGAGTAGAAATACTGCCTGAAAATGATGCTGGAAAGCAAAATACGCTAATTGGCTTAAAATTATTAAGTCATGATGGTATGACACTGGATGAAGCAATACAGAATTTGCGTCAGTATCTGAGTAATCTCCATATTGATAGCGTTGTGATTGAGTGGGATGGCGCTCCTTGCCTTTTCCTTCATAGCGACGATGAATGTGCTGCATTATGTTGCTTAAAAAACGCGGGGGTCGCTATTGCTGAGCCATTCCCAACGGCATATTCTTATTTATAATACCTATTAATGTTATAAAACTAATGGAATTAATTTGCGGTTTACGCATAGTCAAGAATATAAAAAAAGCCTCATTAATGAGGCTTTTTTATTGTAATAAGATATAAGGGAATTAATTATCTTAATACATTTTGCGAAAGGGTGTTTTCAGCAAGTGCTGTATCATTTTTGTCAATAACACGTCTTGCAGCATAAAAGCGTTTATTCCAGTATGTATTAGACATTTCTGACACTGTTACGCCGTTACTGGTGGATGCATGTACAAATTTATCATTACCAATATAAATTCCAACATGGCGCATAGTACGGCCTGTTTTGAATAGAACGAGATCGCCAGCTTGTAATTTTGATTTATTAACCTGAGTACCGGAGAACTGTTGGTCTGAGGTTGAGCGAGGAAGTTCTACACCAAATTGGTCAAGAAAAGTTCTTTGTACAAAGGCAGAACAATCGATGCCTCTTTTAGTATTTCCACCTAAACGGTAAGCAACGCCTTTCCAGTCTGCATATTGGTCAAGTATCTTGGATTTTATATCGAGATTCTTCACCAATGATTCAAATTCATCTTGCGATGCTTGGGAAATAGATGTGCTTGATGATGTATTTAGTGGGGCGGTGCTTGAATTCGCTAAGCGTGAATTTGCGTTCTGTGAGCTACATGCCGATAGTGTAGCTACAACAATGAACGCCGGTATGAGCTTAAGCATTCTCATATACGGTTTTGTTCTCATTGTGACAGATTTCCCTTACATCCTTACGTGCAAAAGTGCACATGAATATTCACCAAATAACCAGAGAATATAGTGTAATTTAACTCTGGCAACCTTATTTCGCGAAAAACGTGCTCTAAAGCACGTAAATATCCACATTAAACAATAAATAATGAGGAAACTAGAAAAGTGTACAGAAAGAGGAACTAAATGGCGAGAGAAAAGAAGCTTAATTTACAAAACATTAGATAATAAAGTGCTAATACTTAAAATAGATCTCATTTTGTCATAATAATATCATTTAATTGTCAAAAAAATGACCAAGAGAATAAGTGCGATATTACACTTATTCTCTTTTAATAAATGAGATGTGTTTTCTCTTTTATTTTTTAAAAGGGAGATGTTTTTCTAATTGTCTGACAATAATGTCTGATAATGGTGTAATTAATAACCAACTTGTTGTGATTAAAGTTAAAGAAACAGAACCGACTAATATATCTGATGCCCAGTGTGCGCCGGCCATCACTCTTGGTAATGAAAATATGACAGTAATGAGCAGCGCACATACGAAAGAACGAAACGAGAGGTAACGTAAGATAAAACTACAAAAGATAAGTAGCATTAAACCATGATCGCCAGGAAAACTATCACCTGAGGCATCTTTTGTTGGAATGCCAGTTATAACACCCACTCTATGTGCATCTTGAAAATAAAGTGTTGGGCTGGGTCTTTCTATTGGAAGATTTTGTCCAATTTGATTAATCAGTACAGCGCAGACTACCATCACTAATCCCACCATTATAAGATGGCGTTTACCTTTATAATCTTTTTGACGAAAAGTATTGTAATAAAGTGCACCCATCACCAACAAAATAACCAAATCAAACTTTCTATTATTGGTATAAGCCACAAAAGAAGCAAAAAAAGTATCAGGCAAAATATGCTGATTAAAAAAATAAAAAATATGGGTATCAGTTGATAGCCAAAATCCATGTTGTGCCGGAAGATACCAAGAGAAAAAAATAATTAAGCCTGCAAGATTAAGTAGAAAGATAGCCAGTGCTTTTTGGTGAAAATTAGAAAGTTTCATAGTAATAAAATAACAAATTTCCGTATATTTTGTGATCTAGATCACGAATTGTCTAATTTTGATTATAGGACTATAACCAAAATAAAAAAATAGATCTTTGCAATTAGTTGTTCATACAATTGTTACACTTTGGTTTCATTTCTGTTGGATTTTTTTGTACCCACTTAACCGAAATTTAGAATATTTTTTTTTGATACTCTTAATTTGAGTATTACATAATGTTTTTCTATTATTAAATTAAAGATGAAAGTTAAATAAATAAAGTAACAAGCCGATATTAGTTATGACTTTAATAACATATTGGCTTGTGGAATCCACACATCCCAATAATCATAGGAGATTAATTTTGAATAAAATTTATATTGCAGCTACATGTCTGACTTTATTATTTAGTACACCTACTTTTGCTAAGGAAAATAAAGTCATTGGTTCAGTAACAATAACTTTTGTTGGTGCAATTGTTGAGGGCAATTGTCTAATTGATACAGATAAAAACATTTTTAAAACAAGCTGTTGGGATGGAAGTAAAATGCAAGAATCTCAATATCAGTTAGAAAGGAATAAGCATTTTAGCTCTGAATTGATTAACAATAAAGGTTCTATGGATATTAAATGGATTAATGATAACTTAGCCATAATGAACATTGTTTATAATTAATTTTCCATAGTTCTAATAATAACAATAATTTTATTAATTAAATAAAATTTAATACCTTTATAGGACTGTTATTAAAGTTAAAAATATTTGACTTAAGTTTAATCAACGTTGATTTCTTATTTATAAATATCGAACACTTATATTTGATAGACATCAAATATTCTTCTTATGTCTATATAAATGTCATGTTTTATTGCTATGATGAAAATATGTCGGGTAGGTGTGATCCTCATACCTGCTAGCGCAAACAAGAAGTGAGGTCGTTATGAGAAAATATCTGACCGTAGTATGCAGTCTTCTCGTTTCCAGTTCGATATCATTGGCTTGGGCATCTGATCCCATGCAAACAACAGGGCAGATTTATCTACGGGGTGCGATTGTGGATCCTGCATGTGAGATGAATTTCACATTTGATAAAGCTGAATACCAATGTTACAAACACAACAAAGTGTTTACATCTACTCAATCTATTGTTCCTGCGTCTTTTGAAAAATCCCAACAAACTATTATTTTGCCTCAAGATATGGGCAAGGCTGAGATCCGTTGGATGGATAATACCCAAAAGAATGGCGTGATAGACGTTCAATATTTTTAAGGCGTCTGCGGGTAGACAGAGGTAGAGTTCAAAAGATAAACAAGTCAAATAATCGTTTGTCACATTGGCTTTCTTACGATTATCTGACCTATTTAAAGTAATATTAGCTGTTATACGCTAATAAGTAGTTTTTTTGACTATTGATTAGTCTGCTCGGCCCATATAGCGACGTTCAGCAATATGAATGCGAACTTTATCGCCAGTGGAAAGATATTCAGGAACCTGAATAACTAGCCCTGTTGGCAAGGTTGCAGGTTTAGTACGAGCGCTTGCAGAAGCACCTTTAATACCAGGAACAGTTTCAACAATTTCCATATCAACAGTTTGTGGCAATTCTAATGCTAAAACTTGACCATCCATTGTTAATACTTGCATTCCCGCCAAGCCTTCCTCAGGAATAAACAGTAATTCATCTTCAATTTGATCTTTTTTGAAGGTATACGGTGTGTAATCTTCATTGTCCATAAAGATATATTCATCACCATCAATGTAAGAAAAGCTAACAGGGCGACGCGTTAAGCTGATGGTATCAATCATATCATCGCCTTTAAATCGCTCTTCTACTTTCTGGCCTGTACGGATATCAGTAAAACGCATTTTGTACAGTGTACTTGCACCACGAGCACTTGGTGCTTGGATATCGATATCTTTTACCAGTAATAACTTGTTGTTATAACTAACAGCCATACCACGTTTAATTTCATTGGCTTTTGCCATATAAAACCTTCCATTAAATAACATTGATGATAATGGCGACAAAATTACTCGCAGTGCAGAAACTTGGCAAGTTATTCACGCAATTTTTTATAAGATTTGATGAAAAAATAAAGCCAGCAATGCTGGCTTTAGTGAAGCGATTAGCGATAGATAGGAAGAAGATTAAAGTTTGCTAAAATATGTGCGGTAGCATTGATGATGCCAAACAAAATAACAAATCCAATCATAAACATACCACCAGGAGCTTTAAAGCTCTGCTCTTGATGACGCTGGCGACTGGCCTTTGCCATTAAGGCTGGAATAATTGCAGCCCAAATAGTTGCTGCCAGTCCTGCAAATCCAATGGCATATAAGAAACCATCAGGGAAAATAATGGCTAAAATTGTCGGTGGTATAAACGTCACTAGTGCAGATTTAAATCGGCCACTTCCTGTATTTGAAAACTTAAAGAAGTCTGCTAAGTAATCGAATAATCCTAATGAAACGCCTAAGAATGAACTTGCTAATGCCATATAAGAGAACAAGTCTAATAACATTGATACAGTGGCATTGGCGGTTGTTGAGCGCATTTGTGCCAATAAGTTACCAATATTCCCACCATCAGCAATCACTTGCTTGAATCCTTCACGAGGAATATTACCTTGTACAACAAACTGCCATAAAATATAAATTGCCAGTGAAATCAGTGTACCAGTCAACAAGCTTTTCATAACAGCTTTGCCATCTTTGCGGTAATACGTTACTAAGCCTGGAATATTGCCGTGATAACCAAATGAGGTTAACAAATAAGGTAATGCAGCTAAAGCATAAGGCAAGTAGCTTGCATTGCTTTCATTGGTGTTAAATAGCACGGGCATTTTTACTTCCGTAAATAGGCCACCAATGGCTAATACAAAGGCAATTACCATACCGCCAATTAAAATGGTGCTTAATCTATCCACTGCACGTGTTGATAACCAAACAAAAAAAGCAACAATTAATGCAAAGACTAAACCCGCGATAGCTTGGGGTAGGCTGATCACTTCTGCAAAGTTTTGCACGATAATGGAACTGCCTGCAGAAATATAAGCGTAAGTTAAAATATAAAGAACAAACGCAATAGATAGCCCATTAATCGTACTCCAGCCTTTTCCTAATAAGTCTTTAGTAATGGTATGAAAGCTTGAGCCTAAAGGATAATGAAGATTCACTTCTAAGATCATTAATCCAGACATAAATAGGCAAAACCAAGTATAAATTAATAGAAAAATAGACCCAGTAAACCAGACACCAGAAGTCACAATTGGAATGGAAAACATGCCAGCACCGACAGCGGTACCTGCAATGATCATTGCGCCACCAAGTATGGATGGACGCTTTGTTATTGATGTGACTTCTGACATAGGATGCCCTTATTAAATTGAATCAATGTACTAGCTTGATGGTGTAAAGAATACACGTTTGTATTCAGAGTGTAAATAGAGGCTATTGTGCTTTATAAAAGAAAAAAGTGAGTAAAAATAATACAGTAGAAGAGGGTGATCATATAAATCAATAGATTAGAGTAAGGATTATCAGAAATGATAAAGAAATTGAGAGTTAAATAAATGGTTTTTTAAGCAAGATTAAACGTTGAAATCATTATTCTGAACAAAAGATATTCAGAATAATGAAAGTGATAGAGGGGAATTAGCCTTGGTAAAACTGTTTGTTTTTCCACAATGTAATAGAATTACGGCTGGCTTCAAAATGAGGTTCAGGCAAATTATTCGGTGAACACCAGCGGATCTCAGAACATTTATCTGGCTCCATTAATTTTGGCTCATCGCCTTGGTATTGTGCAATCATACAAATAGAAACAGTATGTTTACCTTCTAATTGGTAAGTTTCTAAATTATTACTAATACCTATTACTTGAGGTGATGTAATAGTAATGCCAATTTCTTCTTTTATTTCGCGAATGGCGCATTGTTCAAAAGTTTCACCATCATCGACATGACCACCAAAAATTGACCAATACGGTGCATGTGTTCCACAGCGTTTTCCTAATAACACTTCACCTTTTTCATTTACAATAATCACGCCAACACCGACCACGACTGACATTCTAGGCTCCTTATTTTTTATATAGTTATTGATCACGGATAGCTAAGTCATTTTTTATGAGCGTTATTGTCCTTGGAGAAGAGTAAGAGTCAAGAAGAACTGATGCATTTTCACTGAATAAAAAGTTAATTGATGCTATATATATCACTCAAAATATTCATAATAAAAAATGATTGGGGAGAGAAGGCATGAGGCGCCGTGTCGCTACGATCACCTTAAACCCTGCTTATGATCTTGTTGGTGCTTGTCCAGCTATTGATGTAGGTGGTGTTAATTTAGTCCGAACTGCTGGACTTAATCCTGCTGGTAAAGGTAATAATGTCGCGAAAGTCTTACGTGATTTAGGAATAGATATTACCGTCAGCGGATTTATGGGACGCGAAAATCAAGAAGAGTTTCAGCATTTTTTTAGTGAAAATGGGATGGCCAACCGCTTTTATCTGGTATCTGGCCGTACTCGCATTAATGTGAAATTGACTGAAGGAAAAGGGCAGGTTACTGATTTTAATTTTTCAGGGTTTACAGTATCACCACAAGATTGGCAACGCTTTGTAGCAGACTCACTTAATTGGCTGGGGCATTTTGATATGGTGGTTGTTAGCGGCAGCCTACCGAATGGTGTTGATCCTGAAGCCTTTACACAGTGGATGATTAAATTAAGGCAGTTGTGCCCTTGTATTATCTTTGATAGTAGTCGTGATGCTTTAGTGGCGGGATTAAAAGCCGCACCTTGGTTAATAAAACCGAACCACAGGGAGTTAGAAGCCTGGGTTGGGCATTCACTGACTGAAATGACAGATATTATTAAAGCAGCGCATCAACTGCGAGATAAAGGTATTGCACATGTCGTTATTTCACTGGGTGAAAGGGGGGCATTATGGGTAAATGCATCTGGTGCATGGCTGGCAAAACCACCATATTGTGATGTGATAAGCACTGTTGGCGCGGGAGATTCAATGGTTGCAGGATTAGTCTATGGCTTATTAATGAGTCAAACGAGTGAGCATACATTGCGTCTTGCCACCGCTATTTCTGCGCTATCAGTCAGTCAGCCTGATGTTGGAATTAAAGATAGAAGTCAACTTGCTCAGATGATGACAAAAATTGAGTTAACCGCAATTAAGTAATGCTATTTGCGGTTTATTTTGAGGTAAACCGCAAAGAATACCAAATTTAGGCTTGTTGTGATTTTAACCAAGCAATTTCTTCAGGCCAAATGTCAGGATTAATGGTTTCTAAAATCAGCGGAATACCATCAAAACGTTTATCTTGCATAATATAACTAAAAGGTACTTTACCAATATTACCTTCGCCTAAGCTATGGTGACGGTCAACTCGACTTGCTAGTTCACTTTTAGCATCATTTAAGTGCATCGCTTTTAAGTATTGAAAGCCGACAATCTTTTCAAATTCAGCGAATGTTTTTTCGCAATCTTCAATCGTTCTTAGATCATAACCAGCGGCGAAAGTGTGGCAAGTATCAATACAAACGCCAACACGAGATTTATCTTCTACACCATCAATAATAGCGGCTAGATGTTCAAAACGATAACCTAAATTTGTTCCTTGCCCTGCGGTATTTTCAATCACGGCAGTGACATTTTTAGTTTTTTCTAAAGTGATATTAATTGATTGGGCAATTTTTTGTAGGCACTTATCAACATCTATCTTATTTAAATGACTTCCTGGATGGAAATTCAGTAATTCGATACCCAGTTGTTCACAACGTTGCATTTCATCTAGAAATGCGTCTCTCGATTTTTCGAGAGCATCTTCTTCAGGATGGCCTAAATTAATGAGATAACTGTCATGAGGTAAAATTTGAGAAGGGGTATAATTATAAAGTTCGCAGTTCTTTTTAAATTTATCAATGACTTCTGTGGATAATGGTGCGGCTTTCCACTGACGCTGATTCTTAGTAAAAAGGGCAAATGCAGTCGCTTTTATTTCATGTGCGCGTAATACCGCCTGATCGACGCCACCAGCAGCACTGACATGTGCGCCAACAAATTTCATTATTTCTCTCCTTAGATTTATTTTACACCATGATAACAAACATACCGCGTATAACATCATATTGAGATGATAAAAGCAAAAAAGCGCAACTAAAAATAGTTGCGCAATCTAAAAATACTTCTCAAGGCGAAAATTAAAGGGAGATTATTTTTAATCGATATTCCTACTAAGACATCAGCACAGTTTGAATAAAGATATTAATCATCGCACCACCAAGGGTTAACCAGAAAAATAAGAATAACGCTAACAATAACGGTTTAACACCAGCTTGTCGGATAGCACTAATATGTGTAGTTAAACCTAATGCCACCATGGCCATTGCTAATAGAATGGTATCGATAGTCACAATGTAATTAACAATAGATGCTGGAATTAAATTCAAAGAGTTAAAGCCAGCCATTAAAATAAAGAAGACAGCAAACCAAGGAATTGTAATAGGGCTTTTTTCAGCAGCTTGTGCGCCATTGTTTGCCTTACTTTTCTTTTTACTTAAATAAGTTGAAAGAATAATTAAGAACGGTGCTAGCATCATTACGCGGATCATTTTACTAATAACTGCTGCATTTTCAGCATCAGGGCTAATAGAGTGCCCTACTGCGACAACTTGAGCCACTTCGTGAATTGTTGAACCGGAGAAAATGCCAAAGGTTTCTTCTGTAAATGGTAGCCAGCCTGCAAACGCATTTAAGTGATAGAACCAAGGATAAAGAAAAATACCAATAGTGCCGAAAATCACAACAGTAGAAACCGCAACAGCGACTTGGCTTGCTTGTGCTTTAACAACAGGCTCTGTTGCCATAACAGCCGCAGCACCACAAATACTGCTACCTGCACCAATCAAAATCACAGTTTGTTCATCTAAGCCGAAATATTTTCGACCAATCCACATTGCAATAAGAAAAGTCGATGCCAGCATAATCGCATCTATAATTAAACCTGTTGCGCCTACATCTGCAATTTGCTGAAAAGTCAGTCTAAAACCGTACAAAATAATACCTGTACGTAATAAATAGTGTTTAGCAAATTTGACACCTTCTTCACTATAAGGTTTTGCAACAGGATAAAAGGTATTACCTACAATAATACCGAATAGGATTGCTAGCGTTAATGCGCCTAACCCCATGCTAGAAAACCAAGGAATATCACCAATATAAATAGCAAGCGCAGTTAATACGCCTGTTAGTAATAAACCAGGAAGCCAGCGATAGATTGGAGTAAAACATTTTTTCGCCAATGTAATAGATTGACTTTGCTCTGACATAGAAAAACCTTGCTTATATGAATTTTGCATAAGCATATAACAATCAATCTTATTTATTAAACTCATTATTTTTATAATAATAACCAGTAAAATTAATATAGGTGTATTTTCTTAAATGTACTTGGTATGTTACTGGTTTGTGGATAGTATGTTATTACAATGATGGCTCAAGGGTGGAATGGATATGCGAATTACGTTGCGGCAACTGGAAGTCTTTACTGAAGTTCTCAAGAGTGGTTCTACAACGCAAGCATCACAACAGCTTGCTTTATCTCAATCTGCTGTCAGTGCATCTTTAACTGATCTCGAAAGCCAACTAGGTGTACAGCTTTTTGATAGGGTGGGAAAACGGCTTGTCACAAATGAACATGGGCGATTACTTTATCCCAGAGCATTATCTTTACTTGAACGAGCAACTGAAGTGGAGCAGTTATTCCAAGCAGGAAATGGTGCTTTACGCATTGCTGCAAGTACAACGATAGGTAATTATATTTTGCCTCAAATGCTGGGGAATTTTCATCGTAATTATCCTGATATTCCACTAGAAATGAGCATTGGAAATACTGAGGAAGTCGTTAAATTAGTGAGCGAATTCCGTGTTGATTTAGGGTTAATTGAAGGTGCTTGCCAAAGTTCTGAATTGATTAGCCAGAAATGGCTTTTAGATGAAATGGTTGTTTTTTGCTCACCCGAACATCCGTTAGCTAAAATTCCAAAAGTGACTTTAACTGATTTACAGTCAGCACCTTGGATTTTACGAGAAAATGGTTCGGGAACGCGAGATGTACTTAACCACCTTCTATTTGCTTCTTTACCGGGTTACCGCATTGAAATGGAATTAGGTAACTCAGAAGCGATTAAACATGCTGTGATGTATGAAATGGGGATCAGCTGTTTATCTCGCCGAGTTATTGAAGAGCAGATTAATAATGGCTCATTAAAAGAGATAAAAGTAGAAGGGCTGACCTTACAACGAACTTTATATCTTGTATATCATCGTCAAAAACATGTCTCTGATGCACTGAAAAAACTGCTGATGTATTGTAACGCTGAACACTTAATCGGCAATTTTTCATAAATTGCTAATAATGGACGCTCGATCATGAAGGTATCTTATAATCCTAGATCCTTGCTATTCACGAACGACAGATTTGCTACAATCCTCGTCAGAAAAGTGAATATAAAAGTGGAATGTTATGTCAGAACAACAAAATAGTACTGCTGGTTCGGGCGCAGTACGCACTTTGCGCCGAGAGTTAAAAGCGCGACATTTAGCGATGATCGCTATTGGTGGTTCAATTGGTACAGGGCTTTTTGTCGCATCAGGTGCAACTGTTGCTCAAGCAGGGCCAGGTGGGGCATTACTCTCATATGCTTTAATTGGATTAATGGTCTATTTTCTAATGACAAGCCTTGGAGAATTAGCCGCATTTATGCCTGTTTCCGGCTCATTCTCAACATACGGTTCTAAGTATGTAGAAGAAGGTTTTGGTTTCGCATTAGGTTGGAATTATTGGTATAACTGGGCAGTTACCATTGCTGTTGACCTTGTTGCTGCACAATTAGTGATGCTCTATTGGTTCCCTGATGTTGATGGGTGGATCTGGAGTGCTCTATTTCTGGGCGTTATTTTCTTGCTCAACTATATCTCTGTAAAAGGATTTGGTGAGGCAGAGTATTGGTTCTCATTAATCAAAGTTTCCACAGTAATTATTTTTATTATTGTGGGTATTGCAATGATCACTGGCATTATGAAAGGTGCCGAAAACGCAGGTTGGCATAATTGGGAAATTGGTGATGCACCTTTTGCGGGGGGATTTGCCGCCATGATTGGTGTTGCCATGATTGTTGGTTTCTCATTTCAAGGTACAGAATTAATTGGTATTGCAGCGGGTGAATCTAAAGATCCAGCTAAAAATATTCCAAAAGCTGTGCGTAAAGTCTTCTGGCGTATCTTATTATTTTATATCTTCGCGATTTTAATTATTAGCTTAATTATCCCTTACACTGATCCTAGTTTACTGCGTAATGAGGTAGGTGATATTAGCGTTAGTCCATTCACGCTAGTCTTTAAAAATGCGGGATTATTGTCTGCGGCAGCCATCATGAATGCGGTTATCTTAACAGCGGTACTTTCTGCGGGTAACTCAGGTATGTATGCATCAACGCGTATGCTGTTTACATTAGCAAGAGAAGGCAAAGCACCAAAATGTTTTGGTAAATTGTCTAAAAATGGTGTGCCACGTAATGCACTTTATGCAACAACTGTTGTTGCGGGCCTGTGTTTCTTAAGCTCAATGTATGGAAACCAAACTGTCTACTTGTGGTTATTAAACACGTCAGGAATGACGGGCTTTATTGCCTGGTTAGGTATTGCGATTAGTCATTATCGTTTCCGTAAAGGTTATGTTGCACAAGGTCGTGATTTAAATGACTTACCTTATCGTTCCGGCTTCTTCCCAATTGGTCCTATTTTTGCCTTTATATTGTGTTTAATTATTACATTAGGCCAGAATTACCAAGCTTTCTTAGAAGATACGATTGATTGGTATGGTGTAATTGCAACCTATATTGGTATCCCATTATTTTTATTGATTTGGTTTACTTATAAGATTGTGAAGAAAACCCGCTTTATTCGTTATAACGAAATGGAATTTCCAACACATATTGCGAATAAAAAATAACCAATAAATCAAGTTATTAAAACGCCCGTTTTGTGATGACAATCACTATAAAACGGGCGTTTTTTTATTTTTTAACCCATCAATTATAGAAAAGATACAAAAAAGTCTAATTATATTACCAATCGCATTGATAATAGTTATTATTTGCTTTATTGTTAGCGTGTAATTTATTTGTTGAAAATAAAATAATGACGCTATTGGTTGTAATTTATATGATTAATGTAATGGTTCTAATGAGAATTAGTTTTTTTAGTGCTCAATGTCACCAACCAATAACTTATCGAAATATAATAAGTTATATAGTGAATATCTTCCACCGTATAATTATTGTGCGACCCATCTCCTTTATGAATAAGTCGTCTCAAATTAATAATTTGTTTTTTGTACATAAAACACCGTTGATGAGTTATACGGTATGTTTTTGCCTATTGAGCGTATTGGCAGGAACAGAAAAGAGTAGAAGAAAAACTAGGTACAATAATTGATATGAGCATTATATCAGAGAGACTTACTACACAAGAGCATGAAAAAAACACATCAGATAATGTGAAAACCCATTATCGAAAAATGATGAATAAACGCATGCTATGGTTGGGAATTATCGCTTTAATTATTTGTGGTTCTGTGGTGTTAGATTTCACCATGGGGCCTTCAGGCTTATCACTTGATAAATTATTAACAACCCTGTTTCAACCTGAGCTTGTTGATGCGGGTTCGCGAGTGATTGTATGGGATATCCGCTTACCTTATGCCTTAATGGCGGTGGTGGTAGGGATGTCGCTAGGACTGGCGGGGGCAGAAATGCAAACTATTCTAAATAATCCGTTAGCAAGCCCATTTACCCTCGGTTTATCAAATGCAGCTTCATTTGGTGCTGCATTAGCAATAGTTTCGGGTATTGGTATTCCGGGTATTCCTGACCAATGGTTTATTTCAGCGAATGCATTTCTCTTTGCACTCTTATCCGCTTTATTATTAGACGCAATAACGCGTTGGACTCGTGTTCCTACATCTGGAGTGGTGCTTTTTGGTATTGCAATGGTGTTTACCTTTAATGCATTAGTCTCAATGATGCAATTTATTGCAACAGAAGATACGCTCCAAGGTCTGGTTTTCTGGACTATGGGAAGTTTAACACGTGCAACATGGGTAAAACTCGGTGTTATGGCGGGTGCCTTTGCTGTCATTATGGTGATTTCATGGATGAGTTCATGGAAATTAACTGCATTGCGATTAGGCGAAGATAGAGCGATTAGCTTTGGTATTGATGTAAAACGCTTAAGATTAGGCTCATTGCTACGGATCAGTATTTTAACAGCACTGGCTGTTGCTTTTGTCGGGCCTATTGCTTTTATTGGGTTAGTTGCCCCTCATATTGCCCGTATGATGTTCGGTGAAGATCATCGATTCTATCTGCCAGCAAGCGCATTAATCGGTGCTTTAGTTTTATCATTGGCGTCTATTGCTTCTAAAAATTTGATACCGGGTGTCATTATTCCAGTGGGTATTGTGACATCGCTGGTGGGTGTGCCATTTTTCCTCAGCATGATTTTGCGTCATAGAGGGAATATCTAATGATTGAAGGCTTAAAAATTCAAGATTTTAGCGCTGGCTATGCTAAACATCTCATCATTAAGGCACTGGATGTTGAGCCTTTACCAAAAGGGAAGGTCACCGTATTGTTGGGGCCAAATGGTAGCGGAAAATCAACATTACTAAGAGCATTGGCTGGATTAAATAAATCATCAGGTGTTGTCAATTTAGATGGTAATGATCTCGCGGCGATGAATTTTGCTCAACGCGCTCAAAATGTAGTCTATTTGCCACAAACATTACCAGCGGGTGTTCATTTACATGTTTTAGAATCCATTATTGTGGCGCAGCGTGCTTCAGGTGGATTACATAATGAACATAGTGAAGCCCAAGTAATGCACTTATTACGTCAATTAGGTATTGAGCATTTAGCATTACGTTATTTAGATGAATTATCGGGTGGTCAAAAACAATTAGTTGGGCTTGCTCAATCATTAATTAGACAACCTTCCTTATTATTATTGGATGAGCCATTAAGCGCGCTGGATCTTAATTACCAATATCATGTAATGGATTTAGTCGCTAAAGAAACACAGCGTAGAAATATTATTACTGTCGTGGTTGTTCACGATATTAATATTGCCTTACGACATGGCGAACATGTATTAATGTTGAAACAGGGACAATTAATTGCACAAGGCACGCCAGATAAGGTTATTACGGCACAAAGCCTTGCTGATGTTTATGGTGTTCAAGGTAGATTGGAATATTGTTCACAAGGAATACCTCAAATTATTATTGATGGTTTAGTGGATAAAATATAGAGAAGTAAAAGAGAAAGAGAGAAGAAGTAAATATAGGAATGTAGTAAATAGGGATAAAAAAATAATATTAAAATAACCAAGGGTAATTAAATTTATTACCTTAGTTTTTGAGCAACTGTCGATATATCCATCTATATAAAACTTAAAGAATATATTCTTGGAGAATCGGGAATGGTCGTGTTAAATAAAAATAAAATTGCGCTTGGCGTTGTTGCTGCTATTGCATCAAGTTTTGTTATGACTGCAACAGCAGAAAATGTAGAAAAACTGCTTGTTACAACGGCTTCTGGTTTTAAACAAACCGTCGAAGATGCCCCTGCATCGGTTTCTGTTGTCACTCGTGAACAATTAGAAACTAAGTCTTATCGTGACGTAACTGATGCACTAAAAGATGTACCGGGTGTATTAGTCACAGGCGGTGGAAGTAGCTCTGATATTAGTATTCGTGGTATGGATGCAAAATATACCATGATCTTAGTTGATGGTAAGCGTGTTGCATCGCGTGAAACGCGCCCTAATAGTGATAATGCTGGTATTGAACAAGGTTGGTTACCGCCGTTGCCTGCGATTGAACGTATTGAAGTTGTACGTGGCCCAATGTCTTCTTTATATGGTTCAGATGCAATGGGTGGGGTTATCAATATTATTACCCGTAAAGCGCAAAAAGAGTGGAACTTTAGTTTACGTGCAGACAGCACTATCACAGAGCGTAAAGACTCAGGTAATACGAATCAAGGTAGTTTTTATGCCGCTGGTCCATTAATTGATAATGTGCTGGGTTTAAAAATTCAAGGTCAATATTCACATCGTAGTGAAGATAAAATTGTGAATGGCTATAACCGCCAGATCACTACAACAGGTGGCGGTACTTTAAGTTGGACGCCTGATGAGCAAAATACGATTGATTTTGAGTTTAAAAAAGATAATCAACATCGTGACTCTCGCGTTTGGCATTCTAAATCAGGATTACCTAGCCGAGGAAAAGCCCCTGAAAGTAGTTTTACTGACTATGAACTAACACATTATGCTCTGACTCATGATGGTATTTATGATTTTGGAACCATGAATACTTATGTTCAGCGTGATGAAAGCCGTAATCCATCACGTAAAATGGATTATGACGACACAACTGTGCGTAATCAGACCGTTTTAATGTTCGGTGATCATACTTTAAGTGTTGGTGCTCAATATCGTTACGAAGAGTTAAAAGATGAAGGTAATAAACTTAAAGCTAGCAATAAATTAGACCGTTATAGCTGGGCACTATTTGCTGAAGATGAATGGGCTATGACCAATGATTTCGCTTTAACGGGCGGTCTGCGTATGGACAAAGATGAAAACTTTGGTACGCATTGGACACCTCGAGTTTATGGTGTATGGCATCTTACTGATGAGTGGACATTAAAAGGTGGGGTATCTACCGGTTATCGTTCGCCTGACTTACGTCAAGCAACAGCATCATGGGGTCAAGGTACTGGCGGTGGTAATTATGATGCGGTTATTTATGGTAATCCAAGCTTAAAACCTGAAAAATCAGTCACTGAAGAGATCTCGATTATTTGGGATAATCGTGAAAACCTGACAGCAAGTTTAGGTCTTTTCAATACCGATTTTAAAGATAAGATTATGGAAGTTCGCCGTTGTGATAGTCGTACCAATAAAGATGGTTCTAAAATGGCGCCAGGGATCCGTGACTGTAATTTAAGTGATGGTGTGAGTAATGGTGGTGATGCATATGACTTTGTGAGTGATAGAACTAACGTTGATAAAGCCAATATGCGTGGCGTTGAAGCTACCTTTAATTGGACAATATCACCAGAGTGGAATTTAGCAGCTAACTATACCTTTACGGATACTGAACAAAAAAGTGGTGATTTCAAAGGTAAGCCATTAAATAAACAACCACGTCATATGGCGAATGCAACCTTAAATTGGGAAACTACTCCAGAGATGGAAACATGGGCGCGTATTAACTTCCGTGGCAAAACCTCTGATTACTTAGCACGTACATCAATGTCACATGGTACACCTTCGTATGCATTTGTTGATATTGGGACCAGCTACAGCTTAACCAAACAACTCAATGTGATTGGCGGTGTTTATAATGTGTTAGATCGTCGCATTGACCAAGAGCATTTTAATACCACATTAGAAGGTCGTCGTTACAATATCGGTTTGAACTATAACTTCTAATTTGTTCCCCTCAGTTTGTGTCATTAAGACTCCACTTACGGAGTCTTTTTTTATCTCTGCTTTTCTAACATTTGATCAGAATTAACACTGGAAAGTTTAAGTATTGAGGTTTATATTTAGCTCAATAATTCATCTTACTCATCGCTTTATTCAGACAATTAGATTGTTATTTCTACTTATTACCAGTCATTTTTTTCTTAATTTATTCTCTTATTTTTAATTTATATAAAGTAGGCTGTTAAAAAATAGATACTTTTTATTAAAAGTCTATTTTTAGAGTTCAAAAGAAGTATGAGTTAACAAAACATTAGCATTAATCTTATTAATGTATTTTAAATGTTTTATTTTGATGATTTGTTGACGAAATTAATTTTAATATGATATTTAATTCTTATTTATCAATGCATTATATTTTTGTTCTTCCAGTGAAGTATGACCTTTGAAATGTTTAAAACTTAAAAGTTATGATAAAAGCACAATTGTTGTTAATAAAATGTAGCGTTATATGTTGACTTAGTTTGAGAATTAAAAAGATCGTAAAAAAAGGGGGTTTTTTGATGAAAATGTATTGCTATTTAAGTCTGAGACGTGCAAAATGCGCCCACTAAAAATATGACTGATGCGTTTAAAGTGCATCGGTTTTTTTTTGCGTTTTTACTTATTACTACACCAAGAGGTCAGATTCATTTGAGTCTGAATAGATAACATAATTTGATTAGCAGCCAGCCCCTTAGAGAAAGGGTTGTCATGATAGAGGAATGCTAATATGGTACAATTATTCTCTTTCGCAGTCGGGCCTAACGGCACTGCGGGCAACGATGACTACGGAGCACGGCGTCTCCTAAACACATACACATCCTTAAAAACTTCATTCTATTCTGTTTATAGGCAGATGCGAAGTCTTCCCAGTAACTGTCGGTTGAGTTTATCTAATACTCACACCGAAGTTATGGGAGGGTTCGCTAATGTCAGATAACGTTATCTCCTCTATCGGCACTAACCAAACAGGTGCTAACAATCGAGTTCAACTGCGTAAAACCTTGACACTAATGCAGGTAGTCATGATGGGGCTTGCTTTTTTACAGCCTATGACTATTTTCGATACATTTGGTATCGTTTCAGGCATTACTAATGGTCACGTAGCAACTTCGTATGCGATTGCATTGATTGCAATTTTATTTACCGCAGTAAGTTATGGAAAATTAGTTAAGCGTTTTCCTTCAGCAGGTTCTGCGTATACTTATGCTCAAAAATCCATGAGTCCTTATGTTGGGTTTATGGTAGGTTGGTCATCTTTACTCGACTATTTATTTATGCCAATGATCAATATTTTATTGGCGAAAATCTATTTACAAGCAATATTCCCGGGCGTTGAACCGTGGATCTTTGTATTTGGTTTAGTCGCTTTAATGACGTTCTTTAACCTGCGTGGTATTAACGTTGTTGCTAACTTAAATACAGCAATTGTTATTGTGCAAGTTGCAGTAATGGTTGTGTTTGTTGGATTACTTATTCACGGTGTTTATAACGGAGAAGGTGTAGGGGAGTTATGGACCTTTAGACCGTTTGCATCTGTGGATGCTGAATTGATACCAATGATAACCGGGGCAACAATACTCTGTTTCTCATTCTTAGGTTTTGACGGTATCAGTACATTATCAGAAGAGACACCAAATGCAGGTAACGTTATCCCTAAAGCGATTTTCTTAACTGCGCTGATTGGTGGGATCATCTTTATTGCAGTTTCTTACTTTTTACAATTGTATTTCCCAGATATTTCACGATTTAAAAATCCAGAGGAGTCACAACCTGAAATAATGCTGTATGTTGCTGGCGCTTTATTCCAGTCTATTATATTAGTGTTCTCATGTGTGACTGTATTAGCCTCAGGTATGGCGGCTCACGCAGGTGTTGCTCGTTTACTTTATGTTATGGGGCGTGATGGAGTATTCCCAGAGAAGACATTTGGTTACGTACATCCTAAGTGGCGTACACCGGCATTTAACGTGCTATTAGTCGGTTTCTTAGCCTTAGGTGCAGTGTTCTTTGATTTAGTGACTGCAACAGCATTAATTAACTTTGGTGCGTTAGTTGCGTTTACTTTCGTGAATTTGTCTGTTATTTCACAGTTTTATATTCGTGAGCGCCGTAATAAAGGATTAATGGATCATATTAATTACCTGATATTACCTCTTATTGGTGCCGCGACAATGGGCGTCTTGTGGATAAACCTTGAACCAGGCTCTATGGAGTTAGGTCTTGTTTGGGGCGCAATTGGTATACTTTATATGGTGTGGATCACTCGTCGATTCCGTCGACCGATGCCACAAATGCCAGAAAAGTAATGCTATAAAAATTGTTATAAAAAAACAGTATAGAAATGGCTTCAGTAATGAAGCCATTTTTTTATTTAAGTTTTTATTTACATGAAATAAATATTTCAATAATAAAATATTTTACTTTAAATTTTTCAAATTAAAATATAATTTATTTTAATTTTTATAATTTATTAAGTTTAACATTAATAAATTTATTAAGTGTTTTTTTCTTATTATATACAGCTAATTTTTTAACATAGGTTAATTTTTTTAATCTTTATATTGTTAAAGTCACGGTATTTTATTTGTTATTTAATTTTTGATATTTACTTTACATATTTTAATATTAATAATGTTAAAGATTAGATGTATCTTGAATAAATACAATTAAAAGCACAGACTCTATTTATTGCATAATATGAAAAAAATTATATTCTTTTTAAAGTTATGGGTTTTTTTTGCACTATTTTATATTCCCATATCTTCAGCAGACGTTTCTGAAAAAACAACTGAAATCTTTAGCCAACAACAACAGCATAATCAAAGTCAACAAGAAGCTCTTTATCAGCAATTAATACCTGAAAGACCTAATATATCTTTTGATATTAGCCAATACGAAGAAAAAGAGAATAAAACAGAAGAAAAACTCTGTTTTCACATCGAGCACATTGAAATAACGAATGCAGAGGTTATTCCTCATTGGGTTAATTTGGCCCTTTTTAAGTCTGAATTTATAGGGCAATGCTTGGGGATAAGTGGAATAAATACCGTCGTCACTCGTATGCAAAATCGCCTATTAATGCATGGGTGGATCACCACGCGTATTGTTGTACCTGAACAAGATATTAGTTGTGGAACATTATATTTAACAATAGTTCCTGGCATTATTCGTAATGTTAAATTTACTGATGACTCTGATAAATACGCCTTGTTATATACCAGTATGCCTGCGCATAAAAAACAATTACTCGATTTACGAGATATTGAACAAGGGTTAGAAAACCTACAGCGATTACCGGTTGTGAGTGCTGAAATGGAAATTAAGCCTGGTGTAAATGCGGGTGAAAGCGATATTGTGATAAAGCGAAAACAATCTCGTTTCTGGCATACTTCATTATGGATCAATGATGCCGGATCACCCGCAACGGGGCGTTATCAAGGTGGTTTAATGTTAGCATTAGATAATCCTTTAGCACTGAGTGATTTGTTTTATTTATCAACAGAACGTGATTTAGACTTTGCTGGGAATAAAAATAATCAAAATATTATGGCGCATTATTCAATTCCTTTTGGCTATTGGTTATTTGATATTAACGCCTCTCAATACGATTATTCTCAAACAGTCGCAGGCCATATTAAAGACATTCTCTATTCAGGTGAAAGTGACAGTATTAATGCAGGTGTGTCATATACCCTTTTTCGTAATCAAAGCAGTAAAACGACATTACGCTATGGTGTTCAAGCTAAAGTATTACGAAATTATATTGATAATACTGAAATTGAAATCCAACGCCGACGCGTTAGTCATTGGTTAATGAATCTTTCTCATCGCCAATATTTTAGCTTTGGAACTTTGGAAGGTAGCATTAATTACCAAAAAGGAACACGCTGGTTTGGTTCAGTTGCAGCGTATGAAGAACAATATCGTGATAATTATTATGCAACAGATAAAGCCGATATTTTAACATGGCGTGCCGAATTAGATATTCCAATATCTATTGCTCAGCAGCAATTCAAATATCAATTAAATTACCGTAAACAAATGACACATGATGCATTAACACCCATTGATCAGTTTGCAATAGGTAATCGTTGGACTATTCGTGGATTTGATGGTGAAAGAACACTGAGTGCTAATGAAGGTTGGTTTATACAAAATACGTTAAGTTGGCGATATCCTGCATCAGAACAATTTATTTATCTTGGCGCAGATTATGGCGAGTTAAAAACAAATACAGATAATCCTCGATTATTAGGTAAACATCTTGCGGGTGGTGTTGTAGGTATAAAAGGTTCGTTATTTTCCTCCACAATAAAATATGATTCATTTATTGGCACACCATTATCTAAACCCGATGGGTTTAAAACGGATCATGTTAATTTAGGATTTAGTATTAACTTTAATTATTAAAATACAGAATTAACTCAAATATTAAATAAGAAATAATAATTAAATGAAATTTATATTGTCTTTTTGGCAAGGAACTTACTCATGAATAAATTATGTTATCGCGTTATTTATAATCGTACTCGACAATTAATGGTTGTCGTATCTGAATTAACGAAATCTTGTGGTGAAAATAATAAGCGCAATACTCTTTTTTCATCACCCATTAAAAGTTCGCTAAATAGCATGGCATTTATTTTATTACTGATGCAAGGCATGATAAGTTTTTCTGTGCAAGCTAGTCAAATTATTGCAGATCAGCATGCTCCAAATAACCAACAAGCAACGGTATTACAAACCAGCAATGGCATAGCTCAAATTAATATCCAGCAACCGAATCAACATGGCGTATCACGTAACCAATTTACGCAATTCGATGTTGATAATAAAGGTGCCATTCTCAATAACAGCCTACAAGATACACAAACACAATTAGCTGGAATGGTGACGGGAAATCCGTGGTTGGTTAAAGGCGAAGCGAATGTTATTTTAAATGAAATTAATAGCCAAAATCCTAGCCAACTTAATGGTTTTATTGAAGTTGCAGGCAAACGAGCGGAAATTATTATCGCAAATCCAGCGGGTATTAGTTGCCAAGGCTGTGGCTTTATTAATGCGGTAAACACCACTTTAGTTGCAGGTAAAGCTTTAACGCAAGATGGGGCAATTGCTGGTTATGAAATTAACAACGGAAAAATAGTTATTTCTGGTCGTGGTCTAAATAATAGCCAAAGTGATTACACACGTATTTTAGCGCGCGCCGTAGAAGTTAACTCACGCATTCAAGCCAATAAATTAGAAATTACTACAGGTAAAAATACACTAGATAATAATGGCAATGTGATTAGCCAAGATGATTCAGTCGCTAAAAAAAATGATTATGCCGTCGATGTTGCCCTAATCGGTGGTATGTATGCCAACAAAATTAAATTGGTTGGCACAGAACATGGTGTTGGTGTGCGTAATGCAGGCGAAATTGGTGCTGAAGCGGGTGGTTTAACACTAAATGAAAACGGTCAGTTAATAAATATCGGACTCATTCAGTCTAAAGCACAATTACAAATTAATACGGCAAGTCTAAATAACCAAGGTATCATCGCAGGCGATAAAAACCTAGCGCTAAATACCACAGGTGATCTTGTTAATAGTGGCATACTACAAGCTAAAAATAATATTCAGCTAAAAACAACAGAAAACGTTTCTCAAACTGCATTAGGTAAAATAGTCGCTCAAAATAATATTCAAATTGATGCTAAAGGCTATTTGGCAACAGACAAGAGCCAACTAGGTGCAGGCATTGATAATAGCGGTAATGCCGTTAATCCTGCCTCGCTAACTTTGAATATAGCGGATGACATTATTTCTGCAGGTCAGCATTTAAGTGGCGATAAAATTAATTTAACGGCTAAAAATGTTGATATTTCAAACAGCAAAACACAAAGTAAAGATCTACACATTACGGCATCAGTAGGGCAAATTAAAACAGAGTTTGTCCAAGTTAATGCCAATACAGTAATGCTTAATGCTAAAACAGAGATTATTAATCGTAAAGGTGAGATCAGCGCTGATAAGCTTCAACTTATTGCGCCTAACCTGATTGATAATAGTGAGGGTAAATTAAGCCAATCAGGTAGCCATGATTTAAAACTCAATTCCGTTACACTTAATAACCCAAAAGGAGAGATTAATTCTGCTGGAAATCTCGCTTTAAATCATCAAAATCTGAATAATCAACATGGCGATATTCAAAGTCTTAGCCGCCAATTAATCATTAAAACAACGGCGCTAAATAATCAGCAAGGCACAATATCATTGCCTCAGCAAGGTGCCATCACTCTAAAAACTGAAACGTTATTAGGTAAAGAAGGCTCCCTATTAACAACCGGGCAGTTTTCTCTGCAAGGGCAATATGTAGATTTAGAAAAAGCCACAACCCAAGCGAAAAAAATAGAGATTAGTGCAGTTAATCTTAACCATAATGACGCTAATTTAAAGCAAACAGGTACTGAACTAACATCAATTAACGTAGAAAAAAAACTCAGTAACCAACGCGGTAATATTCAGACGCAAGGTGCATTAACACTCAATGCCCAAGAGATAGATAATACCCAAGGTGAAGTGAGAACCTTAAACCAAAGTCACCTAGATATAACCGCCATAGAAGCCATTACTAATAATAAAGGTGCATTGATATCTTCGGATACTCTTAAACTTCATGCCAATATATTAACTAACCAGCAAGGCAATATTAATGCCGATAAAACTATTGATCTCACCCTGAACAATAAGCTTGATAACAATGCTGGGAAAATTGTTAGCAAAAATAATAGTGAAATTAAAGCGAATATATTAAATAACGCCAAAGGTGAAATGGGTGCTAATGGATTAAATATCACTTTAACGGGACATGCAGATAATCAACAAGGTGCAATAATTTCGCAAAACAGACTGCGATTAACGGCAAATAACGTTGATAACAGCCAAGGCATTATTCAATCAGAAAAATCCTTGTGGTTATCGACCCAAGATGGAGAGTTAAATAATCAAAATACCCATCAATCTGGCGGTATTATTAGTCGAGGAGAATTGCATCTAAACGCTGGTGACATTAACAATAGCCAAGGGATTATCAATGCTAAAAATAGTATTGATCTCCAGAGTAAAATAGTTAATAGCCAGCAAGGTAAAATCGTTACACAAGGTGATTTTACCGCTAATACGCAAGGGTGGGATAATACATCAGGGTTAATACAGGCATTTAATATCACTATTAATTCAAATAACCAGCCGTTAATTAATCGCGATACACAAAAAGGTCAAGGTATTCAAGCAACACAAAACTTACGACTGAATACGGGAGTATTAGATAATAGCCAAGGTGATATTAGTGCGAGCCAATTACAATTAAATACAGCTAAATTAGGCTTTATCAATCAATTTGGTCGATTAACATTATCTGATCACGCAACGTTAAAAACAGGTGCGATAAATAATCACACTGGGCTGATTATTACCGGTAAAGATCTCATTATTGATAGCCACCAGCAAAAAATAACGAACAGTGAAACACAAAAAAGCGGCGGAATAGTGAGTCAAGGTGGATTAAATATTCACAGTGGTGATCTTAATAATCAACAAGGGCAAATTCTAGCTAAGCAGCAAGTTGATTTACAAACTAACATCGTGACTAACCAATCAGGTCAAATCCTTAGCGAGTTAGCCAATTTAACATTAAAAGGAATATCGCTAAATAACAGCCAAGGACATCTGTTTTCTCCTCAACCATTACAATTAACTTTGCGTGATCACTTGATTAATCGTCAAACAATTGATGGTAATAAGGGGATCGAAACAAAAGGGACATTGACAATCAATAGTGGGGATATTGATAGCACACAAGGCCGTATTGTTTCTGCTGATCAGTTAACTGTTAAAAGTGGCAATTTAGTCAATCAACAAGGCATATTAGGTAGCCTAAATAGCGATTTATCAATTACCAGTAAACAACTGATTAATGATGATGGCTCAATAAGTGCCAATAACATCATTATTAATACACAAGGTGAGCGTTTAAGTAACCAAAGTACGAAAACCAATAGTCAGATTTTTAGTAAAAATGCACTCAATATGACAACGGGTGAATTAAATAACACCAAAGGAAAGTTGATCAGTAATGCTTCAGTTAATATTTTAACTTATGGCGAATTAAACAATACCCAAGGAGAAATAAGTGGTCATGAGACATTAGAAATTGAAACAAAAAAAGCGATAAATAATACGCAAGGATCGCTTGCCTCTAATAAATTAATGACGCTTACGACGGGGAGTGAATTAAATAATACTAAAGGTAAAATCACTAGCCATAATGCATTATCTATTGAAACCCAAGGAAAATTAGATAACACGCTAGGTAAAATAATTGCTCGTAATAGTGCGAATGTTTTATCTTATGGTGACTTAATTAACTATCAAGGCCGTTTAGGAAGTGAGAAATCATCACTGACTTTAAATACACATCAAATTGACAACCGTAGCGGCGTTATTTCTGCCCAAGGTGATCTTAAATTAGATCCAAATAAATATGCTATCGATAACACGCAAACTTTAAAAAGTGGCGGAATAGTTAGCCAAAAAAATATCACCATTGATAGTGGAGCGCTCAATAATCAAGATGGTCAGTTAGTTGCCAAATATGACGCAATAATCAATACGCATCAGCAACAAATCACCAATAATAACGGTATCATTTCCGCGGATAATGGCACTATTTCTATTGATTCAGCATCAATAAAAAATATATCTGGATTAATTTATTCTCTAAAAGAGATGGTAATTAATACCAACGGACAGCGACTAGATAATACGCAAGGTGTATTAGCTAGCCAAACAGGCAAGTTACTTATCGCCAGCCATGAACTGTTAAATCATGCTGGGTTGATCACGGCGAATACAGCATTAAATATTAACACTGGTAAACAGCGTATTGATAATAGTGATACGGCAACAAGTGGCGGTATTATAAGTAAAGGCGAATTAGAAATTAATGCCGGTAATATTGATAATCTTGAAGGTAAAATTACATCAACGGCTAAACAATCACTGTTTGTTGAAGATATTAATAATAAAAAAGGTAAGATTGGTAGCATTGAAGAACGGGTATTAATCGAAAGTGGTGCAATTAATAACCAAAATGGTCTTATTACAGCAAAAACGCAATTAGATATTACAACAGAAAATAATCAATTAGATAATAGCAATACATTATCTCAAGCAGGAATTATTAGTCATGGGGCATTAAACCTTGTGACAGGTAACTTAAATAATCAATCGGGCTATATCTTTTCTGCTAAATCTTTATTGCTTAATAGTTTAGGGATGAGCAACCGTAGTGGCGAAGTTATTAGTCAGGCAAACGGCTTTAAATTAACGACTCAAACGTTAGATAATCAACAAGGCACACTTTATTCAGCAGATAATTTCACTTTAGATACACAAGGTTATGCATTAAATAATAATCAGACGCTATCGGGTGGCATTATTAGCCAAGGAAAATTAGATCTAAAAAGTGGTGAGCTTAATAATATTCAAGGGCGCGTGATTTCTGATGATGACTTAAATATTTCTAGCGCAAAACTGATTAATCGCCAAGCACAATTAGGCAGCAAACAGGGTGGATTAAATTTAAAATCAGCTGAACTTGATAATAAAAAAGGTGTGATTAGTGCGAGTCAAAATGTCGTTATTGACACGCAGAAACAGAATATTAATAACCAAAATGGACTAATAAGCGCATTAACTAACCTGACTATTTATAGTGGGCAACTGGTTAATCAAACAGGAAAAATAACTACTAATAAGCAAGCAACGATTAACGCGACTGATCTTGATAATAGAAAAGGCAGTATAGCCAGTAATCGCCATCAATTAATTATTAATGCCAATAATATAAATAATGCGAAAGGGCTAATTTACGCCGTTAAAGCGCTCACCATTAATGCTGATGGTAAGTTAACAAATACGGATAACAAAGCGACAGCGGGCATTATTACTCAACATAATCTGAATGCAACGGTTAAACAGCTAGACAACCAAAATGGATTAATTTCTGTCGCGAGTATGCTAAAACTAATTAGTCCTGAAAAATTAAATAATCAGCAAGGATTAATAACGGTAGGTCAAAAAACAGACCTACAAACAGAACAGTTAAACAACTATCAAGGAAAAATCTCTGCTGGCGATTTATTAACGATTAGCCATTCCAATACACCACTTATTAATCGTGACGGGGCGCTTGTTTCTGCGGGTGCGATTTCATTAAACAGTGGTGATATTGATAATCAGCAAGGGAAAATAACTGCACTTAATGCAGTTACTATTAACAGCGGCGAGTTACAGAACAATCAAGGCACTATATACGCCAAAAAAGAGTTAAATATCCATTCTCAAGAGTTGGTTAATACCGATGGATTATTGCAATCAGACAGTCAGCTTAAGTTAAATACCAGACAAAATGATCTGATCAATTTAAATGGCAAAGTTATTGGTGCGACTGAAACCCAACTTAATATTGCAGGACTTAATAACCAAAAAGGACATATTCAGGCAACTGACAAACTGGATCTTCAGTTAAACCAAAGTGAGTTAGATAATCAGCAAGGAACACTATTATCCGCTAATAACTTACTGATTGACGGTAAAAGTATTGATAACCAACAAGGCGTTATTCTTGCGGGTAACAATACTGAAATCACGCTCAGTCAGGGATTAAATAACCAGATAGGACAGATCCAATCTCAAGAACAACTTACTGTAACGGCTCAACAGCTTGATAATCAGCAAACAGATGATGAAAACCTAGGATTAAAAGCCAATAATATTCATATTGCAGTAAACGATTTGCTTAATCATCAAGGCGTTATTCAAGCCAGTGAACAACTCAAATTAATTCCTACTGAAAACCTTAATAATCAGCGTGGCTTAATATCTGCTGCAATGTTAGCCATTGAAGGCAAAAACGAAAATAAATTAGCGATTGATAATAAAAAGGGACTATTAGCGGCGACACAACAGCTTCGTTTATGGGCTGAAAAGCTGAGTGGTAATGGCGAAATTATTTCGGCGGGTGGCAGTGAAATTCAATTAAAAACCGCCTTTAAGTTAGAACAAGATGCCACAATTAAAGCACAGCACTCTTTAACACTCTCTTCAGAGGATGAAATTCATAACGCTGGATTTATTTATGCGGGTGAGAGGCTTTCACTTCAAGCGACGAACTTAAATAACAGTGAGCCAGTAGCACCATTAGAAAGTGATGATTTGGTGACGACTCGTAGCAAAAGAAGTCTCGATGATGATGAAAAACGTAATGGCGAAATTAGTGCTAAACAGCTGACATTAACTATTTCAGAAAAACTGCAAAATACAGGATTGATTGATGCTTTTGGTGGCACACTCACATTAACGGCTGATGCTATTTATAACCAAGCGGGTGGACGCATTTATGGTGATAATATCCAGCTAAAAAGCCAGCAATTTGATAATCATGCACCGTTTGAAGATATTGCTCCGGTATTAGCTTCTCGTGAAAATCTACAGCTATTGAGTAATACAATAAATAACCGTAATCACGCCCTTATTTACAGTGGTGGCGATATGGCTATTGCGGGTTTTGAAACAGAAAATCTGTCAGAAAGTGTTGCCGCTGGTGTATTAAATAATGAAAGTGCATCAATTGAAGCGAGTGGAAATTTATTTGCTCATATTTCAGAAATTAATAACCGCGATCTCTACTTAAAAATCAGTGATCCGGAAAAAGTATCTGAAGTACCAATGTATCAATTTGGTGTCGATCATAGCGGCGATAAATTTGATTCTGATGATGAGCGAATCTGGTACAACATCAATACGCGTGAGCATTTATTAAATATCAATGGTCGTCAATATAAAGACTTCTATGAATTTAAATATAAGGTAATTACAGAAGAGTCAAAATTATTACATCGTGATCCGGCATTAATATTGGCGGGTAAAGATATTACTTTAAAAGGTGATAATTTAAACAATATTGATAGCCATATTATCGCTGGTGGCAAGCTGATTATTGATGGTATGCATATTAATAATCAGGAAACCGCAGGTCAGCGTATTGAATACCATGAAGGTACAGCAATAAAGCATAAAAGACCGGGTAAACGTCGAGGGGGTCGTAAGAAGAGTAGCTCAACTTCACATTCCCAATATGGGCCGTTTGAGGTGGTTACTGATTTATCATTAGGTTTATTGGAATATAAAGAAAATAGCGATCTGACCTCAGATAAACGTCCTGAATTAAGTGAACAGAGTGAAATAAAAGTATTTACGACACGAAGATTCGGTCGGTTAATTGCTCATCATAATCAAGTCGATGTTGATACGGCGGAGCTAACCTCTATTACGCCTGAAAAAACAGATTATGATTTGGGGGATGATCTCTCATTAACAAAATATAAAGAGGGATTATTAACAGACCAAAGTGATCTTGCTCTCTTTGATAAAATAACTACAAAAAAACTTGATGAGACGATTAATGGTAATCAATCGACAAAAATCGTATTAGAAAGTGGTGATACGGTTTCAACATTTAATGCTGAACAAACCGCAATAACGCAGCCTAATGGTGTATTACCGGAAATAAAACGGTCAGAGAAACACCCTGAACTTCCTATTGGTAAAATAATTACAGTTCCTCAATTAGAAAAGCCAACGGAAGAGAAAACCATCGAAGTTAAAATTCAGACCGTAGCGCCTATATTAAAATTCCCTGAAAACCGTTTATTTAATGTTAATAAAGGAACGGATAGCCAATATATTGTTGAAACTGACTCTCGCTTTACCAATAAAAGGGAGTGGTTAAGCTCAGATTATATGCAAAATGCATTATCTGTTGATCACAATAATACCCATAAGCGTATTGGCGATGGTTTTTATGAACAACGCATAATCCGTGATCAAATTATTCAGCTCACCGGCAATCAATATCTTGATGGGCATAATGATAACGAACAGCAATATCACGCTTTAATGGATGCGGGTATTCGCTTTAGTGAAGAGTTTGGCATTAAACCAGGTGTGACATTAACCGCTGAACAGATGGCAATGATCACAACGGATATGGTGTTATTAACCAGTAGAGAGATCACATTAGCTAATGGCTTCGTTGAAAAGGTATTAGTGCCTCAAGTTTATGCGCGTGTTCTACCCGGTGATTTACAAAACAGTGGAGCATTGCTTTCAGGTAGTGAAGTTATTTTAAATAATATTCCTGAGTTAAAAAACAAAGGCACTATTTTAAGTAAAATAGAATTACAAGCTTCAACCGATAATTTAATTAACCAAGGGCTAATTAAAGGGCAAACGGTAGATTTACTTGCGTTGCAAGATATTCAAAATGAAGGCGGACAAATTGCAGGGCAAAACCGCATTAATCTGCAAGCGGGTAATGACATTATTAGTACAGCAACTGTATCGGGTAATAATACCGATCAATGGCTAAACCGTGGTGCGGCTATTTATTTAACAGAGTCAGATGGTGAGATTACATTAAAAGCAACGCGTAATTTAGCGTTAACAGCAACAGATATTCTCGCAAGTGGTGATAACAGCCAATTGGCGTTAACCGCAGGTAAAAATATTGAATTAGGTACTATTAATACGCGTCGCCAAGAGAATATTGATTGGGATAGCAATAACTATCTGCATAAAACCACAGAAGAGGAGATTGGATCTCATCTTTATGCGGGGGATATCTCAATAGCATCGGGCGAAGATCTTCATCTTACGGCAACAGATATTCAAGCCACAGGCTCGCTAGGATTAACTGCAGGTAATGATATTTCGTTACAAAGTGGTTATTCCTCTATTGACCAAATCGCACACAGTGTGACGAAAGATAAATCATTTGGTTCTTCGGAAACTCGCACTACACATGCTGAAATTCATAATAAACAAGCAACTGGAACAGAGCTAAAAGGAAATGAAGTTTCTATTTCTGCTGGCAATGATTTAATTGCACAGGGCAGTGAGATTATTGCGACACAAGATATCAATCTTGATGCGGGTAATCAATTATCGCTGACTACTGCAGAAGAGTTTGCTTTCCAATCTTATGAAGAAAAAATTAAAAAATCAGGCATCGGTGGTACAGGAGGCATCGGCTTTACTGTAGGTAAATCTGCATTTGAGCAGCTCAATAATAGTGATGCTGTGACTCAAAAAGGCAGTGTGATTGGTAGTACGGATGGCAATATTCGCATCAGTTCAGGGGATAATCTCACCATTGATGGCAGTGAAATGATAGCCAAAAAAGAGATATCTCTTACGGGGGATTCTGTTGATATTCTGGCTACCGAAAATAGTTACACTGAGCTAAGCAAAACTAAGACTAAGCAGAGTGGTTTTACCGTCGCACTAAGTGGTACCGCAGGAAGTGCAATCAATGGCGCTATTTCAGGTTATAAGGCATCTAAAGAAGCTGATGATAGCCAAATTAGCACACTTCAAGGTATTAAAGCAGGACTTTCTGGGGCTCAGGCAGCAGGTGCGGTTGCATTAGATAATGCGCAATCTGGCACTGATAATGAGAGCACAACGTTGATTGGTGCCAATGTTGCTTATGGCAAAAGTTCTTCTGAGTCTGAACGTATACAGCAACAAAACATCGCCCAGGGCAGTAGCTTAAGTGCAGGTGAAAATCTCTCTATTACGGCAACAGGAAAAGAGCAAGGCGATATCACTATTACAGGCAGTGAGCTACAGGCTGATGGTGATCTTACTTTAAGTGCTACGCGAGATATCACATTACAATCAGCACAAAACCAAGAGACGATAGACAGTAAAAACAGCAGTAAAAGTGCTTCTGTTGGTGTTGGCGTCACGGTGGGCTCGGGTGGTGTTGGGGTAAATATTAATGCTAATGGTAGCCGAGCAAAAGGATTTGAAGAGGGCGACCACACCTATTACACCAATAGCACATTAAATGCAGGGCAAACGCTCACCTTACAAAGCGGCCAAGATACGACCTTAAAAGGCGCTCAAGCGCAAGGCGATAAAGTGATTGCTAAGGTGGGCGGAGATTTACATCTTGAAAGCCAGCAAGCGATTGATGATTACAAATCGAAGCAATCGAGTGAAAGTGCGGGTGGTAGTGTCAATGTGATGGGCACACCGGGAGGTTCGGCAAATCTTTCGTTTAGTCGCGATAAAATGGACAGCAAATACCGTTCAGTGGAAGAACAAACGGGTTTATTTGCAGGCAATCAAGGGTTTGATATTAGTGTGGGTAAACATACCCAGCTTGATGGTGCAGTAATTAGCAGTACCGCAGAGGCTAAAAATAATCAGCTTGATACGGGTACATTAGGCTTTAGTGATATCCATAACTACGCAGAATATAAAGTTGAGCATCAATCTGGTGGTGTAAGTACCTCAGGGGGTGTTGAAGGCAATATGCTGGCGAATATGGGGCATGCATTAGCCATGGCAGGCAACCATAGTGACAGCGCGGAAAACACCACTCAATCTGCGGTATCACAAGGCACATGGACAGTTCATGATAGCGATAATCAACAGCAAGATATCGCGCAATTAAGCCAAGATACCGATAACGCCCACAGCACGTTAAATAAAATCTTTGATAAAGAGAAAGAGCAAAATCGCCAACAGAAACAGCAACTAGTGGGTGAAATTGGCGCACAAATTATCGATTTGGCAACCACAGCTGATACTATTCGAGGCACTCATCAAGCGAAAGAAGAGTCAA